>NZ_JBRIQO010000025.1:0-163206 GCF_052983175.1 Streptosporangium sp. G12 | reverse complement strand
CGAGGCCGTCATCGCCGAGAAGCCCGAGAAGGCCGGAGCCGCCCCCGCCATGCCCGGCGGCGGCGACATGGACTTCTAGCCTCACCGCCCGGCCTGCGCGTCGCTCACCGCCGGCCCGTACGTCGCGAACGCGGGCCGGCGGCGATCACGGCCGGGCGGCGGGCGGCCCCGGCTCCCCGACGCCGTCCAGGAGGGTCCTGGCCAGCGCGGTGGCGAACTCGCCGATCGGCCGGGCGGCCGGGCCCGACGGCGGGCGCTCCCCGCTGAAGGCCTGCAGGAAGGCACGCTGGAAACAGGCCCCGAGGAACAGGGCCGCCGCCGCCTCGGGGTCGGCGTCGGCGCGGACGCGCCCGGCGGCACGCTGCTCGCGCAGGTAGGCGGCCAGGGAGTCGAGCGGCCTGTGCGGGCCCATGTCGAGCCTGTCCATCTCCTCGCCGTGCCGTCGCAGCAGTGCCGGATCGGAGAACAGGGAGGCGGCGATCGGGAAGGTCGACGCGTAGAACGCCACGGCGTGCCGGGCGATCTCGGCCAGGGTCTCCTCGACGTCGCGCCCGTCCGCCTCCCCGCTCTCCAACTCGGCGAGGAGCGGGGCGAACCGGGGCAGCCGTTCCTTCAGGACGAACGTGAACAGCTCCTCCTTGCTGTCGAAGTGCTTGTAGAGCGCGGCCTCCGAGCATCCCGCGGCGCGGGCGATCTCCTTGGTGGTGGTGCGGGCCAGCCCGATGGTCCGCATCAGCTGGTCGGCCGCGTCCAGGATCCGGACCCGCGTCGGCTTCATGCTGGGCGCTCCCCGCGGTTGACGAATGGGTGGGTGAGCACTCACTCTAGTGGTTAGTGAGCACTTACCCACCAGGAGGGCGCCATGAAGCTGACCGTTTGCGGAGCCACGGGCGGTACGGGCCGGGAGGTCGTACGACAGGCGCTGGAGGCGGGGCACGAGGTGACGGCGGTGGTGCGCGATCCCGCGCGGTTGCCCGGCGACCTCACCGGCGTGCGGGTGGTGACGGCCGACGTGACCGACCCGCGGTCGTTGCGTCCCGCGATGGAGGGACGGGACGCCGTGATCTCGGGTCTGGGCCCGCGCAGCAGGAAGCTCGCCCGGGACGGCGTCGTCGCGCCGGCGACGCGGGGGATCCTGTCCGCCATGGAGATCTGCGGGGTGCGCCGCTTCGTCGCGGTGAGCGCGGCCCCGGTCGGCCCGTCGCCGCAGGGCGACCCCTTCCTCGACCGCAGGATCATGACCCCGCTGATCCAGAGATTCCTGCGGGACGTCTACACCGATCTGAGGGCGATGGAGGAGGCCGTCCGCGCCGGCGACACCGACTGGACGGTCATGCGGCCGCCCCGCCTGCTGGACAAGCCTCTCACCGGGACCTACCGGCTGGCCGTCGGCGGCAACGTCCCCGGCGGACGCACGATCGCCCGCTCCGACCTGGCCCACGCGATCCTCGCCCTGCTGGACGACCCGGCGACCGTGAGGCAGGTGGTCGGCATCGCGTACTGAACTCCTCGAACCTCCGACGCCCCGTTCCTGCGCGACACGGGCACGGGGAGCGCCGCCGGCCCGGACGTTCCCGGCGGTCACCCGGATCCGACAGGCCTCGGCAGGACCCGGTGGAACTCCGCGGGACCCGGCACGGGGCATCCCGGGGACACCGGGACCGGCGCCTTACCCTGGCTCGCCGGTGAACGCCCGGGCGAACGCGTCGTGGACGGGCGTTCCGGGGGCGTCGTCGAGCACGGCGAAGACCACCCGCTCGAAGCGCCCGTGGAAGGCGCCCGAGGGGCCGAGGTGCGTGGCGAAGCAGGCCGCCACGAGCGCGGGCGAGTTGCGGAACACCCCGCACCCCCACGCGCCCAGCACGAGCCGGCGCAGCCCCGAGGTGGCGAAGAGGCTCAGCGCTCTCCCCGAGCGCTCGAACAGCACCTCCGGCAGGCGGGCGCGCCGCTCGTCGTTCTCGTCCATGGCCCCGGCGTTCGGCGCGGCCACGGTGAGGAACGAGACGGGGTACGGGCGGGCGAGGAGGCCGCCCCGGTCGTCCCTGAAGACCGGGACGGCGGGCGAGAAGATCGCGCGGTCACTGTAGAGCGGGTCGCCCCGTTTCCGGTGGAGGGCATAGAAGTCCGGCGCCTCGAGCAGGCAGCGGTAGAGCCCCGACGCGTACGCCAGGCTCTCCTCCTGCGCCTGGGTCCCCCGCAGGAAACCACCCCCGGGATTCTTCGCCGAGGCGAAGTTCAGGCAGCCGACGGCACCGTCACCGTCATCGTCGGTCCCGCCGGCCTCGACCATCCGGCGGGCGGCCGACAGGGAGGTCTCGTTGACGACCTCCACCGAGGTCGCGACGGCCGGGGACATCTCCGGGGACATCACCGGGGACACGGCGAGCGGCCCGACCGGCTCGTCGGGCTCCCACAGCCGGGTGCCCGCGACGGCACCGGCGAGCTCTTTCGCGATGGACACCCGCCCCCGCGAGGGGTGGTCGTACCAGCCGCGCTCCAGGATCGCCACGGTCTCCGCGGCGAGCGCCCGTCGTGCTTGCGTCATCATTCCTCCCGCTTCCTCCCGGGCACAAGTTATCCTCATACTGAGAAATTCTCAATAGGAGAAAAACGTGGGAGAGGGGCTTCCCGGCGCGGATGGCCGGGGAGAGCCGACCAGTGCGGAGTTCCGTGGCCGCCTGATTCGTCTCCAGCGCCTCCTCATCACCTGCGAGCGCGCTCGGTCACCACCGAAAGTGAGCAGAGCCGAAAACCGTACGGTCCCGCCGTCAATGCCGGAGCCACATCACATGCCAGGAGAGGTCGTGCCGTCCGAGCCGTCTCGTGACGATGACGCGGGCAGCGCCTCCACCAGGCCGTTGTCTGACGAGTCGGCGCACGGGGCGCTGACGAATTCTCCTTGCGGGTGTGCCGGTGAGTTCCATGTCCGCCCGTGAGCGGGGGGAGGCGATCGTAGAAGTGCAAGGCTCGGTGCGTCAGACGAAGGCAGGCCGTAGCGAGCTGGGCCACTCGTTCGGCAAAGTGATCACGGTGCTGCGGAAGTACCAGTTCACCCGAGGACGAAGGGCCAATGTAGACCGCCGCGGTGCGCCGCGACAGCACGGAGACCGGATGGCTTGAAATCTTTTGCGAACGAGCCTTTCAGCCACTCCGTGAGCCATTCGGCAAGGGTCATGTTCTGTTCCAACAGTGCCTGATGATCTATGTTTTCTCTTCCTCTGAACTTATCTGTTCTGGCTGGCGGTAAGGGCTCATTGGGTCCCATATCCACATCGGCCACGAAGGGTCACGGCAATCCACTAATGACCGGATCGCATTTCCCACGAAACAGAACGATCCCACCCGGCCGGAATGATCGGGTGGGATCGCGTTTCCTTGTTCGGATCCCCGAGGGCCACGAACTCTCAGCGGCGGACCGCGGTGAACAGGGCGTAGCTGATCTGCGGGATCTCCCCGAAGCGCCGGTATATCTCCGTGCAGACGGCGAGCTGCTCGCCGATCTCGCCGCCCAGCCGGATGGCGGAGGCAGGGAGGATGTCGCCCACGAGCTGGAAGGACCGGCTGATGTTTGGCCATATGTCGTGAAATATCTCGATCTTCAGTCCGGCGCGGTCCATCGCCTCGTAGAACTCCTCGACGGTGGGCAGGAAGTGCACGTTGAAACTCCGGGAGAAGTGCTCCAGGTCCGCGGCGTCGTCGGCGGCGAGAGGACCGAGCAGGTACCACTCCCCCACCACGAACCGCCCGCCGGGACGCAGCACCCGGGCGATCTCGGCGAGGACCGCCGCCGGGTTCTCCATGTGGACGAGTGACTCGATGGCGTACGCGGCGTCGAAGGAGGCGTCGTCGAAGGGGAGCCACATCGCGTCGGCGAGCTGGAAGTCGGCGTGCCCCTGGCCCTGGCCCGCCTCGGGGCGGCCCTCGGCCAGCCGCACCTGGTACTCGCTCAGGGTGACCCCGGTGACGTGGACGTCGCGCGCGGTGGCGATGCGTACGGCGGGCCTGCCGGTGCCCGAGCCGACGTCCAGGACGCGCTCCCCGGGAACGACCTCCAGGCGCTCGGCCACCAGGTCGGTGAGATGGTCCGTCGCCTGCGCGACGGGCGCCTCGTCGTAGTCGTCCGTCCAGTAGCCGACGTGGAGGTTGCCGCCGAACGCGTCGGCGCAGGAATCGGTGAGCTGGTTGTACATCTCGCCGATCACCTCGGGCGAGAGCTTTTCCTGACGGGCCATAACCAACCTGCCTCTCAGCGGCGGTCCGCGTGAAACCCCGTGGCGGGACGGCTCCATGAAAGACGCGCCTGCCAGGGAGCGTGCGGCCGTGTGAGACCGCACGCTCACCCACCCGCGGCATCTCCTGGAAATCCCGGGACGAACGCTCGCGGTGCGGCATTCTCGGCGTTCTCGGAGTTCTCGGCGTCACCGCACTTCACTTCGTGCGGTCGCCAGATTACTCAGGCCGCCCCCCGGCAGGTGCCGGGCCTGCGCCGCCTGTTCGGTAAACCTTCGTCCTTGACATCCTCCCCCTTGCAAACGAGGGGGATTCCCACGGTCACCCGTGAGGGTTCCTGTTTCATCACCAGTTGCCCGCCCGAGAGGACTCTCGTTGAGGTCTTACCCCGGCTCCACAGGCGTTTTACCTCTCCGCCAGCCCGGCGGCGAGGATGTTCTTCGCGGCGTTGACGTCTCGGTCATGGGCGGCGCCGCAGGCACACACCCACTCTCGGACGCCCAGCGGCATAGACTGCTGGATGGTTCCGCACGCCGAGCACAGCTTGGAGGAGGGGAACCAGCGGTCCACGACCAGCAACTCCCGCCCGTACCAAGCGGCCTTGTACTCCAGCATGGACCGCATTTCCCGCCACGAGGCGTCGGAGATGGCGCGGGCCAAGCTGTGGTTCTTCACCATGTTGCGGACGGTGAGGTCTTCGATCACGACCGTTTGGTTCTCACGGACGAGACGAGTGGCGACCTTGTGCAGGTGATCACGGCGACGGTCGGTGATGCGGGCATGAACCCGCGCCACCTTGAGCTTCGCCTTGGCCCGGTTCGCCGAACCCTTCTCCTTGCGGGCGAGGGTCCGCTGAGCCTTGGCGAGCTTCTTACGGTCAGCACGCTCGTGCTTGGGGTTGGCGATTTTCTCCCCGGTGGAGAGCGTCGCCAGTGCGGTGATGCCCGCGTCCACGCCGACCACGGTGGAGGTCGGGGGCAGTGGGGGGATGCGGTCCTCACACAAGAGGGACACGAACCAGCGACCCGCCGCATCCTTCGACACGGTTACCGTGGACGGCTGCGCACCCTCAGGCAGGGGACGCGACCACACGACGTTCAAAGGCGCGTTCATCTTCGCGAGGGTGAGGCTCCCGTCCTTCCACCGGAAGGCGCTGCGGGTATATTCAGCGCTCGCCCGCGACTTCTTACGGGACTTGAACGTCGGGTATTTTGCCCGCTTGGCGAAGAAGTTCGCGAACGCCGCCTGCAAGTGGCGCAGCGCCTGCTGGAGAGGGACGGACGACACCTCGTTCAGGAACGCGAGGTCGCCGGTTTTCTTCCACTCCGTCAGCACTGCCGACGACTCCACGTAGGAGACCTTCCGGCTTTCGATGGTGTAGGCGCGGCTGCGGTGTTCGAGGGCTTTGTTGTACACGAGGCGGGTGCAGCCGAACGTGCGAGACAGCTCCGCTGCCTGCTCGTTCGTCGGGTAGAAGCGGAACTTGTAGGCTCGCTTCACGATCTGCGCCATACCTCACATAGTATCACGCGATCAGTTAAGAATCGTGCGTGTGTTCGATACGGCGGTCCGCCTGGCGGCAAATCGCCTTCCCCTTCCCTGCTCCGCAGGATTCCGATTCCTCCCCCGCCTAAAGGCGGGGGTTTCCTCGGAGGTTTCCGATGAGACACCGCCCCCGCGCGGCCACCGGGAGGGCTTCCGCGGGGTGCCTCATCCGGTTCGCGTGCCCGGCAGCAGCTCCACCCGCCGGTCCTCACGCTCGACGATCACGAACGTGCGCCCGTTCCCCTTCCTCCAGTCCGCCACCGTGATCAAAGGGATCAGGTAGTAACGATCCCCGCGCGTCATCAGCAGGCGCAGACCCTCGTAGCGGAACGGGTAGGTCTTGTCCGCCAGCGTGACGCGGATGACTCCCGGAGCGTTGAGCGCGAGTGTCTTCCCGCTGTAGATGGCGACCGAGGTGTGGTGCGGCAGGGAGGCCACGAGCTGCTCCGCCGTGGCCTCTCCCTTGCGGTACGCGTGCAGGGACGCCGCCCACAACAGGCAGAAGACCGAGGTCACCACGGCGGCGGAGAACGCCGTGCGGCCGATCGCGAGCCCGCGCGTCGGCCAGGTGAGCAGCAGCGGGCCGATGACGCTCAGGGCCAGCACGACGAAGGTGTCGACCTGCCATCCGGCCAGCGCGGCGAACGCCAGAGCGGCCCCGCAGACCGTCACGACGGCTCCGCCGAATCTCGGGTCCGCCGCGATCCGTACCTGCCTCCTCGCGGCCAGCGCCGCGCCCGCCGCGCGGACCCGTTGCGGAAGCGCGGCGGTCAGCGACGACCGGTACGCCGTACCCGCCAGGAGAACGGCCGTACCGCCGACCATGAAGGGCAGGAAGGCCGGGGAGAAGATGTTCAGGCCCCGCAGGGCGTACTCGTCCACCCCGAAGCCCATGTCCGTCGCCTTCAGCTGGAACGACCCCAGATAGCCGTCCAGGTAGGCCCATCCCATGTAGATGAGCACCGCGCCGCTTACGGTCAGCAGAAGGGTGATCAGCCCTATCACGTCGATCGGCCTGGACTGTTCGGGGTGCTCCTGGCCGGCCTGTGGCACGCTCACCCCGTCTGGAGGGGAGAGGGCGGGTCCGGGGAGGGGATCGGGTCGGGAGAGGGCGACGATGCGGGCGGTTCGTGTGTCGGTTGCCGAGCGGTGAGACTGGGCGACGGCACCCTGCCGTCGATGCTCGGACAGGGACCCTCGACGGGATCCCCGCCACCGGTCGGGCACGCCTTCCCCGGCGGAGGGATCGGAGCGGTAGCGGGCCGCTTCCGCGACGGTTCCGGCTCCGGCGTGTTCGCAGGGCTCGTCGGCGCGAGGGTCGCCTCCGTCTCCGACGGCTCCGAGGAGCCCGAAGTCACCGTCACGGTGATCACCGGAGGTTCGGCACCGCCGCCGCAACCGGCGAGCACGAGCAGGCCGACGACCGCCAGGGCCGCCCGGCACAGGAGAGCCGCCGTCCCGGTGCCGTACGGCTCGGTCATGGTCGGCAGGCTCCTGGGGACGCGAGGGACATGGTCTCCTCATGTGCATCCCCCCGCCGTGGCCCGCCGTTACCCGACCGGCGTTTAGGTGCCTGGCTTTCCCTTTCAATGGGACGTCCGGAAAACGGGACCACGTGTCCCCAGGTCAGGTGACGAGCGGCCGGAGGCGACCTTCCCGCCGATCCGGGCGGCGAAGACGTCCGCGGACGACCGGAGAGGCGAAGAAGGCCCCGCCGGGAAGGTCACGCTCCCGTCCGATCGGCCTCCCGGGCACCGGACACCCGGCACCGGGCTCAGCCGGCCTTGCCGTTCACCCCCGCCGCCTCCAGGAGCACCAGGGCCAGGCTGTCGGCGGCGTCGACGCGGCCGAGGGCGCCGGCGGCGCCGGCCATGGCGGCACGGGCGTGCGGGTCCCGCAGGAGGGCGTCGAGCTCGGCCAGGAGATGGTCGGCGGTGGGGCCGTCCTCCAGGAGCGCGCGGGCCGCGCCCGCCTCGGCGAGGTAGCGGGCGTTCTGGCGCTGCTCGTCGGCGGCGGAGGGCACCAGGGGGATGAGGACGGACGGCTTGCCCACCGCGGTCAGCTCGGCGACCGTGCCCGCCCCGCTGCGGGAGACCACGACGTCCGCGGCGGCGAACACGTCGGCCAGCTCGGCGCCGACGTACGGCACCGGACGGTAGCGGTCGCGCACCGCCACGGGGAGCCCGGCGGCGGTACGGGTGAACTGGGCGATCCAGCCGGGACCGCACTGGTGGATCACCTGGGCCCGGGAGAGCAGCGCGGGCAGGATCGCCTCGACCATGGTGTTGATCTGGCGGCTCCCCTGGGCGCCGCCGGTCACGTAGACCAGGGGCAGGTCGGACGAGAGCCCGAAGTGGCGCCGTCCCGCGTCGACGTTGCCGCGCAGCAGGTGGGGACGCACCGGGTTGCCGGTGATGACGGCCCGGTCGCGCACCCCCGCGGGCAGGTGCTCGACCGAGGAGGGATGGGTCAGCGCGATCCGCCGGGCGAAGCGCGACAGGATGCGGTTGGCCAGCCCGAGAGAGGTGATCTGCTCGTGCATCACCAGCGGCCGGCCCAGCAACCGGGAGGCGACGCCCAGCGGCACGCACACGTACCCGCCGGTCGACAGCACCACGTCGGGCCGGTAGCGGGCGGCGATGCCGAAGGCCTGGAACACGCCGACCGGGATCCGGAACAGGTCCGCGAGGTTGGTGGCCAGCTCTCGTGGGTTGGGCGAGCGCCTGAGCTTCCCCGCAGTGATGGCGCGGAACGGGATGCCGTGCTCCGCCGCGACGCGGGCCTCCAGACCGGCCGCCGTACCGACCCAGAGCACGTCCAGGTCGAGCCCCCGCGCGGCGGCGTGGTCGCGCAGGGCCGCGACGGTGGTCAGCGCGGGGTAGGTGTGACCACCGGTCCCGCCTCCGGTGACGAGCAACCGCAGGGTCCGGCGATTTCCAGCCTCCATGTGTGTCCATCCTTCCAATGTCACCGTGGCCCGCGCCCGGTCCGCGTTCGCGGGCCGCGCCGGAGTGCTCAGGGGCCTCGGGCACGGTACCCGACGTCCCGGCGAAGATCCACTTTGCCCTTCGTCGCCGCGTGGTCGCATCCGGTGGTCCTCCGACACGCCCACCATCCGGGAGCGTCCTTCGAACGGCTTTCGGATTTCGCGGCGATGAGTACGGTATGTGACATGGATCTGACCGATGAGCATTTCTCCGGGGCGTCGGAGCGTCTCGATGACGCGTTGGCGGTGCTCCGGCGGCAGGCCGGGGCCGGCGCGGCGGCGCTGGACTATTTCGGCGACATCGCGGAGGAGTTGCACCCGATCGGATCCTGGCTGCGGCGACCGGCCCAGGCCGGCGAGTGGCCGCATCACATCATGCCTCCCGTCTACGGTCTGCTGTTCGCGCAGGCGTGGTCGCTGGCGTTTCCCGGCGAGACGCCCTCGGTCTTTCCCGACGGTGCGGAGCGGACGGAGTCGGGGTGGATCGTGCACCGGGCCACGATCTGGTTCGGCGACACGTACGTTCCCGGCTGGCTCGACGTGAAGGCGCCGCTGATCGTGATCGGCGGGCTGGTGGTGGAGGGGCTCCTCGACGACGGCGACGCCTCGGAGAGCTACCTCGCGGTCACCGGTGACCTGCGGGCCCGCGCGATCCACAGCGCGGCCGACCATCTCGTGCTCGGCAGCGTCGCCGCGGGGGTGATCTTCTGTTCGGGCAACGACGGGGTCCTCGTCGCGGGCGGGGACATCGTGGCGGACCTGTTCGTGCCCGCCGAGCACGCGTACGAGCACTACGGCCGGCTGCTGGCCGGGGTCGTCGGCGCCGGTGACCGCGACGACATCGTGGCCGAGCGGGTGGCGCCGTGGCTGCCGTCGGGCTACGTCCGGCTCGGCGGGTACGGGGCGCCGGTGGACAGGTGGCGCGTCCTGCAGGAGGCCGCCGCGGGACGGTCACCGGTGCTCGCTCAGCCCCGGCCGGTGATACTCCCGCCCCCGGCGCTCCTGCTCTCGGCCCTGGCCGCGCCCTCCGGGGTGGAGGAGCTCGACCTGTCCGGCAGCCGCCTGCACCGCATCCCGGAGGACATCTCGGCCCTCACCTCGCTGACCCGGCTGGATCTGGAGCAGACGCCGCTGACCGGCCTGGACGGCATCGAGGGCCTGCGCACCCTGGAGCACCTGTCGATCAGGAACACGCCCGTGCGGTCGCTGGCCCCGCTCCAGGTCCTGAAGGACCTCCGCCACCTCGACGTCTCCTACTGCGACGACGTCCAGGACTGGGCCGTCCTCCTCGACCTGCCCGCGCTCGACACGCTCGTCGCGCACGGCTGCGCCCTTCCGGCGCACGTACGCGCGCAGCTCGTCGCCAGGTTCGGAGACCGGATCATCGGGCAGGGCGCGGGCCCGGCCGGCTGACCGGCCGGGCCCGGGCGCACGGGCCCGGACGTACAGGCCGACCTCGGCGCGCACGGCTCAGAGGCGCTGCCAGAGGGCGGGGGTGGTGGACGGCTCCCAGCCGGCCTGGGCGGTGTGCGCCTGCAGGCAGCGGTAGCTCACGCCGGAGTAGGTGACCTGGGCGCCGACGGCGTAGGCGGTGCCGGCCCTCCAGGACGTGGTGCCCGTCTGGGTGGGCGTGGGGGTCGGCGTCCGGGTGGGGGTGGGCGTCGGGGTCGGCGTGGGGGTGGGCGGGGTGGTCCCGCCCTCCAGCTGGTAGCCGCGCATGTCGCGAAGAAGCAGGTAGGTGTTCTGCAGCGAACCCGAGGTGTCGCCGAGGGAGCGGTAGATGCCCCACTTGGGACGGACGCGGTCGGCCAGGAAGGTGTCGACGCCGGTCCTCGTGGCGTCGATCACCGTGGTCCCGCCGCTGCGCAGGACCCAGCGCACCGACCCGGCGGTGCCGTTCCCGATCTTGATCTCGTACTCGACGTCGACCCACTTGTCCTGCAGCGGTTCGAGGTCGGTCCGGCCCACCAGGACGTTCTCGGCGAAGATCTTGTGCTCGATGGTCTGCTTGCCGGCGACCCTGCGCAGCGAGGTCACGGTGATGGGAGAGGTGCCGTTGCCTGGCTGCTTGGTCTGCATGATGTGGGTGAAGGTGGTGGTGGCCTTCAGCGTGCTCGGGATGTACATCGAGTAGGTGACCCGCCAGGTCTCGCCGAGCCGCCACTGCAGGTACGACCCGCCGTTGCGCATCCCGGTGACCTCGTGGCGCTGCCGGTCCGTGGCGGTGTCGCGGTCGGCCGTGTGCATGTCGAAGCGGAAGGCGCCGCCCGACACCTTGATGTGCGGGGCGGCGGACGGGTGGGAGCCGGCCCGGTCGTCCTCGATGGTCTCGAAGGCGGACAGGCCCGTCTGCGCGGCGTCCGGCGACCAGCGGAGCTGCCAGGCGGCGGCTCCGGCCGCGGAGGCGGGCAGGGCGGAGGTCGGGAGCAGCAGGGTCGCGAGGACCAGCAGAGCCGTGCGTGAACGTTTCATGGCGGCCACCTCTGAGTCGCGGCGTATCGGGGGGTGAACGCCATCCTGCCCCGGCCTAAACCGTTAGGAAAGCTTCCTAACGATTAAATTTTCTTAAGCGGGCAAGGGGATCTGGGTCTTGCATGACAGGCCCGCGCCACCTAACGTCACGTGTCACGTTAGGAAAGTTTCCTAATAAAGCGCCATGACGTGTCCACCACCCCCCACGCAAGGAGCGATGATGCGGCGCACCACCCCAGCCCTGGTGCTGACCGGGCTGCTGACGTTACTGTTCACCCTGCTCGTCCCGTCCGCCGCCCACGCGGACACCGCGACGTTCACCAAGGCGCAGGATTGGGGCAGCGGCTACAGCGGCCAGTACACGGTCAAGAACACCGGGACCGCCACGCTGAACGGCTGGACGGTCTCCTTCGACCTCCCGTCGGGCACGAGCCTCGGAACGTACTGGGACTCCCTGATGACCAGCAGCGGCAGCCGGTACACCTTCAGGAACCGGGAGTACAACGGCACCCTGGCCCCCGGGGCGAGCACCACCTTCGGCTTCACCGCCTCCGGCTCGGGCTCGCCGGTCAACTGCACGCTCAACGGCGCTCCCTGCGGCGGCGGGCAGAACCCCGGCGACACCACGCCGCCGAGCGTGCCGTCCTCCCCGCGCAGCACCGGCACGACGTCCTCCTCCATCAGCCTGGCCTGGAACGCCTCGACCGACAACAGCGGCACGGTCAAGGACTACCGGGTCTACGAGGGCTCCGCCGTGGTCGCCACCGTGACCGGCACGACCGCCACGGTCTCGGGGCTGGCCGCCTCGACGACCCACACCTACACCGTCACCGCCCGCGACGCCGCGAACAACGAGTCCGCGAGGAGCGCGTCCGTCACGGCGACGACCCAGGCGGGCAGCGGCGGCGGCACGCCGGTCGCGGCCAACGGACAGCTGCGGGTCTGCGGCACCAAGCTGTGCAACCAGAACGGCAAGCAGATCCAGCTGCGCGGCATGAGCACCCACGGCCTGCAGTGGTACCGGCAGTGCGTCACGACCGGCTCGCTGAACGCGCTGGCGACCGACTGGAAGGCCGACGTGGTGCGCCTGTCCACGTACGTCCAGGAGGGCGGCTACGAGACGAACCCGCGGGCGTTCACCGACCTCGCGCACACGCTCATCGAGCAGGTCAGCGCGCAGGGCATGTACGTCATCGTGGACTGGCACATGCTCACCCCCGGCGACCCCAACTACAACCTCACCCGGGCCAGGACCTTCTTCACCGAGATCGCCCAGCGGCACGCCGCCAGGCCGAACATCCTCTACGAGGTCGCCAACGAGCCGAACGGCGTGAGCTGGAGCACCATCAAGGGCTACGCCGAACAGATCATCCCGGTGATCCGGGCGCAGGACCCCGACGGGATCGTCCTGGTCGGCACCCGCGCCTGGTCCTCGCTCGGGGTGTCGGACGGCGCCACGGAGACCGAGGTGACGGGCAACCCGGTCAACGCCTCGAACATCATGTACACCTTCCACTTCTACGCGGCCTCGCACGGCACCGAGTACCTCAACGCGCTGTCCCGCGCGGCCGACCGCATCCCGATGTTCGTCACCGAGTTCGGCACGCAGAACTACGCCGGGGAGGACGCCAACGACTTCGCCATGTCCCAGCGCTACCTCGACCTGATGGCGAGCAAGAAGATCAGCTGGGTGAACTGGAACTTCTCCGACGACCACCGCTCCGGCGCGGTCTTCAAGACCGGCACCTGCGACGCCGGCGGCCCCTGGACCGGCACCTCGTCGCTGAAGGAGGCCGGCGTCTGGATCCGTGACCGGATCCGCACCGCCGACGACTTCTGACCGGTTCCCACCGGCGAGCCGGAAAGAACCGTGACGACCAGGAGGGAGACCGGCGCGAAAGCCGGTCTCCCTCCTCCCGCGCGGAGCGGCCGGCTCCTCCCCCGGCGGAGCGGCCGAGGCGGGCGTCGGCACCGAGAGCCCGGAGCGGCGGGCCGGCCGGTCGCCTGGTCACCGTTCGAGTGGCTTCGTCGAGCCCGGCCCAGAAGATATCGGCCGGATCCTCGGCGGGCCATTACATGGAGAGTTAACCTCACCATTGGTAACGGAACGCGCCGAACAGGTGCACAAGCGGTGGTTGGATGAGCCGATGAGCGAACCGGACCAGGGGCCGACGGACGATGACGCCATGGTGACGCTGGCGCCCTTCCTCGCTCGAGCGCTCGACGAACTCGACCCAGATGCCCTGCACGCAGTACTGCTACTGGGCTGGCTGCACTGGAGCCGCTACCAGGGGCTGCCGGAAGAACAGTCCGAGCAGGAGTTGAACGCCGCGATCAGCATGCTCACCCCTTGCTTCGTCCTGGGCGTCGGCGAGCTGCCGGAACCGCTGCTTCCACTCCTGGCCGACGAGGCGGGCGCCACCGCCGTGGCATTGCTCAACGAGAGCATCAGCTCCTCCGACCAGAGGCTGCTGTCGGCGACGACACAGCTCTGTCACCGCATCCTTGCCGCCACACCAGCCGATCACCCCAACCGCTTCGGGCGCTTGTCGAACCTGGGGACCGCACTGCAGACCCGGTATTTACGCGGTGGGGTGCCGGATGACCTGGACAACGCCATCGACGCCCTCCGCGAGGCGGTAGACGCCGCCCCCGCCGACAACCACCACGCCCGCCCTGGCGTCCTGTCGAACCTGGGGGGCGCGCTGCAGACCCGGTTCCTGCGCAGCGGTGTGCTGGACGATCTGGATAGCGCCATCGAAGCCGGCCGCCAGGCGATCGCCGCCACCCCTGCCGACGATCCCGTTCGCGCGGGTTTCCTGTCGAACCTGGGGAGGGCACTGCGCTTCCGGTTCGAGCACAGGGGAGCACTGGCCGACCTGGATGCCGCCGTCAAGATCAGCCTGCAGGCGGTGGACGCCGCCCCCGCCGACCACCCCGAGCGCACCCTGTATCTGTCGAACCTGGGGAACGCGCTGGTGTCCCGATACCAGCGCAACGGGAACGTGGCCGATCTGGAGACCGCCGTCAACACTCTCCGTGAGGCGGCGGCCGCCACCCCCGCCGACCATCCAGATCACGCCAGTCGCCTGTCGGACCTGGCGATCGCGCTGCATGCCCGGTTTCGAGACAGCGGGGTGACGGCGGACCTGGACAGTGCCCTCGACGTCGGACGGGAGGCTTTGGACGCCACCCCCGCCGACCACCCCAACCGCCCCGCGATGCTGTCGAACCTGGGGAACGCGCTGATGTCCCGATACGAGCGCGACAGGAACATGGCCGATCTGGAGACCGCCGTCAACAGCTTTCGCGAGGCGGCCAACGCCGCACCCGCCGACGACCCCAACCTCATCAAGCACCTGTTCAATCTGGGGTCCGCGCTGATGGGCCGGTTCGAGCGCAGCACGGCGCAGGCGGACTGGGATGCCGCGTTGCAGGCGCACGCACAAGCTGCCTCCGTTACGACAGCGGCGCCGTCGGCCCGTATCTGGGCCGGCCGGGCGGCCGCTCCGCTCGCCGCGGGGGCGCAGCAGCTTGGCCTGGCGGCCGACCTGGCCGAGGAGGCGGTGAGGCTGCTTCCCGAAGTCGCTCCACGGCATCTGGAGCCAGGTGACCAGCGGTACGCGATCGGCACGTTCGCCGGATTGGCCAGTGAAGCCGCCTCGATAATCCTGGAGGACCAGGCCGCGTCTGCCGGGGAGCGAGCGGTCCGCGCATTGCGGCTGCTGGAGATCGGCAGGGGAGTGCTGCTGAGCCAGGCCCTGCACACTCGCAACGACCTCACAGATCTCCGCGAACGGCATCCGCACTTGGCCACTCGATTCGTGGACCTGCGTGACCTGCTGGACCAGCCACCGGAAGCCTTCACACCGGATCCGGCGAGCACACCGCTCGACGATCCCGCCGATGCGCTCCGCCGGACGATCCAGGACCGACGCCACCTGGCCGGAGCGTTCACCGACCTGCTGGCCGAGATCCGCGGCCTGGAAGGCTTCGGCTCCTTCGCTCTGCCACCCGCGACCGAGCAACTGCTCGCCCAGGCCGTCGACGGGCCGGTGGTGGTGTTCAACATCAGTGTCATCCGCAGCGATGCTCTGCTGCTGACCGTCGGCGGAGTCACCTCCCTGAGGCTGCCCGGCCTGGACGAGGACACCGTGATCGACATGATCGACGCCTTCCGGCAAGCCCTGCGCGCCACCGGCGCCCCCGGTCCGCGAGCGGCCCGGATCCTTGCCCAGACGACGATCCGGCAGATCCTTGAATGGCTCTGGGAAAATGCCACCGGACCAGTTCTGGACGCGCTCGGCTATCACCGGCCGCCTCCGCCGGGACGGCCGTGGCCGCGCGTGTGGTGGGTGCCCGGCGGGCTCCTGGGACAGCTCCCGATCCACGCCGCCGGCCACCACACCCGGCCGGCCGACCCACGGCACCGGACCGTAATGGACCGGGTCGTGTCCTCCTACACTCCCACCATCGGGGCCCTGGCACACGCCCGCGCCCAAGCCACCACTCCGCTCACCGCCGCCGCCCGGTCGTTGATCGTCGCGATGCCCACCACTCCCGGCCTGCCCGGTGACGGCCTGCTGCCCCAGGTGCCCGCCGAAGCCGCCATGCTGCGCACCCGGCTGCCCAACCCCATGCTGCTCACCGAACCAGCCACCCCCGGAGACGCGCCCGCCGACCTGCCGACAAAGAACAACGTCCTCGCCCACCTGCTCGACTGCGCCATCGTCCACTTCGCCTGCCACGGTTACACCGATCCCTCCGACCCCTCCGCCAGCCGCCTGCTGCTCCATGACCACCACAACGATCCTCTTACCGTCGCCGGACTCGCCCCCGTCGCGCTCGACCACGCGCACCTCGCCTACCTGTCGGCCTGTAGTACTGCCGTCACCGCCGCCGCCGATCTGCTGGATGAGGCCATCCATCTGTCCTCAGCCTTCCAGCTCGCCGGGTTCCCCCACGTCATCGGCACCCTCTGGCAGATTGACGACGAAGTCGCCGTCACCGTCGCCGACGCCTTCTACGCCACCCTCGCCACCGCACCCGGCGTCCTCGAGACCCGTCAGGCCGCCCACGCCCTGCACCACGCCATCCGGACCATCCGCGACCGCTACCCCATCACCCCCTCCCTGTGGGCCTCTCACATCCACGCCGGCGCCTGAGACATGAGCATCATGCGGCCCGCCTCTGGGATTTCCCTGTCCTGAAAGCCGAGGCGTACCACGAGGTGGGGTCATCGGCCTGCGAGAGCGCCTCACCGTACTGATCGGCCTTGAACCGAAGACGGTCCGCACTCCTTCGGCGCGCGCCCTGGCGAGGATTCGCCCCGGTGCGATCCCGGCCTCTTCGATGTCCGCGGCCGCCTTCGGGCTCTCCCGCTGGATGTCTCCTGCGGTGTAGGGTCGCGACCGTAGGGAGGTCACCGATGCCAGCCTTGGCCGGTCCGGGTGACGAAGCCGACCTGTGGCCGCGCATCGCGGCAGGGCTCGCCTACGTCTGCCACGAACTCGCCCTGTTACGTGCCGAACTCGGCGATAACCCGGCACTCCGGGCACTGCCGGCCGCGGCCCGCTCCGCCGAGACCACGCCGAAGGAACTCGTGCAGCTGCTGGACGTCGTGCACGAGGCCGTGATCCGAGCCACCGGCGACAGCTGGGGCATCTACGGCAACCTGAATCGTCACCCCGGCGAGCTGCCGGGCGTGGAGAGCCTGGAGATCGTCTACCGCTGCCCGCTGGGCCGCTGCGCCGGCCGGCTGCGCGAAGAGGTCCGGACCTTCCCGCCCACCTGCGACCTCGCCGACGGGCGACGGCTCGACCGGGAACGTCTGGCCTGATGAGTGACATGGTCACCGAGCTGACCAAGAAACTCGCAGAACGCTGGCTGTCTCTGTTGGTCCTGCCCGGCGCGCTCTATCTCGCCGTCGTGGCCGTCGCGGTCACACTGGGACACGGACACGGCCTCGACGTCGCCGAACTCACCCGCCACATCACCGAGGTCGCCAAGGACCTGACCGGCCTCGGCAGCCAGATCGTCCTCCTGGCCGCCATCCTCGGCGCCGCCGCGACCGCGGGCCTGCTCGCCCAGGGTCTCGGCTCCGTGATCGAGACCATGGTGCTGGCGGGCGACTGGCGAAGCTGGCCGCCTCTCGCCTGGCGTGCCGCCGCATGGTGGGTCGGGCGCCGCCAGACCCGTTGGGACACGGCGGATCGCGACCACCGGGCAGAACTCCGCAAGGCTCTGCATCCCGACCCCGCCCGGCGCCCGAACCCCGCCGCCCGTCACCGGGCCGCCCGGATCCGCGGCCGGATCAGCCTGCTTCGGCCGGAACGCCCCACGTGGAGTGGTGATCGCATCCACGCCATCGCCCTGCGGCTGGACGCCTTCCATCTCGACCTGGCACCCCTGTGGCCGCATCTGTGGACCGTGCTGCCCGAACCCGTCCGCGCCGACGTCACCACCGCCCGCGCCAACCTGTCGCGTGCCTTCGTTCTCGGGGCGTGGGCGGTGCTGTACGCGCCGCTGGCGTGGTGGTGGTGGCCGGCGGCGCCCATCGCCTTGGTGCTCGGCCTCACCGCGTGGCGCCGGGTGCGTGCGTCCGCCGATTCCTACGCGGGGCTGGTCGAGGCTGCGGCCCGCGTACACGCGGTGGCTCTGGCGGTCGCTTTGGGAATGGCGGAGCGGGGACCACTCGATCCCGAGCTCGGAGAGGCACTCACGCGTCATCTCGGATGAGAGCCGGGCCGTCGCCCACGGCTCGGTGGCGAACATTCGGAGCCGGCCTTCTTCCGAGCCGATGGGTTCGAAACCGACGGCTCACGCGGGGGCGCCGAACCAGGTGGACAGCGCCTCGCGGAGACCGTGGTCCGCCGGGACGCCCGTCCCCTCGTCCGGGGCCGTCCAGGCGACGTAGCCGTCAGGGCGGACCAGGAGCCCGGCGGGGACCCGCCGGTCGGGAACGGCGGTGACGGCGGTGACGAGGTCCACCCGGTCCTTCCAGCCCGCCGCCGTCTCGGCCAGCGCGTTCCCGCCACCGAGGTCGAGCAGGAGCGGGCGGGCGCCGTGGGTCAGGTCGGCGAGCCGCGTGGTGCCCGCGTCCGTGGCGAGGGACAGCTCCGGTGCCAGGCCTCCGAGAAGGGCGTGCGGCGCCGGACCGGTACCGGCCGCGCCAGGGCGAACGCCGCTGCCGGCCGTGCCGAGGCCGCCCGTGCCGAGGCCGCCCGTGCCGGGGCCGCCCGTGCCGGGGTGGCCCGTGTCAGGGCGGACGTCCCCGCCGGCCGTGCCGGAGGGCGTCCCGACGCCGGCCATGTCGTAGCGGATGTCGTAGCGGATGTCGGAGCCGGCGATGAGCTCGGCGACGCGCCGCCGGTTCTCGTCGTGGTCGAGCAGCTCGGCGAAGAGCGTGCGCAGCGCGGTGACCTCTCCCCCGGGCGCGAGCAGGGCGGACTGCGCCTGGGTGTGCATGACGACCCGCTCGCCGACGGGGTGCCGCTCGTCGTGGTAGGTGTCGAGCAGTCCCGGCGGCGCCCAGCCGTGAACCTCGGCGGCGAGTTTCCAGCCGAGGTTCACGACATCCTGCAGGCCGAGGTTGAGCCCGGGACCACCGGCCGCCGAGTGGACGTGCGCGGCGTCCCCGGCCACCAGCACGCGTCCGGCGCGGTAGCGGTCGGCCAGGCGGGTGTTGCCGCCGGTGAGACGGCGGAGCACGTGGGGGCCGCGCCCGCCGGGCGGGCTCATCGGCAGGTCGGCCCCGAGCACCCTGCGCACGCTGTCGCGCAGCTCTTCCAGGGTCATCGGCACCCGCTCGTCGACCTGCTCCCGCCCCCACTCCATGGTGGTGATGAGATGGACGCCGGGCTCGAACGACGCGAGGGCGAACACGCCGTGCGCGGTGCGATGGATCATGAACGGCCTCCAGCGTTCCCCGGCCAGCAGCAGCTCGCCGGTCGCGGGGTCGAGCAGGGAGGCGGGCAGGGCGGCGTGGGCGCTGCGGGACACGACGTCCTCGGTGGTGACCCCGGGGAAGCCGATGCCCGCCTTCTTGCGTACGAGGCTGTGGGCGCCGTCGCAGCCGACCAGGTAGCGGGCGCGCAGCTCGTAGTCGCCGTCGGGGGCGTGGACGTCGACGGTGACGCCGTCCTCGTCCTGCGACATGTCGACCAGCTCGTGACCGCGCCGGATCTCCACCCCGAGCTCGAGCGCCCGCTCCTGCAGCAGCTGCTCCAGGCGGCGCTGCGGGATCGGAAGGGTGTGCAACGGGCCGGGATCCAGCGCGCTCAGATCCAGGAGCATGCCGCCGAACATGAAGAACGGCACCGGCGCCGGGGGTTCCGAGGCGCCGGTGAAGCGCCGGTACAGGCCCCGGCCGTCGAGAACCCTGACCACCTCCCCGACCAGGCCGTTGGCCCTGGGCTCGTCACCCGGTTCCGGCAGCCGCTCCAGCAGCACCGGGCGGACACCGGCCAGGCTCAGCTCGCAGGCCAGCATCAGCCCGTTCGGGCCGCCACCGGCGATCACGACGTCAACGGACATCGGGCACCTCCTTGGTCGCACTTGGTCGCACTTGGTCGAATGAGGGAAACGGGCGCGGTGACACGTCGCCCGCCGGGAGCCGGGGCGGCCGGAAGCGGGTGCGAAGCCCGTATCCGACCAGCCGGCGGGGCCCGCTCCGGGCCCGCGCACCTCCCGCTGCTGTCAATATAAGTTGACGAAATGCTCGCGTCAACCACAGTTGACACAAAGTCGGGAGCCCCCCATGAGAAGGGCGTCCGGGCGCGGCCGTGACACCGGGATGCCGGATTTCCCCGGGGTGGGGGTTCCTGCCAGGATTGGGACATGGCGAGGATCGGGCAGGTGGTGCTGGGCGTCACCGACATGGGACGCGCCGTCGGGTTCTGGACGCGGGCACTGGACTACGCACCCCGCGAGGGGCAGGCCGGGGACGGCTGGACCGTGATCGGGCCCGTGGAGGGGAACGGCGTCCCGCTGGCGCTCGGCATGACGCGGACGCCGGTCCAGGAGCACCCCCGAATGCACCTCGACCTGTTCGCCTCCGACGCCGCGGAGCAGGCGGCCGAGGTCGAGCGGCTGGTGTCACTGGGCGCCGAACAGGTCGCCTGGGACCTCTACCCGGACGACCCCGACTTCGTGGTCCTCGCCGACCCCGAGGGCAACCTCTTCTGCGTCATCGACCTCAGCCACGGCTGAGGACCCGTTCCGGACCCCACCAGGAGGTCTCCTTCCATGCACGCCATGCAGTACGAGATCGGGCTGCCCGCCGACTACGACATGGGGATCATCCGTGAGCGGGTGGCGACCAGGGGGCACGCACTCGACGGCTACGCCGGGCTGGGACTCAAGGCGTACCTGATCAGGGAGCGGGGCGTGGACGGCTCCGCGGTCAACCAGTACGCGCCGTTCTACCTGTGGAGCTCGCCGGCCGGGATGAACGCCTTCCTGTGGGGCGGAGGCGGCTTCCAGAACATCGTGCGCGACTTCGGCAGGCCCGTGGTCCGGCACTGGACCGGCGCCGGCTACGAGCGGGGACCGTCGTCGGCGGCGGTCCCCCGCGCGGCCTCGCTCCGTACCGACCCGATCCCCGCCGACACCGACCCCGCGGCCGTGGTCGAGCGGGCCCTGTCCGGGCTGCGGCGGCACGCCGGCACGGCGGGCGTGCACTCCGCGGCCCTCGCCGTCGACCCCCGGCACTGGGAGCTGGTGCGCTTCACGCTGTGGGAGCACGAGGTTCCCGGGGAGGGGGACGGGACCGCCTACCGGGTGCTGCACCTGTCGACACCGCATCTGGACGACATCGCGACGGGCCGCCACTGGTGACCGGGACGAATGCCCCTACGCGGCCACGGCGGGCGAGCGGTCGGTGGCGATGCGGAGGGCGAGCCCGCCGAGCACGGCGCCCATCAGATAGCGCTGCACGCGCATCCAGGTGGGCCGCCCGCCGAGGAAGGCCGCGACCGAGCCCGCGGTCAGCACGATCAGCGCGTTGACCGACAGGGCGATGACGATCTGGGTGGCGCCCAGCAGCAGGCTCTGCGTGCCGACGTCACCACGTGCGGGATCGACGAACTGCGGCAGCAGCGACACGTACAGGATGGCGATCTTGGGGTTGAGCAGGTTGGTGACCAGCCCCATGGAGAACAGCCGCCGCGGGCGGTCCGCGGGAAGGACGCCCGGCGCGAAGACCGGCCGGGCGCCGGGCCGGATCGTCTGCCAGGCCAGCCACAGCAGGTACGCGGCGCCCGCGAGCTTGATCGCGACGTAGAGGGCGGGCACCATCGCGAAGATCACGGCGATTCCGGCCACCGCCGCCAGCAGGTAGACCAGGAAGCCCGCCGCGACGCCCGCCAGCGAGATCATGCCGGCCAGGCGTCCCTGCGTCACCGACCGCGACACCAGGTAGATCATGTTGGGACCGGGTGTGAGCACCAGGCCGAGGGCGACCGCGGCGATGCCCGCGAGGGCGCTGACTGAGATCATGAGCACATCATCGAGCAGCTCCCGCACCGAAAGAACGGCCAATTCCCGAGATTGGCCCGGAACCGGACCGCTGCCCCGGCGCCCGCCGTCCGCACCTCCCGCGCTCTGGCCGGCTCCCCTGGCGACGGATCATCTGTTGTGGTGGGCGTCGTAGTGGGCGCGGATGAGCGCGATCACGGTGTCGGCGGTGCGCTCGAGGTGGCTGCGGCCATCGGGTAACCGCGCCTCGCGGCTGATGTAGCTGCCCCGCCCCACGTGCGTGGCCGGATCCAACGGGTGACATCGCTCAACGCTCCTGCGGCGAATCCTCCGAAGCAGCCGATCGGCCGCCCCCTCCGCCCCGGTGCAGGTAGTCCTCGAGCTCGTCGGCGGCGCGCAGATAGCCGCCGGCCTCGCGCTGGGCGACCCGCAAGGTGGCCGCCGCGGCCCGGAAGCCCGGCTCTTCGAGCAGGCGCCGGGCGAGGGCGTTCACGGATTCCACGGCGACGTCCTGGGTACGGATCGACAGGCCGGCGCCGAGCTCGACCACCCGCCGGGCCACCAGCGGCTGATCCGCCCCCTGGGGGACCACCAGCATCGGAACCCCCGCGTACATGGCCTCGTTGACGCTGTTCATCCCGCCGTGGGTGACGAACAGCGCGGCGCGGGCCAGCACCTCCGGTTGCGGTACGAAGCGGCGGGCGAGCACGTTGGCCGGCAGCGGATCCAGCGCGGCCGGATCGGTCCCTCCGGTGGAGACGATCACGGTGCCGCCCAGCGGTGCGAGCGCGGTGGCGAAGTCGCGCAGCAGTCGCGGGCCGGCGTCGAACACCGTGCCCAGCGAGGCGTACAGCACCGGGTCCCGCAGGCCGTCGGCCGGGAACGACGGGTCGGGCGGACGGGCGCCGAGGCTTGGGCCGACGAACCGGTAGGACCGGTCGAAGGCGTCGACGCCGGGCTGGAACGCGCGCGAGGTGAAGACCAGGTTGAGCGGCTGGCGTATGTTCGCCAGGTCGAACAGGGGCAGCTCACGGGTGTCGTAGCGGCGGTGCAACTCCCACCGCGACCGCAGGTAGCCCTGGGCGTGGCGGGGCCACCTCGCCGCCGAGGCCAGCAACTCCCACGAGGCGCGGGTGGGGCTGGGCACATGCCGGTTGAACGCGAACGTGGTGAACAACGCCGCCGCCGGCACCTCGAGTTCGCGGGCGGCGACCGCGCCCCAGGGACAGGCCGCGCCGTGGACGACGAGGTCAGGACGGACGTCACGCAGGTCGGAGAGCACGGCGGGCAGCAGGGCGGCGGCGGCGCGCGCGAGCCCGTCCAGCAGCGTGAGCGGCATCGGCGGATCGGGGAGCGGTTGGTCACCCCCGGGGTAGAGGCACACGGCCGCACCGGTGGCCTCGATCTCCTTCGAGAACGCGGGCGAGGTGTGACAGATGACGGAGTGGCCACGGCGGACGAGCTCGGCGACGACCGGCAGCGTCGGGTTGACGTGCCCGTGCATGGCGATGTTGAGGAACGCGACGGTGCTCACCGGCCGGCCTCCCAGACGTCGGTCCATGTCCCGGCCGGGCCGGCCGATGTCGCCGCGGGACCGTCGACCCGGTACAGGCCGGGCCCGCTGATGCGCAGCCCGTCGAAGAAGCGGCCCGCCGCCAGGGAGGCGGTGCTGATCAGCCGCCGGGAATGGCCGAAGTCCCACGGGGCGGGCCAGGTCTCGATGCCGGTCGGCACCACGACGGTCGGAATCCGTTCGGACACCTCGCGCAGGTCGCGCTCGATCTGATGCTCCAGCAGCAGCTGCCCCGCCCTGGCCGCGACCGCGCCGGCCCGCCGGGGCGGGCCGTTCGGGGGCAGCGGCCGGCTCTTCTGCCCGGTCGACAGCACCACCACGCTGGCCGCCCCCGCCTGCAGGGCCACCCGTACCGGGACAAAGGCGATCACTCCGCCGTCGACGAGCGTCAGGCCTTCCCGATCCACCGGGGGCAGGATCCCCGGGATGGCCGTGCTGGCCAGTAGCGCGGACTCGAGATCTCCGTGGTCGAGCAGCGCCTGGGCGCCGGTGACCAGATCCATGGCCACCGCGGTGAAGGGGATTGCCAGCTGTTCGATCCGCCGCGGCAGTGCGGCTTGGGCGATCAACCTGCGCAGGCCGCGATCGGCGAAGACGCTGGCCCGCGAGGACAGGTAGCCGAACGGAAACACCTCACGGCGCCGCGCGCGGGTCCACACGAGATCCAGCCATGGTGCGGCATTGCCGGGGTGGGCGGCCGCGATCGCTCCGTTGAGGGCGCCCACCGAGGTTCCGACGATCAGATCAGGGACGAATCCCCGCTGCTCCAACGCGTACCCGACACCGACCTGCGCGGCCCCGAACACTCCCCCGCCCCCTACCACCGCCGCCACGGGGCGGGGAAGGGCACGCAGGCCCACCGGCTCCCGGCCCGCGTCCGGGCGGCTCGACGCCGAGGAGCGCGTCCCCTCGTCGCCCTTCATGGCCTGACGCTGCTCGTCGCCCCGCCGTGACCACCCGGCCGGTCGCCCTCGCTGACGCCGTGGAGAGCCGAGGAGGCCGATCTCCGGCGATATGCAACGTTCATGGTCCGTCCTCCCTCACCACGGCGCCTGATCGGATGCGTGCCCCGGCTGGGACCGGGCGGTCGCCACATCGCTGACTTCGTCGGCCGGCGTGTTCGCTCACGTCGTCACCATGATCGATGACGACGGTCTCCGGCCGGGTGGATGCCACAGGGCCCGGTGGCAGGCTGGTGGTTCCGTTTGGAAACCGATGTGCTCGAAACCCAGCGTACAGGGCCCTTTTTCATGGAAGGGCAACGATGCGGTCCGCAGGATGAAGCGAGGCCCGCGGCGTCGCCGGAGGTCCCGGCCCCGGGCCGGGGAACCACCGCGTACCGGACGTCGAAGCCGGCGTGTCCATCGTCGCCGCGTGAGAGGTTCGCGGTGGCGGCCGCTCCGGGTGGCCACGCCGGCTCGGGAACCGTTCCGTCCGGAAGGAGCCCGCCGTGCCGTCAGGTGAGGTCGGCGAGGCCTCCCCGGCGAGGGTGACCGACCGGGCGGCCGGGTTCTCCTCCGGGAGAACCACGGAACCGGCCCCCGGACGAATTCCAGCACGGTGACGGGGTCGACGCTTGACGACAGAAGCTACTGGCCTTAGCTTTAAAGCTATGAATAATAGCCAAGGAGTGCGCGTGACGGGTACGGAGTTCCTGGACGTGGCCGGCGGGCGGCTGGCGTACGAGGTCATCGGGCCGCAGGACGGACCCCTGATGGTGTGCGCGCACGGCATGGGCGACACCCGCAGGGTGTTCCGGTTCCTGGCGCCGCGACTGGCGGAGGCGGGCTACCGGGTCGCCACGGTCGACGTGCGCGGCCACGGGGAGTCCAGCACGGGCTGGCCCGACCACGGCCCCCGGTCGATCGGTGCCGACCTGCTGGCCCTGGTCCGCCACCTGGGCGGCCCCGCCGTCCTCGTCGGCAGCTCCTCCAGCGCCGGGGCGGTGGCGTGGACCACGGCGACCGCCACCGAGGGCGAGGTGCGCGCCGTGGTCATGCTGGCGCCCTTCGTCGGGCAGCCGCAGCTCAGCCTGATGCTGCGGCTGGTGAAGGACGTCGTCCTGGCCAGCCCGCTCCTGTGGGGGATGTACTACCGCTCGCTCTATCCCACGGCCAGGCCCGCCGACTTCCCCGGCTACCTGCGCGAGCTGAAGGCCACGCTGCGCGAGCCCGGCAGGATGGCCGCCGTCTCCGCGGTGGTCGCCCCCGCCGAGGGCCACTGGACCGACTGCGCCCCCCGGATGACCTGCCCCGCGCTGATCGTCATGGGGTCGAAGGACCCCGACTTCCCCGACCCCGCCGCGGAGGCCCGCCTGGCCGAGGAGGTGCTGAGGCCGTACGCCGCCACGGCCGAGGTCGCGATGATCGAGGGTGCCGGCCACTACCCGCACGCCGAGCTGCCCGGGGCCACCTTCGCCGCCATGGAGGGCTTCCTGGCCGGAGCGGTCCGTGCCTAGGGCGGGCCTGACCTCCGGCGCGGTGGTGGACGCGGCGCTGGCCCTGATCGACGAGGAGGGGCCGGGCGCGCTGACGCTGGCCGCGGTGGCCGCTCGCACCGGGGTGGCCGCCCCCTCGCTCTACAAGCACGTGCGCGGCCTGCCCGAACTGCGCAAGCTCGTCGGCCTGCGCGTGATGGACGACATGGCGGTGCGGCTCGGCACGGCGGCGATGGGAAAGAGCCGTGACGAGGCGACGGCGGCCCTGATGCGTGCCTGGCGGAGCTACGTGGTCGACTTCCCGCACCGCTACGCGGTCTTCCCCGACAACCCGCTGCTCGATCCCGACCTGGTCGGCACGGCGACCCGCCTGCTGGAGGTGATCCTCGCCGTGCTGCGCGGCTACGGGCTGGAGGGGGCTCAGGCGCTCCACGCCACCCGCTGCGTCCGCGCGGCCGTGCACGGTTTCGCCTCCCTGGAGGCGGCCGGCGGGTTCGGCCTGGACGAGGACCTGAACACCAGCTACGAGATGCTGATCGCCATGGTCGTCTCGGGCCTGCCCCGGGCGCCCGCGTTCTGAAGGGGCGGGCGGGAGGCCGGCCGGACGGCGCGCTCGGGCCTCCCGGAACCCCTCAGGCCTCCCGGAAGCGGATGTCGCGGGACGTCGCCGCCGGGGCGACGAAGTCGAGCATGCGCGCCCCCTCCACCTCCAGATCCGCCCGCTCCCCCTCGCTCACCGGCGCGAAGAGCTCGACCTCCAGGACCGCCTCGCCCCGTTTCACCGTCACCTTCCACATGCCCCGTACGAAGCCGTCGACCAGCACCGTCGCCTTGATGATGCCGTTGACGGTGAAGATCCGCCCCCGGTACTCCTCCTCCGCGATCCGGGTCCTGGTCCGCTGGGCGAACGACAGCAGCATGTTGTCGAACTCCGACAGGTAGCGCACCGGGGCGGGAGTCCCGGGGGCGGGGCGCGACGCCTCCGGCAGATCGAACAGCTCCGCGCCGTCCTCGGTCACGAAGACCCGCAGGCCCATCTCGCGGACGATCTCCCCCAGGCGGGTCATGCCCGACCACTGCTGGACGTCCATCACCGTGGCGGGACCGTAGGCGGCGAGGTAGCGGCGGATCGCCTCCTCGGCCAGGACGCTGCCGGGCCGCTGGTCCTGGGAACGGCCCAGCCATGCCTCCGCGGTGGTGTGGGCGGCCTGCCCGCCCACACCCCAGATCCCCCTCGGCGGGACCTGGACCAGCGCCAGCGTGTTGCGCACCCCGGCGACCAGGTCGGTGGCCGGAGCCTCCGGCCACCGCTCACGCAGCAGCGCGCCGAGCTCGCGGAAGGTCAGGGGGCGCTCCTCCACCAGCTTCCGCCCCACGGCGGCGAGCTCGTCCAGGTCCACGTCCGCCAGGCCCTTGCCGTGCGCCGTCCCCCGCAGGCCCCGTGCCAGCATCGGCCCCAGCAGCGGGCGCAGCGCCAGGCAGTCGTCGGCGGTGACCAGGTGGATGGTGGAGCGCATCAGCGACAGCCGCACCACCAGGCGCTCGTTGATCAGCCGGGCGAGATCGTCGGCGGCGAACCCGGACAGGCGGGTCCACAGCCCGATGTAGGGAGGGTTCGGCGCCTGGGCCTGCATGCCGTACAGGTGGCGGACCGCCTCCAGCGCCGGCAGGTCCGCACGGGCCAGCAGCAGCTGCCGTTCGAGGGTGGCCCGGTTGAGCGCGCGTCTGCTGAGCACCTCGGGCATGCGTGTCCTCTCGTGGGCGAGCCACGACGGCGCGGCATGGCCGCGCGACATGGCCTGGCCGGCGACACCGTGATGCCGCTTCCGGGTCCGCGCCAGAATAGCGGCGCCCCCGCGTGATCGGAATCAGAGAGTCGGCGGCACCCACACGTACGGCGTCGTCGTGGTGACCGCCTCCAGGCCCAGCCTGGCGAGGATCGGGCGGCTGGCGTCGGAGGCGTCCACCTGCACCAGGCGGAAACCCCTCGCCACCGCCAGCTCCGCCCGGTACGACACCATCGCCCGGTAGACGCCCCTGCCCCGCCACTCCTTCAGGGTCGAGCCGCCCCACAGCGAGGCGAAGTCGGTGCCCTCGTGGAAGCGCGCCCACGCCGCGCACACCACCTGCCCGTCCGCCTCGGCGATCACCACCGCGCACGGGTCCCCGGGACCGGCGAGGTCGCGCTCCAGCATGCCGGGCAGCCAGCCGTGGTCCGCGTCCCAGACCGTCTCCTCCAGCTCGCGGATGCGCTCCAGGTCGTCCCGCCCCGCCGCCTCGCGCAGCCGCACCCCGGCGGGCGCCGCCTTGGCACCGGCCAGCTCACCGGCCTCGCCGACGAACACCGTCTCCCGCTCCCGCGGCTCGAACCCGGCCGCCACGAGCCGCTCGGGCAGGTCGGCGGGCAGGTCGTAGCCGTGGTACTTCCACTCGACCTCGCGCCCGACCCGGGTGAAGAAGTCCCGCTGGCGCGCGATGAAGGCATCCAGCTCGGCGCCCTCCAGACCACCCAGGTCTCGATATGTCAGGAAACCCTGGCCGTGGCCGTTCGACACGGTCCTCAGCAGCGGCCCGATCCGCTCGGCCGTACGGCCCGGCATCGGCCTGGCCCGGAGCTGCTCGTCATATGCCGCGAGGTAGGCGGAAGCCCGCGATGAGATGTCCATTGCGAACAGCCAATCACACACTCATCGCCTCCGACATGGCGTTATGGACCTAGACACGCCTCGGAGCCTCTCATCCCGCCCCGTCTCCTTTACAACGTAGATTCACTGGCGGCCGGCGGGGTCCGCGCGGTGCGCGCGCCGGTCGTCCCCGCCTCACCCGCCTCACCCACCCTGGCCGGGTCCGCGGGAGACCCCACCGGCCCCGTCCCGGCCCCCGGCACGCCGTGGAGTCCCGCCGCTCCGGTAGGCGCCCGTCGCGCTCGTTCGTCCCGGGCGGCGGGTCCGCCCGGCACCATGACGGGGATCTGATTCCGACACGTTCCACCGGGCGCGCCGTAACTGTCGGTGGCGACCCCTACTATGAGCCACCTCGAGGAGGGATAGCCGCTCATGGTTGACGCGCTGAGGGTTTCGCTGCTGGTCACGACCGATCTGCCGCCCGACACCGACCTGAAGGAGTTCGGGCGGTTGCTGGTCGACTCCGTGCTCACGCTCCAGCGGGGCGAGGTGACGTATCCCGCGCTCCTGCGCGGCGGGGTGTTCTGGCTGGACCGGCCGCTGCCGCCGTCCGACGACGGGCTTCCCCGCGCGGCGGCCGAGGAGCTGCGGTTCGCGGCGCTGCTGGGCCACCTGTCGGCCGCTCGCCCGCCGGGCTCGGCGAAGGAGACGGTCGCCGACGCGGGCCGGGCGATCACCGCCGCCGTCGCCGCCCGGTACGGCGACCTGGGCAGCCCGCCCGCCGTGATGGCGATCCGCGGCGAGGACGTGCGGGAGCGCACCCCCCGGTCGGCCATCGCTGTGGGATCGGAGACGGCGGAGCCGCTGCCCGAGGCGGTGCCGCCCCTGGGCGCACCCGCCTGAACGCCCGGGACGGGGTCCTTCCCGCCCCACCCCGGCGGGCTGGTAGCTTCCCGTCCGTGGACGTGAACATCCGGTACGGGCGGATCGAGGATGTCGAGGCGCTGCTGGCCTTCTGGCTGGTGGCCGCCGAGGGAACCGACAGGCACGACGATCCGGCCAAGGTGGTCGCGCTGATCGAACGGGACCCCGAGGCCGTCCTCATCGCCGAGGTCGGCGGGAAGACGGCCGGCACGCTGCTCGCGGGCTGGGACGGCTGGCGAGCCCATCTCTACCGGCTGGCCGTGGATCCCGCTCTCCGGAGGCGGGGAGTGGCGACCGCGCTGATCCGGGCGGCCGAGGAGCGCTTCGCGGCGTTCGGCGCGTTCCGGGTCGACGCGATGGTGCTGCACGACAACGAGCAGGCCCATCACGCCTGGGGCGCCGCGGGCTACGCGCCGCAGCCCCAGTGGTCCCGCTGGGTCAAGCCGCTGGGGTGATTCCCGGGGGACGGGTCCGCGACCACGGGTTCGGCGGCCCGGCGAGCGAGCGGGACGGGCCCTCTGGACCGCTCCCGCCGGCCGGGCGCCCTCCTCCCGAACCACCGGCTCCGGCCGCTCCGGCCGCTCCAGGCGGAGGGTGACGCATCTCCTCTCGCAACCATCGCCATTTATGCGACTTGTCGCCTTTTGAGAATATAAGAGGCGGATTCTCGAGGCATGCTATTTGTTTGCCCCGGCCAGACCTCACCTGCTTGTCTTCATTCTTTCGCTGAGTGATCCTTGATTTGCGCCACCGAGGCTGCCATATATCGCCAATTCGTATTTTCCGGTGATTCATTCGTGAGCACGGGAGGTCGCACGGTTTCGCACTGCCGAGGCGGAGCTCGATGCCCGGTCGCCGGTGAACGCCCGCCGGACAGGTGACGGCAGGCACGACGCGCCGGGAGGCACAGATGAACGACGACGACACCCTGACGCTGCCCCCGCCCACCTCGACGTCCCGGCCTCCCGCACGACCGCGCGGCTCACGGGCGGCTCCGATCCTGGGGCCGGCGTTCGTCGCGGCGATCGCCTACGTGGACCCCGGAAACGTGGCCACCAACCTGACCGCCGGGGCGACGTCGGGCTACCTGCTCGTGTGGGTCGTCGTGCTGGCCAGTCTCGTCGCGCTCCTCGTCCAGTTCCAGGCGGCGAAGCTCGGCATGGCGACCGGCAAGAGCCTGCCCCGGCTGTGCCGCGAGCGTTTCTCCCGCCGCGGCAGCCTCCTGCTGTGGCTGCAGGCCGAGGTGGTCGTGCTGGCCACGGACCTGGCCGAGTTCGTCGGCGCGGCCATCGGGATGCAGCTGCTCTTCGGGATGCCGCCCGCGATGTCGGCGGTGGTCACCGCCGTGGTGGCGCTGCTCATGCTCCAGCTGCGGCGGCACGGCCGCACGCGGCGGTTCGAGCTCGTCAGCGCCGCGAGCCTCCTGCTCGTCGGGGCGGGGGTCGTCTACGACGTCTTCGCGGTGGGCCGGCAGTCCGTCACCGAGCTGGCCGGCGGGCTGATACCCCGCCTGGACGGCGGCGGCTCGCTGATCCTCGCCATGGGAATCGTCGGCGCCACCGTCATGCCCCACGCCATCTACCTGCACTCCGCGCTGGTGCAGGGCCGCGGATGGCCGGCCGGCGCGGCGTGGCGGCAGCCAGGGCCCGTCCGGCGGGCCCTGCGGATCGACTGCCTGCTCGGGCTCGGCACCGCCACGATCGTCAACGTGTCGATGATCGCCCTCGGCGCCGGGCTCGGAGCGGCCGCGGGCGGGGCCTGGACCGGCGACCTGTTCGCCGCCCACGAGGAGTTGCTGAACCGGGTCGGCGGCGCCGCCGCCCTCGCGTTCGCCGTCATGCTCCTGTCGTCGGGGGTCTCCTCCTGCGGGGTCGGCACCCTGGCGGGAGACGTGGTGATGCGGGGCTTCCTGAACCTCCGGGTGCCGATCCAGCTGCGGCGCGTCGTGACGATGACACCGGCCGTCCTCGCCCTGGTGCTCGGCGTGCCGCTGACCAGCCTGCTGATCGTGAGCCAGGTGGTCATCTCGCTCGGCGTGCCCGTCGCGCTGTTCCTGCTCGTCCACTTCTGCCGTGACCGGTCGGTGATGGGCCCCCTGGTCAACGATCCGCTGACCACGCGGATCGCGGCCTGCGCGGGCGCCGCGGTCGCCCTGCTCGGGTGCTGCCTGCCGCTGACCTTCCTGTTCTGAAGTTCTCCTCCTCCATGGCCCGCGCGCGGATCGAGAAGGGCGGCTGGACGCCCGTCCCCGCCCGCTCTTCACGTGTCGGTGGCGAACTCCTCCGCGTTCAGCCCCGCCGACACCGTGCCGCCGCCGGTACGGGCGAGAATCCCGACGGCCGCGAAGCCGGTGTCGGCGCTCGTCCTCTCGGTGCTCGTCATCTCACGAGGTGCCGGCCTGCTGGGGTGACGTCTCCCGGACGGCTCCGGCGTGCCGGCGCCGCGCCACCGCGGCGACGAGACGCGGGGTGATCACCGAGATGATCAGGAGCAGGCCGGTGACGATCGACTGGATCTCGGTCGCCACGTCGTTGAGCATGAGCAGGTTACGCAGCAGGCCGATGAGCAGCACTCCGGCGATCACGCCTCCGAGGGTGCCCTTGCCCCCGTCGAAGTCGACGCCGCCGAGGAGCACCGCGGCGATGACGGCCAGCTCCAGCCCGATGCCGTTGTCGGCGCGGGCGCTGCCGTACCGCAGGGTGAAGATCACCCCGGCGAAGGCCGCGACGGTGCCCGAGAGCACGAACAGGATCAGCTTGATCCGCTTGACCCGGATGCCGGCGAACCGCGCCGCCTCCTCCTGCGCGCCGATCGCGAACAGCGAGCGGCCGAAGCCGGTGGCGTGCAGCACCACGGCGGTGACCACGGCCAGCAGGGCGAACAGCGCCACCGGGTACGGGATCGGCGTGCCCGGCACGTCGCCCACCGCCAGCTCCGTGTACTGCGCGGGGAACTCCGCGATCGCCCTGTCGCCCAGCACCACGTAGGCGAGGCCCCGGTAGAGCGCCAGCGTGCCGATGGTGACGGCGAGCGAGGGCAGCCCGAGCCGGGTCACCAGGAGGCCGTTGACCAGCCCGCACACCGCTCCCACCACGACCACCAGCGGGATGATCGTCTCGATCGCCCAGCCCGCGTCCCAGAGCGCGCCGACCAGCGCGCTGGACAGGCCCAGCACCGAGGCCACCGACAGGTCCACCTCGGCGGCCACCACCAGCATGGTCATCGCCAGCGCGATCAGCGCGATCTCCCCCAGGTCGCCGAGCGCGAACGACAGGTTGCCGACGCCGGCGAAACCGGGCGATCCGGCCGAGCCGCCGATGAAGACGAGGACCAGCAGCAGGCCGACGAACACGTCCCAGCGGAGCAGGCGGCCGAGCGAGCCGCGCTCCGGCCGGCCGGCCGGCGGCACGGCCCGCGCCTCGGGCTTCACGGTCGTCACGTCAGGAGCCATGTCGGGAGTTCCTCCTCCGCAGTACCCGCGCGACCCGCAGCGCGAGCAGTCGGTCGACGCTGATCGCCAGGAGCAGCAGCGCTCCGGTGATGGCCTGCTGCCAGAACGGGTTGACCTTGAGCACGACCAGCGCGCTGGTGATGGTGGTGAGCAGCAGCGCGCCGAGCGCCGCGCCGTACACGGTACCGACGCCGCCGGTGATCGCCACCCCGCCGACCACGACGGCGCTGACCACCTGGAGCTCCCAGCCGTTGGCGGCGTCGGCGACCACGGTGCCGAACCGCGACAGCCACAGCACCCCGGCCAGGCCCGCGAGCGCGCCGCTGAAGAGGTAGGCCCCCATCACGCGGCGCCGCACCGGCACGCCCGCCAGGCTCGCGGCCTCCGGGCTGGAGCCGATGGCGTAGAAGTCGCGGCCCGAGGCGTAGGAGCGCAGGTAGTGGCCGACGGCCAGCATCACCACGACGGCGATCACCGGCAGGTACGGCACCCCGAACACCGAGCCGTTGCCCAGGGACAGCAGCGCCGGGGGCAGGTCGACGGCGTTGATCTGCCGCCCGTGCGCGATGTAGTGGTCGACGCCCTGGATCACGTACAGCGTGCCGAGGGTCACCACCAGGGCCGGTACCCGGCCGAAGCTGACCAGCAGGCCGTTGATCATGCCGCAGAGCGCGCCGATCGCGACCCCCGTCACGACGGCGAAGACGACGCCCCTGCCGTGGTCGGCGGACAGCAGGTCGCCGACGGTGAAGGCCACCAGGCCGACGACCGAGCCGGCGGACAGGTCGATGTTGCGGGTGATGACGACGACGGACTGGCCGACGGCGAGCAGCACCAGGATGGAGGCGTTGAGGAAGATGTCGGTCAGGCCCTGCCCGGACAGGAAGTTGCCGTTGGTGCTCGCGGTCACCGCGACCAGCACGGCCAGCGCCGCCACGATGCTCAGCTCGCGGGCCCGGAACACCAGGTCCACCAGGCCGCGGGCGCTCCGCCCGGCGGTGACGGCGCTCATGCGCCCTCCCCCGCCGCCCGCGCGATCTCGTTCCGCTCGATCACGAGGCCCTCCCGGTCGCCGCTGACATGACACTCTCCTCTGTGGCCCGCTCGCGCGGGATCTCGGCGACGAGCCGTCCCTCCTGCATGACCAGGACCCGGTCGGCCATGCCGAGCACCTCGGGCAGGTCGGAGGAGATCATCAGTACGGCGAGGCCGTCGGCGGCCAGCTGGGACAGGAGCCGGTGCACCTCGGCCTTGGTCCCCACGTCGATGCCCCGGGTGGGCTCGTCGATGATGAGCACGTCGGGGCCGGTGGCGAGCCACTTGCCCAGCACGACCTTCTGCTGGTTGCCGCCGGAGAGCACGTTGGCCGCGTCCGACAGCCGGTTGAACTTGAGCTGGAGCCGGATCGCCCAGTCGCGGGCGCGGTCGCGCTCGGCGGCGCGGGAGATCACCGGGCCGCGGCGCAGCGCCCTCAGGCCGGTGATCCCGATGTTGCGCTCGATGGAGTGGTCCATCACCAGGCCCTGCTGGCGCCGGTCCTCGGGGACCAGGGCCAGGCCCGCGGACATCGCGGCGGTCGGGGACGCGGCGGGCAGCCGCTCGCCGTTCACCTCGACGGTCCCGGCGTCCCAGCGGTCCACACCGAAGATCGCTCGGGCGACCTCGCTGCGTCCGGCCCCGACCAGCCCGGCGAGGGCCACGATCTCGCCCCGCCGCACCTCGAAGGAGACGTCGGTGAACACGCCCTCCCGGGTGAGCCGGTCGACCTTGAGCGCCACCTCACCGACCTCGGTCTCCTGCTTGGGGTAGAGGGTGTCGAGGTCGCGGCCGACCATCCGGCGGATCAGGTGCTCGTGCGTCAGGCCCGCCACCGGCTCGCCGGCGATCCAGGCGCCGTCGCGCAGCGTGGTGACCCGCTGGCAGAGCTCGAAGATCTCGTCCAGGCGGTGCGAGATGAACAGGACCGCGCACCCCTGCTCGCGCAGCGTCCTGACCACGTTGAACAGCCGGGCCACCTCGTTGCCCGACAGCGCCGCGGTGGGTTCGTCCATGACCAGCACCCGCGCGTCCCGCGACAGCGCCTTGGCGATCTCGACGAGTTGCTGGTCGGCGATGGACAGGCCGCGGGCCGGCTGTTCGGGATCGAGGGCCACGCCGAGCCCGGCGAACAGCTCCGCGGTGCGGGCGCGCATCGCCCCGCGGTCGATCCGGCCGAGCGTGCTCTTCGGCTGGCGGCCGATGAAGATGTTCTCGGCGACCGACAGGTCGGGGAACATCGTGGGCTCCTGGTAGATCACCGCCACACCCGCCCGCTGGGCGTCGGCGGGGTTGCCGAACTCCACCGGCTCGCCGTCCAGCAGGACCTGCCCGGTGTCCGGGCGGTGCACTCCCGCCAGGATCTTCACCAGGGTGGACTTGCCGGCGCCGTTCTCCCCGGCGAGCGCGTGCGCCTCTCCCGCGTACAGGTCGAGGGAGACGTCGCGCAACGCCCGCACGGCGCCGAACGCCTTGCTCACCCCGGCCAACGCCAGGACCGGAGGGGGGTCGCCGGAGGGCGGCCGGAGTGGCGCCTCTCCCTCGTCCGGTACGGTCACCGCGCCACCCCTTCCATCCCCTAAAAACGTTTTAGTAGAATGAGCGGACGCTAATCCCGGCCGCCTCCCTTGTCAATGGGGAATGAAAGCCTCGTTTCCAATGCGTTACGCCATCCCGCAGGTGGGGCGGGACCGGGCCGGACGCCACCCTCGGAGACGGTCCCGCCTGGATCGAGTAACACGTTTTAATCAGGGCCGGAGCCGGGGCGGCCACGACGGCCTGGAGCTCGTGGGACGGCCCGCCCCGCTCTCCGGCCCGCCCGGCCGAACCCGTCCGACCGGCGGGACGGGCGGCCTCCGGCGGCCCTGCCTCCCGAGATGCGTCGTCCCCCCTCCCCCGGACCCGGCCTCGCCCCTCCGCACGCCAGGTCCGGCCCCGCTCCCGTCACTCCCGTCGCTCCCCTCGCTCCCGTCGCGCGCCGAGCCCGGCGGACCCGCCGGGCCGACGGCCACGGCCCGGGCCCACGGTTCTCCGAGACCGCTGCCGAGGGCTGTGACCTGCGAATCTCCGCGCCAGACGGCCCCACAGGACACGCCGGTGACCTCAAATCGGAATAACCAGCGGCAGACGTCCGTTAGAGTGATCGTGCCGATGTGGTTTGTGTCCCCCGGGCCGCAAATTACCGCCTTCACGGAATACCGTTCGGCTGGAGCCGTGTTGTGCCTCTCGCCGAGGAGGCGACCGCCACATCGGCACCAAACGTCACGCCCCGTGAGCCCTCCCGGCCCGCGGGGCGTTTCTTTTCCTCCGTGACCGGTGGTGGTTTTCACCGGATTCGCCCTGGAAAAGAGCGGTGGCGATGGAGGAGGGCTACAAACCTGGGCTCTCCGCTTGTGCGGGTGCGTACAACCGTCGGCCGCCGGGCCACCACCTAGTGTTGGGTAACCCGTCTCATGAGGAGAGCCCGTGCTCTATCGCCTGACCAAAATCGTCGGCGGCCCGGTCCTGCACCTGCTCTGGCCGACCTCGGTCACCGGGCACGAGCACGTTCCCGTCACGGGTCCGGCCATCATGGCCTCCAACCACCTGTCGATCCTCGACTCGACCTTCCTGCCCCTGGTGCTCAAGCGCCAGGTGCGCTTCGTCGCCAAGTCCGAGTACTTCACCGGCAATCCCGTCACCGCGATGTGGATGCGCGCCACCGGCCAGATCAGCATCGACCGGCAGAGCCCCACCTCCGCCCAGGACATGCTCGACGCGGCGGCGGAGGTGCTCAAGAAAGGTGAGCTGTTCGGCATCTACCCGGAAGGCACCCGCTCCCCCGACGGGCGCCTCTACCGGGGCAAGGTGGGCGTCGCCTGGCTGGCCCTGGCCACCGGCGCGCCGGTGCTCCCGGTGGCGATGGAGGGCACCGGCGAGGTGCTGCCGATCGGCGCCGCGAGACCCAGGCTCGGCCGGGTGCACGTACGCATCGGCAAGCCGATGACCTTCACCGGCTCGGAGACGAGCGCGCGTGACCGGCGTAGGGTGACCGACGAGATCATGTTCGCGATCCAGGAGCTGTCCGGCCAGGAGTACGTGACGAGCTACGCACCCAGTCGCACACAGGCCAAGTAACCATTTGTCGGTATATGTCACGTTGGTCACGCTAGGCTGCGGCCCTGGGGATGAGAGAACTGGGGGATCAGGTGGCACGGGGCAAGGCGATCGCGATCACATCGGCAGCCGTCGTGCTGGTGGCGGGGGCCGCCGGCGGCGGCGCCTGGTGGTACCTGCACACCAGGGGAACCCCCCAGGAGACCGCGGAGCGGTTCGTCGGCGCCTGGCAGAGCGGCAACCTGGCGGGCATGCGCGCCGAGCTCGGAACGCCGGACCCGGCGTTCGCCAAGGCGTACGACGGCATGCGCAAGGCCCTCGCGGTGGAGAGCACGACGGTACGCCTCGACGGGGTGCGCGAGACCGGGGACGGCACGGGGCAGGCCTCCTACACCGCCACGCTGAAGCTCAAGGACGTCGGCGAGTGGAGTTACTCCGGCAACGTCGACCTCGCGGTCGTCGACCGGCACTGGCGGGTCAAGTGGTCGCCCAGTGCCGTCCACCCCGACCTGACCGCGACCACCGCCTTCGCGCTGAGGACGAAGTGGCCCGAACGGGCCGCGATCACCTCGGCGGACGGCGACCGCATCGACGGCTCCAACGTGGGCGGCTCGGTGCAGCAGCTCGTCGGCTACCTGGAGAAGGCCACGGCGAAGAGCGTCGCGAAGCTGGGCGTCCCCTACAAGGTGGGTGACGCGGTCGGCGCGAGCGGACTGCAGCACACCTTCCAGGAGCGCCTGGCCGGCACCCCGGACACCGAGATCGAACTCGTCGGCCCGGACAAGAAGACGGTCAAGACGCTCGGCACGGTCGAGGGCAAGAGCGGCGAGCCCCTGGAGACCACCCTGGACATGCGGGTCCAGCGGGCCGCGGTCGAGGCCGTCCGCGACCTGAAGAAGACCGCCGCCCTGGTCGCGATCAGGCCCTCGTCCGGCGAGATCCTCGCGGTGGTGAACAACCAGGGCGGCTTCAACCGGGCCCTGGACGGCAACTACCCTCCCGGCTCGACCTTCAAGGCGGTCACCGCCGTGGGGCTGCTCGCCGAGGGGATGAGCCCCGGCGATCGGGTCACCTGCCCCAAGGACGTCACGGTCGGCGGCCTGCCGATCCGCAACTCCAACCACGCCGCCTACGGCTCGGTGTCGCTGTCCGACTCGTTCGCCTACTCCTGCAACACCACCTTCGCCCCGCTGACCAAGGAACGACTGAGCGCCGACAAGCTGCTGAGCACCGCGGAGCTGTTCGGTTTCAACAAGCCGCTCAACATCGGTGTCACGGCCGCCAAGGGCAGCTTCCCCAGGGCCGAGAGCGACGCGGAACTGGCCGCGGAGTCGTTCGGCCAGGGGCGGATCACCGCCAGCCCGCTGATGATGGCCTCGGTCGCCGCCGCGCTGGCCGACGGCACCTGGCGCCCGCCGACCCTGGTCCCCTCGATCAAGCAGGAGACGCAGCCGCAGGCCCTCCCCGAGGCCGTCATACCGCACATGCACCGGATGATGTCCGCGGTCGTCACCAAGGGCACCGCCGAGGACGCGGGCCTGCCGCAGGGAACCCGGGGCAAGACCGGGACCGCCGAGTACGGCGAGCAGGACGATCTGAAGACCCACGCCTGGTTCATCGGCTTCCGCGGCGAGGTGGCCTTCGCGGTGATCGTCGAGGAGGGCTCGGGCGGCGGCGCTGTCGCCGCCCCGGTGGCCGCCGACTTCCTGCGCGCTCTCGGCTGACGGCGCCCTCGGCTGAGAGCGCCCACGGCTGACGGCGCTCTCAGCCGGCGACGTCGCCGGCTGACGGCGTTCTCCTCGGGACGGCGTTCTTCCCCGGACGGCGTTCCCGGCCGGCGGCGCCCTTCCCGGGAGGGGGGCTCCTCCCCGGGTGACCCGCGGCGACGGGAGCCTGCGGGACCGGTGCCGGAGCCTTCTCCCCTCACCTCGAAGTCGATCATTACCTTCAAGGTATTGTCGCGCTCGCGGGGTCATGTGAAAGCCTTCACAAAGTATTCCCCTGCCGTTGGGACCGCCTCATGACGATCCTGATCACCTCATCACTCGAGTCGTTCACATCACCCGCGTCGCCCGTGTCACCCGGGTTCCAGGCGCCCGGCCTGGAGCTGTTCGACTTCCCCCCGCTGTGGGCGGGCGCGCCGTACTGGCTGACCAAACCGATCCTGATGGCCGTCCTGGCCGCGGCCCTGGTCTGCGGCGTCTGCTGGGCCGCCTTCGCCAACCCCAAGGTGGTGCCGCGCGGCCTGCAGAACGTGGTCGAGCTGGGCTACGTGTTCGTCCGCGACCACGCGGCCCGCCCGTTTCTCGGCAAGGACACCGACCGGTGGATGGGCCTGCTGCTCAGCGTCTTCTTCCTGGTCTGGATCTGGAACCTGATGGGGGTGGTCCCGCTCGTCCAGATCCCCGTCTCCTCGTTCCTGGCCTTCCCCGCGGTGATCGCCGTGAGCGTCTACGTCCTGAAGATCTATCTCGGCGTCACGCGGCACGGCGTCGTGGGCTACCTCCGCGGGCTCATCCCGCGCGGGCTGCCTGTTCTGGCGTACGTGCTGGTCATCCCGCTGGAGCTGCTCTACACCTTCGTGAACTCGCTGTTCGCGCACATGCTGCGGCTGGCCGCCAACATGTTCGCGGGCCATCTCATCCTGGCGTTCTTCAGCATGGTCGGTTTCTGGTTCCTGTTCGAGGAACCCACTCTGCCGGGCGTGCCGGTCGGCGTGGCCGGCGTGCTGATGGCGATCGTCATCACGGCCCTGGAGATGTTCGTCCAGTTCCTGCAGGCGTTCCTGTTCACGCTGCTGACCGCGATGTTCATCGGCAACGCGCTCAACCCCGAGCACTGACCGGCCCGCCGCCGCCCCGCACAACCGGCACCCGACACCCTCCGGCCGCTTCGGGCCTCCACGCGCCCCGCACCGCGCCACCCGCCGCCGTTCCCCGCATCCCGGCCGCGATCACGGTGGGCGTCGCGGGGTGACGTGGCGACCGCGATCACAGAGGGAGGGCCGCGACCGCGTCGTGACGCAGCACCATGATGAGCAGCGTGATGATCAGTGTCGCGATCAGCAACCAGCTGAACATGATGATGACCGTCGAGCGGCGGAGACGCCTGGAGGACCGGCTCCGCCCGTTCCTCACACCACGCCCGCGACCGCCGCCCTCCTTGCGCTGGACACGCTCGTTGAACGACTCCAGCCGCGCGGCGAGCCGTGGGTCCTCGTCGATGAGGTGGCGCTCGATCTGCAGCAGCATGCGCTCCTCGTCTTGTGACCAGGCCATGCATCACCTCCCCGGAACGCAAGCCGTGTGCGGACGTTCTGCCCAATCGTGAAGATCATTATCCTTTCCGAGGGCTTCGATTTACCTCTTCTTTTCACGGGCGCAATCCGAGCACGCGATCATGCCCTCGCGCGGGGTCCGGTGCGGCGCCGGCGAGGTCTCGGGCGATTCCCAGCCTTCTCCGCGATCTCGACATTCCACCGCCCCGGCCTCCCTTCATCGCGCCGCGCGAAGGCCGGGGCACTCTTCGTGGCGCCGCCTCCGCGCCCGGCGGCGGCGCACCGTCAAGCCCTCTTGACGTCAGGCTGGCTTGACGAAAAGCTGGGGGCATGTTCACACCGGACAGCCTCGAAGGCGACTTCACGCTCCTGACCGCCGCCGCCCGCTACGACGAGCTCCGCGTGCGCGACGCCCTGGCTCCGGCGGCGGGCGACGCCACCGGCGGAGAGCACCCCGACGACGTCAACGACCCCGCCGACCCCGAGGTGCCGTCCCTCACCCGCGACGAGGTGCTGGAGCTTCTCGCGCTCGGGGAGGTGGTCGCGCGCAAGGCGGGCTACGGGCGCCAGCTCGCCGTACGGTCCGCGCGGGCCGCGGGCGCGTCGTGGTCGCAGATCGGCGCGGCCCTGGGCACGAGCAAGCAGGCCGCGTGGGAGGCGCACGGCCGGTGGATCGACGACCAGGCCGAGCAGCACCGGAACAGTGGCTACGAGGGCATGAGCGAGCGCGACGCGGCGGCCGCGCGGGCCCTCGCGGGAGATCCCGACGGCGAGGGCGGGCATGAGTGAGAGCTCCGGACCGGGTCGTCGGCCACCTGCGCGAACGTGACGATGTTCGCGCCCGCGCCGTGGCCCGCGCCGTACGGCGGCTCGCCGAGCGGGGCAGGGACGGGCCCACGCGCGCATGGCGGGTTCCTCGACGAAGCGGTTCAGCGCCCACGCCACCGCCGTCGTGATCCCGAACAGGACCGTGATGACGCCGAGTGCGGCCGGTGTGTCCCATGTCCGGCCGACGCCCAGCGGGATCCACCGGCCCATCAGCACGATGCGGGCCATGACGATGCCCAGGACGAAGTCCAGCGTCCGGATCGGCGGGAAGGAGACCAGGAACCAGTTCTGCACGAACGACATGTCCTGGCCGGGCAGCCGAGGCGTCCCGGGCAGGGTGAGGAGGGCGACGGCGGGCAGCAGCGCGATCACGGCGGCGACGGCGCCGGCCGCCCACCACAGCCGCCGGGCGGGGATCCTGCGGACGAGCGCGTGCAGGAGGGGAAAGGCCAGGCAGAAAAGCAGGTCGCAGGCGAGGGACCAGGTGACGACGTTGATCGTGATGACCACGTCCATCCGGGGGTGCCAGGTGTGCACGAGCAGCAGGCTCGGCAGCAGCTTGGGCAGGTCCACGGCCTGGCCCGCCCACACGGCCAGGCCGAGCGCGGCCAGCCAGGTCACCATGTGGACCGGGTAGACCTTGACCAGGCGCCGGCGCCAGAAGCCCGTCCTGGATCGCCCCTCCCGCGCCGACCAGGTCAGGACGAACCCGCTCAGCACGAAGAAGAACTCCACGCCGAGCCAGCCCGAGGCGAAGGCGAAGGTCTGCGGGGAGGCGGCGGTCTCCTGGTGGAAGAAACCCAGGACGCAGGCGTGGCACGCGAACACCAGGAACGCCGCCACGAATCTCATCCCGGTCAGCGAGGGAAGCCGCACGGCCTCCCCCGACGGGTGCGTCGAGTGCGTCATTGTTCTCTGCTTTCTCCGGACGGCCCCGGTACGGGGCCGGTCCGGACCTGTGGGAAGGTCAGTGGTGCAGGGCGACCTCCAGCTCGAGCCGGGCCAGGTTCTGGCCCAGGCACTGGTGGATGCCGAACCCGAAGGCGAGGTGATGGGTGTCCTCGCGCAGGACGTCGAACTCGTGGGCCCGCCGGTGCACCTGATCGTCCCGGTTGGCCAGCGTGCCCGAGACCAGCACGCCCTCCCCCTCCCGGATGAGGTGGCCCGCGATCTCGATGTCGCCCTTCGCGACCCGGGTCTCGACCAGGTCCGTGGTCGCGATGTAGCGCAGGAGTTCCTCGATCGCGCCGGGCAGGCGGGCCGGGTCAGGGCCGGGGCGCGCCCGCCCGAGACGAAGAGCGGATCCGGGGCGGCACCGCGGCGCCCGCGCCGTCACCGAACAGCAGGTAGTTGACCACCTCGTCGGGCGGCAACGCGGCCAGGTCGACCTTGACGTCGTAGTGCTTGGCGATGACGTCCCCGCCGATCACCAGCGCGGTCCGGTAGCGGCCGGTGGCCAGCAGCGCGGCCGCCACGTCGAAGGTCTGCACGGCTCCCGAGCAGCCGGACTGGAGCTGGAAGGTCGGCACGCCGTCGACGCGCAGCCGGTCGGCGATCACATTCACGGTGGCCGGCATCAGCGTGCCGGCCGTGTTCGGGAACAGGCCCTGACCCGCCCTGTCGACTGGTCACTCTCCGCATTCATCCCATCACCGAACGTGGATGATTGATGCTGGCAAAGGGTACTAAACCTCTTTGAATGCCTAATCAACGGCATCGTCCATCAAGCACAACGGGGGAAACGATGACGGACTCCAAGGACACCAAGGATTCCAAGAACAAGGCCGCGAAGGGCTCGGGGAAGAGCAAGAAGGCCACGATCAAGGCGACACGCTCGGCGAAGGAAGCGAAGAAACAGTCCGGGCAGCCCGAGGCCAGGGTGCCGGAGACGGGGCCCGCCCACCAGGGCGCACGGGCCGCCCAGCCGCCGAGGGCGTGAAATCATGATCGGGTGACCGGGGTGAAACCCGGTCACCCGATCATGGAGTGACACGATGCCCGCCTACCTTCGATTTCCCACGATCTTCGGTGACATGGTCGTCTTCGCCGCCGAGGACGACCTGTGGATGGTCACCGCCGGCGGCGGGCGGGCCTTCCGGCTGACCGCCGGGGTGGCCGAGGCCGGATATCCGCGTTTCTCCCCCGACGGCGACCTGCTCGCCTTCGTCGGCCGCGAGGAGGGGCCGGAGGAGGTGTACGTGATGCCCGCCGACGGCGGCGCGGCACAGCGGGTGACCTACCACGGGGCGCGTTCCAGCGTCACCGGCTGGGACCCCCGCGGCGGCGTCGTCTACGCCAGCGACCAGGGCCAGCCCTTCGACGGGCGCACCTGGCTGCACCGGGTGGAGCCGGGCGGGGTGCCCGAGCGCCTGCCGTACGGCCCGGCCAACACCATCTCGTACGGCCCGCGGATCGTGCTCGGCCGCAACACCGCCGACCCCGCCCGCTGGAAGCGCTACCGGGGCGGCACCATGGGCGACCTGTGGATCGAGACCGGCGAGGACGGGCGGTTCCGGCGGCTCACCGCGCTGCCCGGCAACCTCGCCTCGCCCTGCTGGACCGGGGACCGGGTCTACTTCATCTCCGACCACGAGGGGGTCGGCAACGTCTACTCCTGCGACGCGGACGGCGGCGGCCTGCGCAGGCACTCCGACCACGCCGACTACTACGCGCGCAACCTGTCGGGCGACGGCCGCAGGCTCGTCTACCACGCCGGGGCCGAGCTGTACCTGGTGGAGGACGGGGAGTCGCGCCCGATCGAGGTGCGGCTGCGCAGCTCGCGCACCCAGCGCAACCGCCGTTTCGCCTCGGCCGAGGACTTCCTGGACAGCGCGACCCTCAGCCCCGACGGCGCCGGCCTGGCCGTCACCACCCGCGGCAAGGCGTTCTCCTTCGCCGCCTGGGAGGGCCCGGTGCGCCAGCACGGGACGCTGTACGGGGTGCGGTACCGGCTGCTGAGCTGGCTCAACGACGGCGAGCGGCTGGTGGCGGCGGCCAGCGACGAGGGCGACCGCGAGGTGCTGACGGTGCTCACCGCCGACGGCACCACCGAGCCCGCCAGGCTCGACCACCTCGACACCGGCCGCGCCATCGAGCTGGAGGTCTCCCCCGTGTCCGACCTCGTTGCGGTGGCCAACCACCGCAACGAGCTGATCCTGGTCGACCTCGCGCCCGGCCCCGCGGCCGGCGGGGGCTCCGGCCGTACGGGCGAGGAGGATCGGGCGCGGGGCCGGGTGATCGACTCCAGCAGGTTCGGCGCGATCGAGGACCTGGCCTGGTCCCCCGACGGCCGCTGGCTGGCGTACGCCTGCCGCGACACCGCGCAGACGACGGCGGTGAAGCTGTGCCGGGTCGAGACGGGCGAGACGTTCCTCGCCACCCGGCCGGTGCTGTGGGACGCCCGACCGGCCTTCGACCCGGGCGGCGACTACCTGTACTTCATCGGCCGGCGCGTCTTCAACCCGGTCTACGACGAGCTCCACTTCGACCTGGGCTTCCCCCTGGGCTCCCGCCCCTACGCGATCGCGCTCCGCGCCGACGTCACCTCGCCCTTCGTCCCCGAGCCCCGGCCGCTCGGGGACGACGATGACGACGGTGACGGCGACGACGGCGAGAACGAGGGCGAGGGCGACGGGCCGCCCGAGGTGGTCATCGACCTGGACGGCATCGAGGACCGGGTCGTCGCCTTCCCCGTCCCCGAGGGACGCTACGACGCCATCGCCGGGATCAAGGGCAAGGCCGTCTACCTGACCTTCCCCGTCGAGGGCAGCCTGGGCGACGACTACGCCGACTCCTCCGACGGCACCCTGCACGTCTACGACTTCACCAAGCAGAAGCAGGAGACCCTGGTCGGGGACGTGTCGGAGTTCGCGCTCGGCCGCGACGGGAGCACGCTGCTCTACCAGTCGGGCAAGCGGCTGCGGATGGTCAAGGCGGGCGAGGAGCCCGAGGACGACGACGCGCCCGGCCGCACGAGCGGGTGGGTGGACCTGTCCAGGGTGAAGGTCTCCATCCGGCCCGAGGCGGAGTGGCGGCAGATGTTCAGGGAGGCCTGGCGGCTGCAGCGGGAGAACTTCTGGACCGAGGACATGGCCGGGCTCGACTGGGACGACGTCTACCGGCGCTACCTGCCGCTGGTCGACCGGGTCACCACCCGGGGCGAGTTCTCCGACCTGCTGTGGGAACTGCTCGGCGAGCTGGGCACCTCCCACGCCTACGAGAGCGGCGGCGCCTACCGGTCCCGGCCGCACTACCGGCAGGGCAAGCTGGGCGTCGACTGGGCCTTCGCGGACGGCGTCTACCGGATCGCGAGGATCGTCGGCGGCGACCGGTGGGATCCCGAGGCGACCTCGCCGCTCAACCGCCTCGGGGTGGACGTACGCCCGGGTGACGCGGTGCTCGCCGTGAACGGCCAGCCCGTCGGCGCGGACACGAGCCCGGACGAGTTGCTGGTCAACCAGGCCGACCAGGAGGTCCAGCTGACGGTCCTGCGCGGGGACGAGCGGCGGACCGTCACCGTGCGGGCCATCGGCGACGAGCAGCCGGGCCGCTACCGCGACTGGGTGGAGGCCAACCGGGCCCGCTGCCACGAGCTCGGCGGCGGCCGGATCGGCTACCTGCACATCCCGGACATGGGCCCCGAGGGCTACGCCGAGTTCCACCGGGGCTTCCTCGCCGAGTACGACCGCGAGGCCCTCGTGGTGGACGTCCGCTTCAACGGCGGCGGCCACGTGTCGGCGCTGCTGCTGGAGAAGCTGGCCCGGCGCCGCCTGGGCTACGACTTCCCCCGCTGGGGCGTGCCCGAGCCCTACCCCGACGAGTCGCCGCGCGGCCCGATGGTGGCCATCACCAACGAGTGGGCCGGCTCCGACGGCGACATCTTCAGCCACACGTTCAAGCTGCTGGGCCTGGGTCCCCTGATCGGCAAGCGCACCTGGGGCGGGGTGATCGGCATCTGGCCCCGGCACCACCTGGCCGACGGCACGGTCACCACCCAGCCGGAGTTCTCCTTCGCCTTCGACGACGTGGGCTGGCGGGTGGAGAACTACGGCACCGACCCCGACATCGAGGTCGACATCACCCCGCAGGACTACGCGGCGGGGGTGGACACCCAGCTTGACCGGGCGATCGAGGCGGCCAAGGAACGCCTGGTCCTCCAGCCGCCCCACACGCCCAACGCGGCGGCCAGGCCCCGGCTCGTGGTGCCGCGCCTGCCGCCCCGCCAGTCTCCCCTCGGGTTCCCGCCCTCCTCCACGTGACCCTCCGGGGGCGCGGGACGCCTCCGTAAGGCGGGCGCACCGGGGGAGGGTGCCGGCGGGGGCGGGGCGTCATGGCCTTCTCGCGGCCCGCTCTCGGCCTTTCACGGCTTGGCGGTCCCAGGCTCCCGGGAACGGCCTCGCCACGGTCACCAACGGTCCGGGGCCTCCGGGCGGGAACCGGCGGCGCTCCCGCCCGGTGACGCCGTGGACGCCGTGTCCGTCCGCCGCGACCGCGCTCGGGCCCCGTCGGACAGGGCGTGACAGCGCGCGATCTCGGTCTCCGGATAGGGGGACTCCTTGCTCTCGTCGCACAGGCGCCGATGGAACTCGTCCATCACGACGGCCGTACGGGCGTGCCTGGTGAGGACCGAGACCGCGGCCGTGGGGACGCCCGAGGGCCTGTCGCCGTTGGCCCAGTCACGGACGAACCGGTCACGGTCCACGCCGCCGCGTACTCGCTCGGCCAGATGGTGGTTGACCAGGTGCGCCGCGGTGTAGGCGCGGTCGTAGTCGCGGTGCCGTGTGAGGAAGGCCGCCTCCCCCGCGGAGAGTTCGAACCGGGGGCTGAGGGCGAGGCCGAAGTCGGAGAAGTACAGGCGGTGGCCGTCCGTCAGGACGTTGTGGAAGTGGGCGTCGAAGTGGACGAGACGCCGGCTCCGCATGAAGGCGACCGTCTCCGCCAGTTCCGCGTCCACCCACGCGTACGCGGAAAGGTCCTGTCCGGGCAGCCACGCGGCGAGGGTCTGGGGAACGTGCTCCAGGAAGAGGACCACGCTCGCCGGGGAGCTGCGGATCGCCTCCAGCCGCTCTCGCACGGCCGGTGAGCCCTCCCAGTGGCCCACCGCGCCCTCCAGGTCGCCGAACTCGGCGAACACGGCGCTCTCGGAGGGGGGCGGGCCGGGCAGCACCCGCCAGTGGTACAGCAATGGGAAGCCCTGGTGCTCCTCCCCCAGCACCCAGTTGGTCGCCATGGTGTGGACGGCCAGCTCGCGCCAGGCCCCGAAACCGGCCGACCCCAGTCCGTACTGGTAGAAGGCAGGCAGGCCGAAGAGGTTCGCGGTGGACATGACGTTCTCGGGGCGCAGCTCGGGCTCGGTCAGGGGCACCTTCTTGACGAAGACCCGCACCCCCTCGACCTCCAGCGCCGCCGACGCGCCGCCGATCCCCGCCCCCAGCCTGCTCGCCCCCTCCACGAGGTCCCCGAGCCGGCGGTCGCCGAGCAGGGCGAGGTGGGTGGACACCTTCGAGTACGCGGCCACGCGCGCGGCACGCGTCGGGTCCGGACGGGTCATCGGGGCTCCTCGGTGCGCTGGGCCGGGTATGGCGGCGTGCGTCCGGCGTGCATCTGATCGCGCCGGACTCTACACACCGGCACCTCCTCGCCACGACCTACCGTCCCGAGCCGGACCGGACGCGGGGACGGTCGAGGGGGGGCGGGGCCGCCACGCTCCAACAAATCGGTTGCCCTCCCGGACGACCCTCTGCTGGACTTCTGACGACGGCCGATCGATCAAGGAGAAGGAAATGCGCGAAGCGTTCATGTTTTCCCGGAAAGGAAATCCCATCCATCCAGAGGACATGACGCTTGGTGAGAACACTCGACCCAACGACTTCGGCGCGGGCAGACGCCGGTAGGACAAGCCTGGCCGGGCGGCTGCTCCACGCCGTCAAGGCCGGCGACAAGACCGGCGCCGCGGCCCGGCGCGCCGTCCTGCGCCACCTTCGCCCGGGACGCCGCTCCGCCGTGGCCCTCGCCGCCGCCGTCGCCGCCGCGACGGCGCTGCCGCTGGCGGCGCCCCAGCTCACCCGTCGCTTCGTCGACGACGCGATCGGCGGCGCGAGCACCCGCCACCTCACGCTGGTCGCCCTCGGCTACCTCGCGCTCGCCGTCGCCGGGCAGGCCGCCCGCATGGCCACCGCCTGGCTCGCGAGCCGTCTCGCCTGGGACGGTACGAACCGGCTGCGGGAGAGGCTCGCCGAGCACGCGCTCGGCCTCGACATGGCCTACCACGGCCGGCGCACACCCGGCGAGATGATCGAGCGGGTGGACGGCGACGTGGTCGCCGTGGCCGAGTTCGTCGTCGCCTTCCTGCTGGACGTCGTGGTCGGCCTCCTGCTCCTGGCCGGGGTGCTCGTCGTCGTGTTCACCGTCGACGCGCGTATCGGCGGCGCGCTGCTGGCGTACTGCGCGCTGATCGGGTTCGGCATGGCCCGCGCGCAGCGGCTGGCCGTACCGTCGGCCACCCGCTCGCGGGCGGAGAGCGCGGCGCTCTTCGGCGGTCTCGAGGAACGGCTGGCCGGCGTGGAGGACATCCGGGCCAACGGCGCCGGGGAGCACGTCGTGAACCGGTTCCACCGGGCCTCCGCGACCCTGTACCACGCGGAGTTCCGGGACGCGCGGATCGGGACCGGCATCCTCGCGGGTACGGCGGTGGCGTTCGCGGCCGGTACGGCGATCGTGCTCGGCCTCGCCGTGTGGACCCGGGAGTCCGGGACGCTCACGGTCGGCACCGCCGTGCTGCTCTTCCAGTACACGCAGATGGTGCGCGTGCCGTTCGAGCGGCTGATCGACCAGCTGAGGCGGTACCAGGCGGCGCTGGCCGGCATCGCGCGCATCGGCGACCTGCTGGCCGAGCGGCGCACGCTCCCCGCGCCCGCCGACCCGCGGCCGCTGCCCGCGTCCGGGCCGCTCGCCCTGCGCCTCGAAAATGTGGGTTTCGCGTACGCCGACGACGACGAGCCGGTCCTGTCGGACGTCACGATCACGCTGGCGCCGGGCGAGACGCTCGGCCTGGTGGGCCGTACGGGCAGCGGCAAGACGACCGTCGCCCGGCTGGTGCTGCGCCTGTACGACCCGACCGAGGGCACCGTCCGGGTCGGCGGCCTGGACCTGCGGGACGTCGATCCCGCGTCGATACGCGGACGGATGTGCGTGGTCACCCAGGACGTGCAGCTCTTCGCCGCCAGCGTCAGGGACAACCTCACCCTCTTCAGGCCACTCGCCGGTGACGACCGGCTGCGCGCCGTCCTGGCCGGTGTCGGCCTCGGCGACTGGCTGGCCGCCCTGCCCGACGGGCTCGACACCGAGCTGGGCGGCGGTTCGCGAGGCGGCCGGGGAAGCGGCGTCTCGGCCGGGGAGGCACAGCTGCTCGCGTTCGCGCGGGCGTTCCTGGCCGACCCCGGGCTCGTCGTGCTCGACGAGGCGTCCAGCCGGCTCGATCCGGCCACCGAGCGGCGCGTCGAGGAGAGCGTCGACCGGCTGCTCGCCGGCCGGACCGGCGTGCTCATCGCGCACCGGCTCTCCTCCCTGTCCCGGGTGGACAAGATCGCCGTCATCGACCGGGGCAGGGTCGTCGAGTACGGCCACCGCGAGGACCTCGTCGCGGACCCGCGGAGCCGGTTCGCCCGGATGCTGGACGTCGCGGGGGTGGCCCGATGAGGCCCGTGACGCTGGTGGCCACCCGCCTCGCCCGCTTCGACCTGCGCCGCTACCTGGTCGGCGCCCTGCTGTGGATGCCGGTCAGCGTCATCCCGCTCGCCGGCGGGCTGGTGCTGCAGCGGCTCTTCGACCAGATCGGCGGGCAGCGCGCCGCGAGCCTGGAGCAGTCGCTGTGGCTGTGTGCGGCGTTCGTGGGCGTGGAGGTGGTCCGCGGCCTGGTGCTCGTCGTCGCGTGGTCCTACGGGGTCTACTGGTGGGCCGCCGCCGCGACCCTGTTGCGGGCCAACGCGTTGCGCTCGATCCTCACCGCGCGCGGGCCGGCGGCGACCCGGCTGCCGCACTCGCCGGGCGAGGCGGTCGCCCGCTTCCGCGACGACGTGAGCGACCTGGTCAACCTCACCGACGAGAGCGTCCCGCTGGCCGGTTCGGCTCTCTTCGGCGGCGCCGCCCTGGTCGTCATGGCCTCCGTCGATCCCGTCATCACCCTGGTGCTGGTGGTGCCGATGATCGCGGTCGGCGCGCTGAGCCGGCTGCTGAACGAGGTGATCCGGCGGCTGCACCACCGTGCCAGGGTGCTCGGCGCGGCCGTCACGGCCCACATCGGCGAGACCTTCGGCGGCGTGCTGGCGATCAAGACCGCCGGGGCCGAGGACGCGGTGCTGGAACGGCTGCGCGAGCACAACCGCGGGCGGCGCGACGCCGCCGTCAAGGACCGGCTGGCGACCGACATGCCGGCCGCCGCCACGGGCGCGGCCGTCGAGATCAGCACCGGTCTCGTACTGCTCCTGTGCGCGTCGGCGATGCGCCGCGGCGACTTCACGGTGGGCGACCTCGCGCTGTTCACCACCTATGTCGGCTGGCTGACGGCGCTGCCGCGCACCATCGGCGCGATCCTCCACCGCCTGCCCCAGGGCGCGGTCGCCGCCGAACGGCTCACCCGGCTGATGGCGCCGTACGAGGACGCCGGCGACCTGTCGCGCGGCCGCGACGTCTGGTTCCACCGGGAGCCGCCTCCGGCCCCGTCGCCGCCGGATCACGGCGACGCGCTCCGGGTCGTCGAGGCGCGCGGGCTGACCGTGCGCCACGGCGGGAGCGGCCGCGGCGTGCGGGCGGTCGACCTGCGGGTGGCGCGGGGGTCGTTCACGGTGATCACCGGCGCCGTCGGCTCGGGCAAGACGACCCTGGTACGCGCCCTGCTCGGCCTGGTACCGCTGGATGCCGGGACGATCACCTGGAACGGCCGGCCCGTCGACGACCCGGGGACGTTCCTGGTCCCCGGCCGCGCGGCGTACGCGAGTCAGGTCCCCCGGTTGTTCTCGGAGTCGCTGCGGGAGAACCTGCTCCTGGGCAGGTCCGTGGACGACGACCGGCTCGGCCTGGCGCTGGAGCTCGCGGCGTTCGAGGAGGACCTGGCCGGGATGCCCGAGGGCATGGACACGGTCGTCGGTCCCCGTGGCGTACGGCTGTCCGGTGGCCAGGCGCAGCGGGCGACCGCGGCACGGGCGCTGGTCCGGGCGCCGGACCTGCTCGTCGTCGACGACCTGTCGTCGGCCCTGGACGTGGAGACCGAGAGGCTGTTGTGGGACCGGATCGCCGATGCCGCCCGCGACGGGCGCGGCCCGGGAACGCTGCTGGTGGTCTCCCACCGGCAGGCGGCGCTGGAGCGGGCCGACCAGGTCGTCGTCCTCGACCGTGGCCGGGTCGCCGGCCAGGGCCCGCTCGGCGAGCTGCTGGAGAGCTGCCCGGAGATGCGGCGGCTGTGGAGCGAGGAACGCGTCGCCGAGGCCGGGGAACGACCGGAGAGCGGGGAGCGACCGGAGGCCGGAGAACGCGGGAAACGCGGGAAACGCGGCACATCGGGCGCGACGTAGCGTGGCGGGCGGCCCGGCACGCGGCCCCCGGTCGCCGGTCGGGGCCCGCGGGGGCGTCGTCCGGCGCCGCCGCGGCCCTCCGCGGTTCACCGGCCGGGGGAAGGGACCGTCCGGCGCCGCCGCACCCGTTCGCACCCGTTCACACGCTCGCGCCCGTTCGCGCCCGTTCGCACGCTGACACCCGTTCGCGCGGTCAGGAAGGGGCGTCGGCCGATCCGGCCGCCGGGAAATCGCCGCCGCCCGCCACGTGCCCGATCAGTTCGAGCACGGCCTGCCGCCCGCCGTTCGCCTCGGCCCAGCGGCTCACCCGGCACGCGGCCTTGGCGTAGAGCCGCTGATCAGCGGCGGCGGCACGCAGCCAGTCCTCAAGAGTCTCGGGCAGCGCCTCCTTCGAGTCCACCAGGCACCGGTCTCGGGCCGTCTCGGGGGCCAGGTAGCGCGGATCGCCGGACACCAGGACGGCGAGTCCCTCGTCGAACCACTGCGGGACCCGCCGCGACCCGAGCCGGGCGTGCAGCTCGACGTGCGACATCTCGTGCGAGGCGATCACCGGGTCGATGCCGCGCGGCGACAGCATCACCGTGCGGCTCAGCACCGCGATCCCCCGTTCCCCTCCCCCGCCGATCCTCCGGTAGCACGCGCTGGTCACGCAGGCCAGCACGCCGGGAGAGCTCTCGCGCCCGCCGTAGAAGTCCTCCACCCGCCGGGCGGCCGCGTCGACCGCCTCCGCCACCTGTCGTTGCCGCGCCGCGGGCAGGTCCGGCTCGACGTACAGGCCCGGCCTGATCCGCTCCATTCCATAACAGCCGGGACAGGTCGTGGCGGCGACCGACGGGAAGGCGACCGCGATCCCTGCCGTCGCGGCGACGATCAGCACGGCGAACAGGGCGAGCAGCCACCCCCCTCTCCTGCGGAGGGTTCGCCGACGGTGTCGATTCATCACGTCACTCCTGTCGCCGATGAGGTGAAGACTCCAGAGAATTCTCACCCACGAGCGACGATTCCCTGCCATTACGGGAGTCCCCCCTTCGACAGGCCATCACCACTCCAGGAGACGACGATGCCCGCGCAGAAGCCCGCGCAGCCGCTCGACCACACCTTCACCGCGCCGATCGAGAAGGACGGGGCCTTCGCCACCTTCGTGACCGTGCCAGGCTCCGCCGAGATCCTCGGGACGAGGCGGGCCGTGAAGGTCGGCGGGACGATCGACGGCCACCCGTTCACCGCCACCCTCATGCCGTCGGGCAACGGTCCGCACTGGCTTCCCATCAGGGCGGCACTGTGCAAGCTCATCGGCAAGGACCAGGCCGGCACCGAGGTGACGTTCCACCTCGATCAGCGGTTCAGCTGAACCAGCCGAGCCGACCGCGCCACCGCACCCGGACCGTGGCGCGCGCCGGACTCAGGGCAGCGAGGCGGGCAGCCCGAAGCGGACGAAGTGGTCGGAGCCGATGAACGAGGTGATCCCGGCGATCCGCTCGCCGCGCAGGGTGAACACGTTGATCGACCAGGCGAGGTGGGCGGCGGCGTCCTCGTCCCAGCGGTAGCAGCCCACCCCGGGCTGGCCGTTCGCGCCGGCCGGGAGGTGCCGCCAGCTTCCGCAATTGGTCAGCGGGACACGTACGGCGAAGTCGGTGACGGCCTCCAGGCCGCGGTACCAGTGCGCCATCGGCGGCATCGACCAGGTGACGTCCTCGGTCAGCAGCGCGACCAGGGCGTCGGCGTCTCCGCGTTCCAGCGCGGAGGAGTATCCGGCGACGATCTCCCGTACCCGGGCGTCGCCGATCTTTCGCAGCGTCGGCTGCTGGGTGCGGGGGGAAGACCTTGTCCGCGACGACCTTGCGCGCTCGCGCCAGGGCGCTGTTCACCGACGTGGTGGTGGTGTCCATCATGGTGGCGATCTCGGCGGCGGAGAAGCCGAGGACCTCGAACAGCAGCAGCGCCGCCCGCTGGTTGCCCGGCAGGTGCTGCAGGGCCGCGACGAAGGCGAGCTCGACGGCCTCGCGCTGCTCGTAGCGTGCGCCCGGACCGGCCGGATCGTCGGTGAGACCCGCGTCGGGGTAGGGGCCCAGCCAGGCGACGTCGGTCAGCGGGGCGTCGCCGAGCACGGCGCGCTCGCTGGAGGGGCCGAGGTCGACGGGCATCGCCCGCCTGCCCCGGGTGGCGACGATGTCCAGGCAGGCGCGGGTGGCCACGGTGTAGAGCCACGAGCGCAACGAGCCGCGGCCCTCGAAGCGCGCGAGTCCCCGCCAGGCCCGTAGCAGGGCGTCCTGCAGGGCGTCGTCGGCGTCGTGGGCGGAGCCGAGCATGCGGTAGCAGTGGGCGTGCAGCTCGCGGCGCAACGGCTCCACGAGGCGGGTGAACGCGGCGTCGTCCCCGTCGCGCGCCCGGGTCAGATCATCCTCACCGTCACGCGCCCGCACCGGGTCCGTCTCCACGTCCGTCTCGGTGTCCGTCTCGGTGTCCGTCTCGGTGTCCGCGCCACGCGCCCGGGTCAGGTCGTCCTCACCGTCACGTGCCCGGATCGCGTCCGTGTCCGCGCCACGCGCCCGGACCGGGCCGGCGTTCCCGGCGTCTTCCGCCGCCTCGCCCACGGACCACGAAGAAATCTTCCTCACGAACGACGATTCTGCCTCACGCCGGAAGTCTTCTCTTCTGAGCACCACAGCACTGGCCCAGACTGTTCCAGGAGATTGCCATGAACCCCGCGACGATCGTCACCGCCGATTACCTCAAGGTCCCCGGCGCCACGCTCTACTACGAGGTACGGGGCCAGGGGCCCCTCGTGGTGCTCGTCGGCGCCCCGATGCACGCCGCGCACTTCGCGCCGCTGGCCGGCCTGCTCGCCGACGACCACACCGTGCTCACCACCGACCCCCGGGGCGTCAACCGCAGTTCCCTCGACGAACCCGGCCAGGACTCGACCCCGCAGATGCGCGCCGACGACCTCTCCCGGCTCCTGACCCGCCTCGACGCCGGTCCGGCCGCGGTCTTCGGTTCCAGCGGCGGCGCCGTCACCGCGCTCGCGCTCGCCCACCCCGAGCAGGTGCGCATCGTGATCGCGCACGAGCCCCCGCTGAACCGCCTGCTCGACGATCCCGAGGAGCGCGACGCCGCGGTCGAGGACATCATCGCCACCTACGTCTCCGGCGACGTCGCGGGCGCCTGGGCCAAGTTCATGATCAACGCCAACATCCCGATGCCCGAGTCCGAGGAGCCGGCGGGCGGTCCCGCGGAGGCGCCGGCCGAGCCCGATCCGCAGGAGGCCGCGGACGAGCGCTTCTGGTTCCTGCACGAGATGCGCGCGACCACCCGCTGGGAGCCCGACATCGCCGCCCTGCGTGCCGGGCCGGTCTCCATCGTGGTCGGTATCGGGGAGGAGTCGGCAGGCCAGCTCTGCGACCACGCGTCGACCGCACTCGCCGCGGCGCTCGGCACGAAGCCGACGTACTTCCCCGGCGGCCACATCGCCTTCGCCGACGACCCCGACGAATTCGCCCCCAGGCTGCGTGAGGTCCTGCGGGAGAACGAGGTCCCGAAGGAGAACTGAGCGACGACGCCGTGAGCACGTACGAGAACGCATGAGAACGCATGAGAACGCATGGCCACGTGCTCGCATGTGACGGATCCCCCCGGCGGGGGCGGGGATCCGTCCGGCGGGGGATCCGTCACCGCGGTGCGGGGATCAGGCGAGGTTCAGCTGCCAGGAGACGCCGAAGCGGTCGTTGGTCCAGCCGAAGCGCTTGCTGAAGCCGTAGGAGCCGAGCGGCATCAGCGGCTGGCCGTTCTCCGACAGCGCCGCGTACAGGCGCTCGATCTCCGCCTCCGACTCGCACTGCACGTACAGCGAGATCGACGGGGTGAAGCCGAAGGCGTGCGGCACGTTGCTGTCGATGGCCATGTGCTCCCGGCCCGCCAGCGTGAACGTGGCGTGCTGCACGCTGCCCTCCGCGCCTGGCCCCTCGGGACCGTAGCGGGCGATGGCGAGGATCTCGGCGTCGTCGAACAACGAGGTGTAGAAGGTCACCGCCTCCTCGGCGGTGCCCTGGAACATCAGGAAAGTAGTGATCTTCTGCGACATCGGGTGAACTCCTGGCAGGGGTGTGAGAGAAGAGGATGCCCCCGGCGACGGGGACGACCTGCTCACCGGCGGCTCCGGCACCACACTCGCCGAAAACCTAGAACATGTGCTCGATAACTATTTCAGGACCAACTTATATAAGTCAAACACGATGCAGAGGACATTGCGATGACAGAGAGTGAAATCGAACCGGTTTCGGTGTCACGGCGAATCCCAGCGCCTGCGTCCCGGATCTTCGACATCCTGACGGACCCCGCCAAACACATCGATCTCGATGGCTCCGGCATGTTGCGCGGCGCTGTTTCCCCTCAGGTCGTCTCCGGCGTCGGAGACCTGTTCACGATGAAGATGCACTATCGGGAGCTCGGTGACTACGAGATGATCAACCACATAGTTGAGTACGAGACGAACCGACGCCTGGCCTGGGAACCGGAAGCGGGGCTCGGCCACCCCGACTCCCTTCCTGAAAGCTCGTCCGCACGCTGGGGCCATCGATGGGGGTTCACCCTGACTCCAGATGGAGCCAACGCCACAACCGTGACGCACACCTACGACTGCTCCCGTGTCCCCGAAAAGACCCGAAAGAACATGGACAACGGCAGGGCGTGGATCGTCAGCATGACAGCGACACTGGAACGACTCGACGCGCTCTCGACCGCTCGTTAGAGCATCACCGTGTGACGCAGAAGGTTCACCGCAGGCGACTTCGGCCGGTGCCGCTCGATGGAGCCGAGGCGATGGACATGATCTTCCCCATTGAGGTCAAGGCAGCATGGTCGCCCGGAAGATCAAAAGGCCACTTCCCGGCCCGGGAAACGACCTCTGAGCTGGGTAGGACTACCAGGACTCGAACCTGGGACCTCTTCCTTCGCCCTCCTCGCCCGTCACGGCGTCGTCCGGCCGGGCCGCGCGAATGACGTCGACGATGGCGCTCTCCGCTTCGAGGTCAGCGGATGTGGCGAAGTCATCCGCGGATTTCTCGAAGCGCTTCAGCGACGCACCGTACATGGCTCCCAAGACAGCGGCTCCCGATCGCGCTGCCGCGACGGCCAGTTCCTCGTCCGTGATCGGCATGTGGACAGGATAGGCGCGGTTCTTCACCGTTCGATCGGCGGAATCGGCGGGCACGCGGCCCGCGTTCGGCTGTTCACGACTCGCCGTGACCGGGAGGCGCAGGACCCGCGCGTGGCTGTCGGCGGCCAGGCGCCCGCTTTGACCTTGCGGCCGAGATGACCGAGATGACCGAGATAACCGGCGAGGGCCGGGGTCAGGGCGGGGTGCCGTCGGCGGAGGCGACGAGGCGGGCGGCCAGTGCCCTGACCTCGTCGCGCAGCTCGGCGGGAGTGATCACGACGAACGGCCAGCCGAGCCCGGCGAGCATCTGCGCCATCCCGTCCAGCCGCTCGGCCCTGGTGTCCAGCGACACCCCGCCGGAGGTCTCGGACAGCGTCGCCGTGGAGGCCGGAATCCGCGCGGCGGCCTCCTCCAGGGTGGTCTCCAGCAGCACCCTGACCTCGTGCCTGTAGGGCACCGCCGACAGCGACCCGACCACGTGGGCCACCGGGTCGAAGCCGTCGGGCACCTGGAAGCCCCGCTCGGTGCGCACGGCGCCCGCCACCCGGTCCACCCGGAACGTCCTGATCTCCCCGCTGCCGTGGTCGAGCCCGGCGACGTACCAGCGGCCGGAGTGGAAGACGATGCCGTACGGGTCCAGGTCGCGCTCGGAGGCGTCGCCGCGCCAGGAGCGGTAGGCCAGCCGGACGGTGACCCGGCGCCGGGCGGCGTCGGCGAGGGTGAGCAGCGGTCCCGCCCTCGGGGTGCTCACCTTCGACACCGCCCTCCCGGTGTGGCCCAGCGTCTCCGACACCGCGTCGACGCGCTCGCGCAACGGGCGCGGAAGCACCCGCTGGATCTTGGCCAGCGCGCTCTCGGTCGCGGCCTCCCCCACCGCCAGCCCGGTCCGCCGCCCGGCCAGCAGCCCCAGCACCACGGCGGTGGCCTCGTCGTCGGTGAGCATGAGCGGCGGGAGCTTGTAGCCGGGCAGCAGCCGGTAACCGCCGTGGCGGCCCCGTTCGGCCTGGACCGGCACCCCGAGCTCCGACAGCCTCACCGCGTAGCGGCGGACCGTGCGCTCGTCCACCTCCAGCCTCGCGGCGAGATCCGGGCCGGTCAGGCCGGGGACGGCCTGCAGCAACTCCAGTAGCGCGAGCACCCGGGCGGCGGTCATCTGGATTCCCCTCAAAATCAGGACCGATACTGTCCGGATTCGATTCTAGGGTGAGGCCAGGCGAACAGAGGAGAGACACGATGAGCACGTACGTCCTGGTCCCCGGTTTCTGGCTCGGCGCGTGGGCCTGGGAGAAGGTCACCGGACCGCTGCGCGAGGCCGGGCACGACGTCCACCCGGTCACGCTCACCGGCCTCGGCGACAGGGTTCACCTGGCGGGCCCCGAGGTCGACCTGGAGACCCACATCCAGGACATCGTCAACACCGTCGTCTTCGCGGACCTGACCGAGGTGATCCTCGTCGCCCACAGCGGGGCCGGCGGCCCGGTCACCGGCGCGGCCGACCGGATCCCCGAGCGCGTCGCCCGGATCGTCTACGTCGAGAGCGGGCCGACGGCCGACGGAACGACCCATCTGGACCTCCACGAGCCCGGGTGGCGGGCGTTCATCGAGAGGCGGGTCGCCGAGCGGGGCGACGGGGTGCGCTACCCGTTGCCCTCCTGGGAGGAGCAGGAGGAGGCCGGGGCCGGCCTGGAGGGACTGGGCGAGGCCGAGCGTGAATGGCTCGCCTCCCGCGCGACCCCGCAGCCGTACGGGACGATGACCCAGCCGCTGGTGCTCAAGGGCGGCGCGTCCGCGCTGCCCAAGACGCTCGTCACCTGCTCGTTCCCGTTGGAGCGGGTGCACGCCATGATCGCCTCCGGTCACCCCTACTTCGCCGCGCTCGCCGGGCCCGAGTGGAGCTTCGCCGAGGTGCCGACCGGGCACTGGCCGATGGTCTCCAGGCCGGAGGAGACCGCCGCCGCGCTGGCCGCGCTGGGGGGCTGAGGGGCCGGGGCACCGCGGGGCTCCGGGAGGACATTTGTCACTGGTGGTTCCGGATCGATGGATCTGCCCCGGATAACGCGCTCTCCGTAGCGTCTTCACCATGACGAACGACGTGAACGACGCGGTGTCCCTCAGGGACGTGACCAAATGTTTCGGGGCGGTGCGCGCCGTGGACGGGCTCAGCCTCGACATCCCCGCCGGGCAGACCGTCGCCCTGCTCGGTCCCAACGGCGCGGGGAAATCGACCACGATCGGGCTGCTGCTCGGGCTGCTGGCCCCCGGCTCCGGGACGGTGCGCGTCTTCGGGGACTCCCCCGAGAACGCGGTCCGGAGCGGGCGGCTGGCGGCGATGCCCCAGGAGGGCGGCCTCGTTCCCCGGACCACGGTCCGCGAGCTGGTCGGTTTCGTCTCCGGGACCTACCGGTCGCCGCTCCCGCTGGAGGAGGTCCTGGCGACCGCCGGGCTGGAAGGGCTGGCCGGCCGCAGGATGGAGCGGCTGTCGGGCGGCCAGGCGCAACGGGTCCGCTTCGCGCTGGCACTGGCCGGGGACCCCGACCTGATGTTGCTGGACGAGCCGACCTCGGCGCTGGACGTGCGGGCCAGGCGGGAGTTCTGGGAGAGCATGCGCGCCTTCGCCGCGCGCGGCAAGACGATCCTGTTCTCCACCCACTACCTGGAGGAGGCCGACGAGTACGCCGACCGGGTGGTGGTGATCGACCGGGGCCGGATCGCGGCCGACGGTACCAGCAGGGAGATCAAGCGCCTGGTCGCGCTGTCCACGGTCAGCGTCACCGCCACCGGGGAGGCCGCCTCGCTGGAACGCCTGCCCGGGGTCGTCTCGGCCGAGATCCGGGGTGGGCGGGCCCACCTGCGTACCCGCGACGCCGACGCCACCGTCGTGGCGCTGGCGGCGGCGGGAGCCGTACGAGACCTCGAGGTCGTCCCCGCCGCGCTCGAGGACGCCTTCATCGCGCTGACAGAGCTGACACCCGGACCGGCGCCGAGGCCGACACCGGGACCGACATCCGGACCGGCACCGGGACAGGCACCGGGACAGGCATCGCGGCGGGCACCGGGGATGACGGAGGTGGAGGCGTGATGCTCGGCTACATCCGCCTGGAGTTCACCAGGACCCTCCGCGACCCGGGATACGTGATCATGGGTTTCGCGATGCCCGTGACGATGTACCTCCTCTTCACCAACCTCGGCGTGACGGGCGACGACCGCGTCCTGGCCGCCCTCTACGTGATGGTCAACATGGCCGCCTTCGGCGCGATCGGCTCGGCTCTCAACAACGGCGGCGGCATCGCCGAGGACAGGTCGGCGGGCTGGCTGCGGCAGCTGCGGATCACTCCGCTGGCCCCGGCACGGGTGGTCGCGGGCAAGGCGGCCACCGGCATGCTCGTGGTACTGCCCGTGATCATCGGTGTGTCCCTGTCGGCGGCGCTGCTCAACGGGGTACGGATGGAGACCTGGCAGTGGATCTCGATCGTGCTCCTGCTCTGGGCCGGCTCGCTGCCCTTCACCCTGCTCGGCCTGGCCTTCGGCTACCTGTTCAGCGGCCAGACCGCCGCCGTGCTCAACATCGCGGCCAACATGTCGATGGCCGTCATCGGAGGGCTGTGGCTGCCCGCCGAGGCCTTCCCCTCCTGGTTGCGGGCCGTCGCGGAGTGGACGCCGAGCTTCGGCTACGCCGACCTGTCGCGGAAGGTCGCCTTCGGGGAGGCACCCGAGGTGGGCACGGCGCTGATGCTGACCGGCTGGCTGGTCGCCTTCGGGATCCTGGCGGTGCACGGCTACCGCCGGTCCGGGCGCGTGGGGTGAGCCGCGTGATAGGAGTGGCCGGGTGAGCGGGAAGCCGGAAGGACCGCGAGAGGCGCGACGGGTGAGGCAGAGGGGACCCGAGGCGCCGGAGGCGGCGGGCCGGGGAGGACCTGGAACGGTAAAACCGGGAGAGCCGGGGACGGCCGGGCGAGGAGGACCGGGGAGGGCCAGGCGGGGAGGGCCGGGAGAGCTCGCCTTCTACCCGTGGCTGCTGCTCGTCTACCCCCCGATCAGCGACCTCGTGGCGGGGCAGGTGCGGCCGGTGCCGCCCGCCGCGCTGGGGATCGCCGCCTTCGCCGTCCTGTACGTGCTGTGCATCCGGTTGTCCTTCCGCGACCGGCGGCGCGCGGCGGCCGTGGTGCTGGCCGGGCTGCTGGTGGTGGCCTTCCTGCTGCTGGCGGGGTTCGCGCACAACTGGTTCTACCTCGCGCCGCTGATGACCATCGCCTGCGGGGCCGTGCTGCGCGGGAGGTCCGTCTACCTCCTCCTCACGGCCCTGACGCTCGCGCTGGTCGTGGTGATGTGGCGCGCGGGGGCGAGCTGGGCGAGCATCTCCCTGGCCACCTGGGGGACGACCACCGGCGGCCTGGTGGTCAGCATCGTCCTGAAGCTGTTCTCCGTGATCGCCGAGCTCCAGGAGACCCGCGAGGAGCTGGCCCGCGCCGCGGTGGCCGAGGAGCGGCTGCGGTTCTCCCGCGACCTGCACGACCTGCTCGGGCACACCCTGTCGGTGATGGTGGTCAAGGCCGAGGCCGTACGGCGGCTGGCCCCCCGCGACGGCGAGGCGGCGGCGCGGCAGGCCGCCGACATCGAAGCCGTCGGCAGGAAGGCGCTGACCGAGGTGCGGGCCGCGGTCACCGGTTACCGTGGCCGGGGGCTGGCCGCCGAGCTGGCCTCGGCGCGTACGGTTCTGGCCGACGCGGGCATCGCCGCCACCGTCACCGTCACCGGGGAGCGGCCGGCCCCGGAGGCCGACGCCCTGCTGGGCTGGGCCGTGCGGGAGGGGGTGACCAACGTGGTCCGCCACAGCGCCGCCCGCACCTGCGAGATCACCCTGGAGGGAACGATGCTGGAGATCCGCGACGACGGGCGGGGGCGTGGCGGGAGCCCCTTCGGCAACGGCCTGCGCGGCCTGACCGAGCGGGTCGTCGCCCTCGGCGGGACCCTGGAGACCCGCGACCGCGACGGCTTCCTGCTGAGGGTGACGCTCCCATGACCGCTCCTGACGCTCCCATGATCAGAGTGCTGCTGGCGGAGGACCAGGGCATGATGCGCAGCGCGCTGGCCCTGCTCCTCGACCTGGAGGACGACCTCGAGGTCGTCGCCACGGTCACCCGGGGCGACGAGGTCGTGCCCGCCGCGCTCACCGCGCGCCCCGACGTCGCCCTGCTGGACATCGAGATGCCCGGGAGCAGCGGCCTGGACGCCGCGGCCGAGCTGCGGGACCGGCTGCCGGGTTGCCGGGTGCTGATCCTGACCACGTTCGGCAGGCCCGGCTACCTGCGGCGGGCGATGGAGGCGGGCGCCGCGGGGTTCCTGGTCAAGGACGGCCCCGTGGAGGAGCTCGCCGCGGCGATCCGCCGGGCCCTGGCGGGCGAGAAGGTGATCGACCCCGCGCTGGCCGCCGCCGCGCTGAGCGCCGGTGCCAGCCCGCTGACCGATCGCGAGCGGGACGTGCTGGCCGCGGCGGTCGACGGCGCGACGATCTCCGACATCTCCCGGCGGCTGCACCTGTCGGAGAGCACGGTGCGCAACTACCTGTCCGCCGCGATCGGCAAGACCGGCACCCGCAACCGCATCGAGGCCGCCCGCGCCGCCCGGCACAACGGCTGGCTCTGAACGACCGGCGCGGAACCGGCCGGACGGTGTCGCTGCTCATCCTCGGCGAGCCTCCGAGCGGTTTCCTCCTGAGGCCGCGTTCGCGGGGCGCCGGTCAGGCCCCGAGATCACGGACGACGGTGTCCAGCCGCTGGGCCAGCTGATCAAGCCGCTCCCCGCTCATCTCCCCGCTCATCTCCTCGCCGGCGAACTGGTCCTGCAGTTCGCGCCGGCTGATGACGGTCAGGCCCTCGACCTGGTCCGCGGGGACCACCCGGCACGTGCCATCAACGAGGATCAGCGTCGTGTCGGGTTCCGGCGACTCCAGCAGTTCGCGGACGTGATCTCGATCGACGAGTGCCATGGGTGCGTCCTTTCCCCGTTCGTCCGGCGTTCCGCCGGGAGCGGCCTTCGGAGGGGGTGGTTCGTGAGCAGTGCTCGGTCGTCCGGCCTGGGACGGGACGTGGCGCACCGGTCGGAGGAAACGTCGCCCGACCGTCCGCCAAGGGGAACGGGCGCCCGCGCGTGCCCTGCGCGTCCATGACGCCTCCCCCGAAGCCGATGACCCGGACTTGCCCGGTGTTACCCGGGAAATTCCGCCCTACACCGCTCCCCGTCCCGTGGCGAGCCACGATCCGCGCCTCCGGCGGCCTCTCGGCGCGTCAGGGTGCCGATGCCGGGAAGGGACCCGGCATGCCTTCACCGAATTCTGTTCTGATCTCTGGCGGGGTGGCGCGACGACTCTTCCGAGCGGTGGCCCGTGGGCGCGGCGGCAGGGCCCTGCACCCGGACGGCGCGGTCCTGCCCGGCGTCCTGACCGTCGACGCCCCTTCTCGCCGGCCGCTGGGGATCGGCGTGTTCGACGAACCAGGACGCACCGAGGTGACGACCCGGCTCTCCAGGGCCATGTCCCTTCCCTGGCCGCTGCCCGACGTCCTCGGGCTGGCGCTGCGGATTCCCGGTGGCGCGGGCGACGGGCGAAACCTGGACCTCCTGCTGTCCACCTGCGGCCGGTGGCCGGGAGCGGACCGGCTGCTGTGGCCGCGCACGAGCTTCACCGCCGGTCCGTACTCCACTCTCGCGGCCTACCGTCACCCGCGCGGGAGGGTGCGCCTGGTCGCCGCCCCGGCCGGTCCCGCCCTGCCCGCCGAGCCGCGGCGCCTGCGCCGGTCGCCGGCTCGCGGGCCGTTCACCTTCCATCTCCTTGCCGCCCCCGCCGGGAGACGGCCCTGGAGGTTGGCGACGCTGACCGTCCACGACGGCCCCGGGATGCCGGATGTGGCCTTCGACCCGGTCGTGAACGGCCATCCCGCGCTCCGCATGGCCGGCTGGTTGCGCCGCCTGCGGCAGGAGGCGTACGCGGGCTCCCGGCAGGGGCGTGACGCGCCGCCCGTGTCACATTGACCCTCCTCGGGGCGACTCCGGCGGATTCGTTGCCCCTTTCCCGAGTACTCGCCCCCATACCGGGTAACCGGCCATTTCCGTGGCGGCACCGTCACGGTGGTCGTGAGCGAGGGACTTTCGTGCGTGGAAGAACCTTCACCGGCCGGGATCTGTCCGGCGCGCCGAGCGGTCTCGCCAACCGGCCACTGACGACGTCTCCGCCGGACCCGCTCCGGCCGGACGCCTCCTCACCTCCCGCCCGCCGATGAGGGCCTCACCGGAAGATCCTTTTCCTTCCGGAGAAAGGAGTTCGCGGACATGAATCTCCTGTTCAAAGGGCTGGCGGTCACAGCCGCCGGCGTCGCCGCCGCCGCGGCCGGACGGGTGCTGACTCGCCCGCCGTCACCGAATCCCACCGAGTGGTACGCGCTCACGATCGACCGTCCCTCCGCCCTCCTGAGCGGGCCCGACCGTCCGGAGGAGCTGAAGCGCCTGGCCGAGGAGTGCGAGATGCGCCTGACCGCCGCTCCGGGCGGGCGCGGGACCGAGGCGGCCGTACGTTCCTCGCGAGCCGATCATCGGGAGCGGCTGCGCGCGGTCAAACAACGGATCGAGACCGGCGAGGTGTTGCGCGTCGAGGGCCAGACCGAGGGCCGCAGGACGGCGACGGGCCGGTTCGGGCTGCCCCTCGCCAAGCGACTGATGCGAGGGGGAATCCGGTGAAGGCCATCTGCTGGACGGGCGTCAACGAGGTGTCCGTCGAGGACGTCCCCGATCCCGGGCTGCTCAACCGCCGCGACGCGGTGGTCAAGGTGATCGCCAGCGCCACCTGCGGCTCCGACCTGCACCTGCTCGACGGCTACGTGCCGACGATGATGGCCGGCGACGTCCTCGGCCACGAGTTCGTCGGGGAGATCGTGGAGGTCGGGCCCGACGTGCGCGAGCGCCGGGTCGGCGAGCGGGTGGTGGTGTGCTCGATCATCGGGTGCGGCGGCTGCCACTACTGCCGCCAGGAGATGTACTCGCTGTGCGACAACAGCAACCCCAATCCCGGGTTCCTGGAGAACTTGATCGGTCACTCGGGCGCGGGCATCTTTGCCTACTCCCACGCCCTGGGCGGGTACGCCGGCAGCCACGCCGAGTACGTGCGAGTGCCCTTCGTCGACGTCAACGCCTTCGTGGTGCCGGAGGGGGTGAGCGACTCCAACGCGGTGTTCGCCTCCGACGCGGTGCCCACCGGCTGGATGGGGGCCGACATCGGCGGGGTCGGCCCCGGCGACGTGGTGGCCGTGTGGGGGTGCGGCGGCGTCGGCCAGATGGCCATGCGCGCCGCCGCGCTGATGGGTGCCGAGCGGGTCATCGGCATCGACCGCTTCCCCGAACGGCTGGTCATGGCCGAGCGCCACGCCGGCGCCGAGACGATCGACTACGAGCGCACCGATCTCCTCGGCACGCTCAAGGAACTCACCGGGGGCCGCGGTCCCGACGTGTGCATCGAGGCGGTCGGCATGGAAGGGCACGGCACCGGCGCCCAGTACGCCTACGACCGGGCCAAGCAGGCCCTGCGGTTGCAGACCGACCGCGGCATCCCGCTGCGGCAGGCGATCCACGCCTGCCGCAAGGGCGGCACGGTCGCGGTACTGGGCGTCTATCTCGGTTTCGTCGACAAGTTCCCCATGGGCGCCGTGATGAACAAGGCGCTCACCCTGCGCAGCGGGCAACAGCACGGCCAGCGCTACATCCCGATGCTGCTGGAGCGCATGGCCAAGGGCGAGATCGACGCGGCCCACCTGCAGACTCACCCGATGAGCCTCGACGAGGGGCCTCGCGGCTACCGGCTCTTCAAAGACAAGCAGGACGGTTGCGTGCGGGCCGTCTTCCGGCCCCAGGGACCGGAGGCGTGACCTCCGCACCGCGCGGGCACGGCGTCCCGCCGGCCCCGCGCGGTGGCGACCGCGCGGGACCGTCCCATCGGTGTCGCCGTACGCGGTGGCGAACAGCGAAGACAGTGGTCACAGAGAGTGAAGGGCCGGGCGCGAGGGCCAGGACCGGGTGAGGTCAGAGAACGGGCGCGGGAGCGGGGTCGGGGTCGGAGGCGTCCTCGGTGAGCCAGTCGCGCATCATCGCGTAGGTCTTCTCCGCGATCAGCTTCTGGCCCGCGGCGTTGGGGTGGAAGAAGTCCCACTTGCTGAGGTGGCCGACCGTGAACCGCTGCCTGAACACCTCGTTGCCGTCGAAACGGCAGGCGGGGCCGTACGCCGCGCAGACCCTGGCGAGCGCGACGTTGTAGGCGGCCACCCGGGCGCGCACGCGGTCGCGGCGCGCCCGGTCGGCCGCCGAGGTCGAGGTGGGCCGCGCCAGCATGGTGGGGCAGATCCGGCCCACCGCCCAGAACCCGCGCGCCACCGGGTTGCCCTTGCCGATCTGCCACAGCCGCTTGATGTCGGGAATGCTCGCCACGAACACCCGGCCGCCGGGCCGCCCGGCCCGGAACAGCGCCAGGGCCTCGGCCACCCGCCGCTCGTAGACGGCCACCGGGGTCATCCGCCGCTCCTCGGACACGCAGGCGTCCTGGGCGCCGATCAGCACCGTCACGTAGTCGGCGCGCCTGCCGACCGCGCGGGCCATCTGCCCTGCGAGGTCGGCGCTGGTGGAGCCGGGGACGGCGAGGTTCACGTTGTGCCCGGCGACGGCCGCGTCCAGGGCGCGCAGCCTCACGTACTGGCTCCGGACGCTCTGGTGGTCACCGGTGGACCAGGAGCGCGAGGTGCAGGTGAGGTACCAGCCGCAGGCGTTGAACCCGGCGCTGATGGAGTCGCCGAGCGCGGCCATGACCACCGGCCGCCAGGGTTGCGCCGCCTGGACGGCTCCGGCGGGGGCCAGCCAGGCGGTCGTGAGGGCGCTCAGCCCTGTGAGTGCTGTCACAGTCGTGCGAAGCATGACACCTCCGCTGAGAGATCGCGTCTGCTTCGGATGTATCACCGCAGGCCAGGACAGTACGGCCCGTTGACCGAGTACCTTGGTTTTCTTGACACGGCGTGGCGGGTGTGCTGCCGGGAGAACCGCCGTCGAACACGTTCAGTTTCACGCATAGAGTGGCGGGGGTGAGTGTAGCGCTCGGATCAACCCGTCCTCTCGTGGTGACGACCACCCCCGTCGACGACCCCGGTGACCTGTTCGCACGACTGCCGGAGACCGCCCCCTACGCCTGGGTCAGGCACGGGGAGGGCCTGGTCGCCTGGGGTGAGGCCATCCGTCTGGCCGTGCCGCCCGGCCCCCGGCGTTTCGACTGGGCCCGTGACCGGCTCTCGGATCTCTTCGGCGAGGCGCACGTCGACGACGACGTGGTGGCGCCCGGCTCGGGCCCCGTCGCCTTCGGCTCGTTCACCTTCGACCCGGAGGCCCGCGGCTCGGTCCTCGTCGTCCCCCAGACCATCCTCGCCCGCCGCGACGGCCGCGCCTGGCTGACCACCGTCGGCGAACGGCGGCTCGACGCGGTCACCCCGCTCCGCACCCCGGGCAGGATCCGGTACGGCGACGGCAGCCTGACCGCGCCCGAGTGGGAGCACGCCGTGGCCAGGGCCGTCCGGCGGATCAGGTCGGGCCACCTGGAGAAGACCGTGCTGGCCCGCGACCTGACCGCCGTCGCGGAGCGGCCGATCGACGTCCGGCTGCTGCTGGCCCGCCTGGCCGACCGCTATCCGGAGTGCTACACCTTCTCCTGCGCCGGACTGGTCGGCGCCACCCCCGAACTGCTGGTCCGGCGTACCGGGGAGACCGTCGAGTCCCTGGTGCTGGCCGGCACGATCGCGCGGGGCGCCGACCAGGCCGACGACGTGGCGCGCGGCACGGCCCTGTTCACCTCGGAGAAGAACCGCCACGAGCACGCCTGCGCGGTCGCGTCGGTGCGCGAGGCGCTCGACCCGCTCTGCGCCGAGCTGAAGATCCCCGAGGAGCCTGAGCTCCTGGTGCTCTCCAACGTCCAGCACCTGGCCAGCCCGGTGAGCGGGCGCCTGTCGGACGGGGCCTCGGTCCTGGACGTGGTGGCGGCCATGCACCCGACCGCCGCCGTCGGCGGCACCCCCACCGGGGCGGCACTCGGCGTCATCCGGGAGCTGGAGGGCATGGACCGGGCCGGGTACGCCGGGCCGGTCGGCTGGATCGACGCGCGTGGTGACGGAGAGTGGGGCATCGCGCTGCGCTGCGCCCAGATCGAGGGCTCCAGAGCCCGCCTGTTCGCCGGCTGCGGCATCATGGGCGACTCCGACCCCGCCTCCGAGCTCGCGGAGGCCCAGGCCAAGCTCCGCGTGATGCAGTACGCCCTGGAGGGCTGACCCTCCGGGCTGACGCGCCGTCGACCAGGCAGTTTCCGTGTGGTCTGGTGACCACCCGGCGAATGGGCGTACCCTCACAAGGGCAATACATCGGACATTTCCGGCAAGAAACAGATATTTTCTCAAGCTCGGCGTCCTCTCGTCGCCGCACGGCCGGCCAATTCGTCAGGGAGAGGAAAACATGGCACTACTGACCACCGCCCGCCTCACGGTGCGTGACTGGAGTCCCGACGACGCCGCTGAGGCCCTCGACATCTACGGCGTCCCGGAGGTCACCCGGTGGCTGTCCCCGACGATGACGCAGCTCGAAGGCGAGCAGGCGATGCGCGCCACGCTGGAGTCCTGGACCCGCAGCCGCAGCGCCCTCACGCCCCCGCTGGGCCGCTGGGCGATCGTCCGCAACTCCGACCAGCGGGTCGTCGGCGGCCTCTCCCTGCGATACCTGCCGCCCGACGAGGAGGACATCGAGATCGGCTGGCAGCTCGCCCCCGACGCCTGGGGGAAGGGCTACGCCACCGAGGCCGGCCGCGCCCTGGCCGCGTGGGCGTTCTCCATCGGCGCCCACGAGCTCGTCGCGGTCGTCCGGGTGAACAACGACCGCGGCGCGGGAACGGCCAAGCGCATCGGCATGCAGTGGGTCGGGGAGACGGACAAGTACTACGAGACGCGCCTCAACGTCTACCGGCTCTGGCCGAGCGACCTCTCCCCCGCCGACAAGGACCCGCTCCGGCCCTGAGGGGCACCGGCCGACGCGCCGTTTCGTACGCGACGGCGCCGTCGGCCTCACCCGTCCTGCTCGCCGGCCCGTTGGACGAGCTTCCGCACGCGCAGGCAGGTGCGATCGTCGAGGCCGGCCGCGCCCGGCGCCACCGCCTCGGCCGCCGGGTGATCGCCGCTCCGCGACGGGTCGGCGGCCGGGGAACGGCGACGGCATGACGGCGCACCGTCATCCAGGACCGGTGCCGGCAGATATTCGGCGTGTCCGCTCCGGCGCGCCCGAAGAGCGGCTGTGAGCCGAGGTGCGGCGGCATGGTCCACCATCGTGAGGCCGTCCTCGACCGAGACGAACCTGTACTCGTCGAGCTCGTCGTGCTGCAGGCTGATTCGATCCTCGTCAAGGACTCCGCAGTCGAACAGGAAGTACATGAGCGGGCGGGGCCGATCGTCTCGGGCCGGGACCCAGTCGACGACCAGCAGCGAACCCACCTTGAGATTCACTCCCAGCTCTTCGCGGATCTCGCGGGCGCACCCTTCGTGGGGAAACTCGTCGGCGTCGAGCGCTCCACCGGGAAAGAGCCAGAACGGCCGGTAATTGGGCTTGACCAGAAGAATCCGGTCCGCCGCGTTGGTGATCAATCCTCCCGTGGCGGCATACGCCGTCGACAACGAGGCGTACCAAACCTCAGGTGAAACCCATTCCCTACCAGCCATGTCCTGCCCCTGCCCTCTGGGTCCCGCCGCATCGGGTGGCGGCGGGAGCGGGTGATCGACCGGAGATCGGGGATCTGTCCGGCGGCCGGGAACCGGAGGCGGAATCCGGCATCAGGTCCGGTGGAGGACCACGAGACGCAGGCGGTCACCCAGGTCCGTGTCACTCCTCGCCGGAGAACCGCTCCCAGGCGGACTGGCGGGTGACCCCGAGCGCCTCACCGATCCTGACCCAGGTGACGCCGCGCCGCCGCAGTTCGTGCACCCACGAGCGCAGGTCGGCCTCGGCCTGGTCGATGTGCGCGGCGACGCGCGGAATGTGGCTCAGCATCTCCCCGTCCGTCAACGACTCCCAGGTGGGCACGCGCGGCCTTGCCGGGCTGCCGAGGCCCCCCTCGATGATCGACGCGGAGAGGGCCACGCATTCGTTGCAGATGTACACCCCGGCGCCGGCGACCAGCTTGTCCACCTCGGTGTCCGGCTTGCTGCAGAAGGAACACCGAGCGAGCTCGGCCAGGGTGTCGGACGGTGTCACAGCGCCTCCCCGTGTGTCAGGATATCCCTGACAGCTTAAGAGGGCGGGGAGTCCCTGACAAGTGGTACGCGCGTCGCACCTCTCCGAAGCGCCTCGCTGACAACACCCGGCGACCGTGGTCGGGGTCGACTCGGGGGATGGCGACGTCGCTGGGCTGGTCTTGAGATCCTGGGATGCGGAGATCGGGGACACCGGGGCATCTGCCCTTGACGGAACGGCGCCGGAGTCGGCCCGGAGCGTGCTCCCGGCCGAGCCCCCGCGAAGCGCGGGAGGTGCGCCGGGTGGCCCCCACCGGCCTGGGTGACCACCCCGTCCATCCCGCCCTGCGGCGGCGCATCGAGATCGGCCTGAGCGACCAGGCACCGTACGTGGAACAGCCGGTCGGCGCGTCCATGCGGGTTCCCGGCACCTCGTCAGGGCGGGGTATCGATGAGAGCAGGCAGATTGAGGGTTCTAATCTGGGGAGATGGCATTCATTCCACGCCACACGTCGGCCGCGACGGCACTCGCTCTACTCAGCGTGACCGGCGTCGCCGCGGTGACGGTCGCGGCGTCCCCGCCGGTGACTCCTGCCCCGGACACCTCACAGGCGTTCACCGCCACGGTGACGCCGGTGTCCCCGGACCAGCTCCGGTATTCCTGGCGTCGGGGATGCCCGGTGCAACCCGGCGACCTCAGGATGATCAGCATGACCTACTGGGGCTTCGACGGCAGACCCCACACGGGAAAGATGGTGATCAACAAATCGGTGGCCGACCAGGTCGTCTCGGTCTTCAGGAAGCTGTACGGTCAGCGCTTTCCCATTCGGCGGATGCAGCCGGTGGAGGTCTACAAGGGCAGCGACGACGCCTCCATGGCGGCGGACAACACCTCGGCCTTCAACTGCCGGCGCGTCGGGACCACCGGCAACTGGTCGCAACACGCCTACGGCCTGGCGATCGATGTCAACACCCGAGAGAATCCCTACATCCATCCTTATCCGGGCGGCACCGTCGATCCCCCGAACGCGAAGGGCTACGTCCGGCGTCCCCTGGATCGGCCAGGAGTCATCAACCCCGGTGACGACGTAGTTCGCGCGTTCGAGAAGATCGGCTGGGGCTGGGGCGGATCATGGTCGACCGCGAAGGACTACCAGCACTTCTCCCAGAACGGACGATGACGCCTTCGCGCTGAGATCTCCCGATGCCGTGCCACGGTGGGAGCCGCCGGCGGCCGGTTCGACGGCGCGGGACCGCCGGACGGTGAGCCCTGGCCGGATATGAGCCGGGGCCGACGTCACCGCGCGACGTGGCCGAGAACGTCCGACGCGAGCCAGGAATCTACCATGAGCAAGGCTGTGACCTGGCCCTTAGCCATACCGAGCACGCCTCTCACCTGGCTAACCTGCACGTATGGACAACGTTGACCGGCGAGCGCCCGCAAGCTTGAGAACGGCCTCCCTCGTGAGCGCCGCTCTGCTCGCACTCGTCATGGCCTTCGGCGGGTTTTTCGGTGCCCGTGCCGCCTCCGCCTCCACGGCCGCCGCCCTGCCACCCCCGTCGCCGGGACGGCAGCTCATCACCGTGACGGCCGACGCCTACCAGAGGAGCACCGCCACGCTGGTCGCCTACACCGCGGAGAACGGCCGCTGGGTGAAGGCGTACGGGCCGTGGACGGCGAACGTCGGGGAGAGCGGCATCGCCCCGCCGGGCCAGAAGCGGGAGGGCGACGGGCGCACCCCGTCCGGCACGTACGGGTTCGACTTCATGTTCGGGGTCAACCCCGATCCCGGTGTGAGATTCCCTTACCGGCAGGCGCTCTCCCACGACAAGTGGAACGACGATTCCGCCAGTCCCCTCTACAACACATGGGTGGACGCCCGCCACGCCGATCCGGGGACCACTCCCGAGGACATGATGAACCCCCCGGCCTACGACTACGGCGCCGTGATCGCCTACAACACCGAGAACCGCACACCTCACCTGGGTAGCGCGATCTTCCTCCACGTCAGCAACGGCGGGCCCACCAGTGGCTGCGTCAGCCTGCCGGTCGACGAACTGCTGCGGCTGCTGCGCTGGATGGACCCGAAGCGCTCCCCGCAGATAGACATCAGGGTCGCCTGACCAAGGAGCGACGGCCCGTACGAGCGCCGCGTCGACGATGCCACCGATCTTCCAGGGGCACTCGCCGACGTCGCGGAGCGCCCTGAAACGCACCTTGGGCCGGGCGTTCGCACGTTCGGCGGGGGCCCGAGCGCACCGCGGACCTTGTCGTGGCGGTGGGGAACCCGAGGTCGCCGGGCCTCGCGGGCCGTGCCGCCCCGCCGGAGGTCGGAAGTCGAGCTCAGGAGCCGAGATAGCGCAGCACCGCCAGGACGCGGCGGCTGTAGCCGGTGACGTGCAGCAGGCCGAGCTTGTCGAAGATCGCGTTGACGTGTTTCTCGACAGCGCTCTGGGAGACGTGCAGCCGCTCGGCGGTGGAGGCGTTGGTCAGGCCCTGCGCCATGTGGTCGAGCATCTCGCGCCCGCGGGAGGTGAGGCGGCTCAGCGGGTCGGCGTGGGTGGTCCTGGCCAACAGCTGCCGTACCACCTCCGGGTCGAAGGCCGCTCCCCCGGCGCCGACGCGGTCGAGCGCGTCGAGGAAGTCGGCGACCTGGGCCACCCGGTCCTTGAGCAGGTAGCCCACCCCGTCCACGTCACCGGTCATCAGCTCGGTGGCGTAGCGCTTCTCGACGTACTGCGACAGGACCAGCACGCGCGTCCCCGGGTGGCGGCGCCGGATCTCCAGCACCGCCCGCAGCCCCTCGTCGGTGTGGGTCGGAGGCATCCGCACGTCGGCGACCACCACGTCGGGCCGGTGCTCGGCGACCGCGGCGACGAGCGCCTCGCCGTCGCCGACCGCGGCCGGCACCTCGTGGCCCTCCTCCAGCAACAGCCGGACCAGCCCCTCACGCAGCAGGGTCGAGTCCTCGGCCAGGATCACCCGCACGGAAGCTCCGCGGTGATCACGGTGGGCCCGCCGGGCGGGCTGTCGACGCCGAAGCGGCCGTCCAGCGCGGCCACCCGCCGCGCCAGCCCCGACAACCCGCCGCCCGCCGCGCTCGCCCCGCCCACGCCGTCGTCCTGTATCCGCACGACGACCATCGTGTCGCGTTCGCGAACCTCGACGGTGATCGTGGTGGCGCGGGCGTGCTTGGCCGCGTTGGTCACCGCCTCGCTGACGACGAAGTACGACGCCGTCTCCACCGCCGTCGGCGGCCGTGCGGACAGCTCGCAGACGACCTTGACCGGGACGCCGGAGCGCTCGGCCACCCCGGCCAGCGCGTTGGCGAGCCCGAAGGCGTCCAGTCCCGACGGGTAGACCCGCCAGGCCACCTCGCGGAGCTCGGCCAGCGCCTGCTGCGCCTCCTCGTGCGCCTGCGCGAGCAGTTCGGAGCGTCCTCTGCGCGCCCGCCCGACCAGCATGGACAGCGCCACCAGCCGTTGCTGCAGCCCGTCGTGCAGGTCCCGCTCGATCCTGCGCCGCTCGGAGTCGACGGCCGCCAGCGCGCCCGCGCGGCTCTCGGCCAGCTCGGCGATGCGGCGCCGCAGCGCCTCGGTGGGGTCGGGTCCGAGCATGCGTACGGCCAGCCGCCGCTCCAGCGCGTACACCCCCACCAGGCCCGACAGGTCCAGGAACAGCAGGACGAGACCGGCCAGGAAGGCGTAGGCGAGCAGTGGCACGCTCGGCGTCATGCCGTCGACCGGCAGGCCCCTCCCCCAGGACCAGACGAGGACGACGGCCACCCCGGCCCCGATGACGAGCAGGGCGACGACCAGGCCGCCGAGCACGCCCACCGGCACCCTGGCCGCCAGGTAGCGCGACTCCCGCCCGTCCGGGCGATCCGCGTCGAGTCCGAGGGCGGCGGGATCGAGACGCAGGCGGCGGGCTTCGAGCACGGCCAGCCTCCGGGCCGCCCCCCGCACGGCCGGGCGACCGGCGAACGGCAGCGCGAGCGGCAGGAACACCACGCCGAGCAGGGCGGTGACCGCCCCGAGCACCACCGCGCACAGCAGCCGCAGCCCCTCAGCGACGGGACGCATGCCGCCCTCGTGCCGCTCGATCGGCCCGGCGCCCGCGAACACCGGGACGGCCGGGGGCACCGGCGCGATCACCGGCCCCGCCCCCGGCGCCCCGCGGCCTTCCATCGGTCCAACCGGCCCATCTGACATGCCCCAGAGGCTACAAACGATCGGGACATGACCGGAATGGGGTACGTGGCCGTTTCGGGGCTGCGGAAAACCACACCCTGCCGGAAGCCGCGGGGACGCACGGGCACGGGTCTCAGCCCACCGGCGGGAGCAGGGCACCGAGTGCGGCTCTCAGCCCGCCGGCGGGAGCAGGGTGCCGAGTGCGGCGGCACCGTCGAGGAGGGCTCTCGACCGGGCGTCGACGCTCGCGTCCCTGGCGGCCAGCGTGGCCATCACCTCGTCCCAGCGGCGGGCGCCTCGCAGCTCCGGCATCAGAGCCCGGAGCGAGGCGACGCGATGGCCGGCCAGGCGCAGCTGGTGGACGATCCGCGCGTCCCGGACATCGTCCGGGAAGTACCGTCGCGGTCCCCCCGGGGAGGTTCGCCGGGGCACGACGAGACCCTCCGCGTCCCAGTGCCGCAACGTCGAGGGGCGCACACCGAGCGCGCCGGCGAGCTCGGAGACGCTCATCACGTCCGAGGGGCGTACGTCGCCGATCGACTCCCCGGAGATCGTCGCGGCGGCCTCCCGGGCCAGCTCGAGTTCCCGCCGCTCGGTGTCGAGCCGGGCGTGTGCCGCGTCGAGCAGGGCGAGCAGGTCCGAGGCGGGATACGCGTGCGCCGCGCGCATGATCCTCTTGGCTTCGACCGGCCCCGCGCCGGCCGTGAGGGCCCGATAGGCCATCGCGGAACGCAGATGCGCCTCGTCGTAGATCCGGTACCCCGTGCCGGTGCGCGTCGCCGGAGGCAGCACCCCGTCGCGCTCGAGATTGCGCACCTGCTGGACGGAGCACCCGGCATGCCGCGCGACATCGATCGTCCGCATATTTCCTGATTTGCGACTTCCCACCCGTCCACCTCGGCGTGTTCGGGGCAAAGTCTCCACAAGCACGTGAATGACACGCTACAACACATGAGTATCGACGAGATCATCGAATTCCTCGCCGGCCTCGACGGGATCCTGATCCTCCGGCCAGCCCGCGGCGACGGTTCACCCGAGATCAGCTGGGGCGACACGTTCTTCTACTACGCGCCCGACGGCGAGGTCCCGAAGGCGACCCAGCCCTTCGCGACGATCGTGACGAAGGACTACCCTGGCGACGAGCTGTCGCGGCTGAACCGTCCCGGCGTCTTCCGCCTGAACGTCTTCGCCGGAAAGGACGCCTTCGCCGGCTGGACGGGCCGGCAGCCGCGCGACGCGGTCACGGACGAGGCCGACCCGGGCGAGGCCGACTCCGTGATGGCGCACCCCGTGTACGGCACGCTGGGCTGGCTGGCCGTGGTGAACCCGGGGCCGCGGACGGAAACGGCGGTCCGGGAACTGCTCCGCACGGCCCACGACCTGGCCCGCTCTCGCTACCGGCGGCGCGCCGGATCGGCGTCACCCTGATCCGGGGGCGGCCGGAACACGCCGGTGGCGAAGGCGGGCGAAGGACGAGGTCTCTACAGGACGAGGGTTTCCAGGTCCACGGCGTCGGCCATGACCCGAGCGCCCTCGTCGTTGAGGTGCATGCCGTCGCCGCTGTCCAGGGCGGGGTGGATGTGGTCGGGGTCCTCGGGGTTCCCGACGGCTCGGGCCACGTCGAAGACGGCGTCGAAGGTGCCGGTGGTACGGATCCAGTCGTTCACCTCGCGTCGAGCGGCGAGGCCCGCGGGGGTGCTGATCCCAGGGTGGGCGCCCGCGAAGGGGCCGATGGTGGCGGCGAGGATCTTCAGGCCGGCCTGGTGAGCGCGGTGGGCCAGGGTCCTGAAACCCTCGATGAGCGCCTCGGAGGTGGCGGGAGGCTCGCCGGTCATGCCGGGGAGGACGAGGTCGTTGATGCCGAAGTGCACCAGGACGTGGGTCAGGCCGGGAACCGGGAGAACGTCGCGGTCGAAGCGCGCCAGCGCGTGCTCGCCGACCTCGTCCCTCAGAAGGCGGTTTCCGGCGATGCCGTGGTTGACGACCCATCCTCGCTTCAGGCGCCGGTTGAGGAAGTCCACGGAGCGGTTGTTCGCGCCGGTCGTGGAGCCGACGCCTTCGAACCATGAGTCTCCGAACGCCACGGCGATCGCGGTGTCGTCCGGGGTGAGCACGTCCACGCCCGAGACGTAGAACCTGGCTTCCGCCCGCTCGCCCTCGGGCGGCGCGGGAGACGTGACGTGGTCGCCGCCGGCTATGTGAGCGGTCTCCATGGGCATGTGGGAATAGGTGGCCGGACCCGTCTCCTCGGGGAGATAGAGGCTGAGGAACAGGTCGTCGCCGGAGGCGATGGACAGATCCACCGGATCGCTGACGATCTCCTCTCCCGGCGGGATGGTGAGCCTCGCGGCGCCGTCGACGGTGAGGCCGACCCGCCCGCGCTCGGTGGCGGCCGCCGCGGCGGCGATGGTCAGGGGGGCGCGGCCGTAGCGGTTCGTCAGGCGCACGCGGAGAAGCTCTCCTCCGCCGGCCATGTGCAGCACCTGACGCACCGTCTGGTCCGCGAAACCGCGTGGTTCGGTGAACCGGATCCGCCCGTAGGGACTGATCACCGCGGTGCGGAAGCCCGCCGTCCACTTCATGCTCGCTCGATTCGTTGCCATGGGCATATCGCCGATCAAATGAGGACGGGACGATACTGCGGGAATTCACAACTGTCGTGTCGGTGATTTCCGGCGAGCCGGTCACCGTCAATGACACGCCGGATCCACAGCGATGTCCGCCCGTACGAGAACAGTCATAACGGGATGAAGAACTTCCGGTCGTTCACGCGGGAACGTTAATTCCTTTCGTTCTCGCGTGAGCCGGTGATCCCGCCCCGGGCGCGTCGTCGCCCCTGCCCCCGCCGGGGGCGGCCGACGCCCGCGCGGCGTTTCTCACCGGCGAGCCGCGGGGCTCGCACCGTGGAGTCCCAGCATCAGGCGGAGCTGGGACAGCAGAACGCCACGGAAGTCGGCGGGAGCCGGCGGCGCGGGATGGCGCAGGACCCTGAAGACGATGACTCCGATCAGAGCGGAGATCAGGAAGTCCGTCACGTCGTCGGGTCCATGGACGAGAGTGAACTCGCCCTGCTCACCGCCTTCCCTCACGGCGGCCAGGAAGGGCGCCCGGTAGCGCTGCTGCACCTCCGTGCTGTAGGCGCGAAGTTCGTCGTCCCGCATGGCAGACCGCCAGAATTCGACGAGCATCCGCCGCGTGCGATCGGAATTGTTCAGGCTCCGATCGATCATGGCGACCAGTCGCTCCCACGGATCGCGTTCGGCGGCGGCCGCCGCTTCCAGGGCCGCCACCTCCCGATCGACGGAGAGCCCCATGGCCTCGATGACCATGTCCTCACGCGAACCGAAGTAATTCTGCAGCGTGCTGATCGCGACACCGCTGGCAGCCGACACGTCGGCGAAGCGGGTGTTTTCATAGCCGCGTTCGGCGAGCACATTCATTACCGCATCCAGGACGAGAGTTCGTTTCTCCCCGCCCGCACGCCTTTTCCGGTTCGCTATAGGCATGGCCGTACCATACGTTCATGCCTGGTGGTGGTCAAACCATGGAGAGGCGCGTCCGGACGGTTGCGAGTCATTCCCGCAATGCAAAAGGTGTGCACGTCCGGCATCGCCGCCCCGGAACTTCGCATCCGGGGCGGCGATGCCCTGGTGCCACCCCGCCCGTGCGGCCGGAGCCGGCGCGACCGGTCGATCGCGGCGGACGCCGCCGCGCGGCGGGGAAACAGCGGCGGGGAAACAAAGGCGCACGGTGTCCCGCGACTACGCCAGGGGCGGGATGTTGTGGTTGTGGCGGAACACGTTGCGCGGGTCGTACATGGTCTTCGCCGCCTGCAGCCGCTCGTAGGTCGGCTCGTCATACGCCAGCCGCACGCTCTCGACGGAGGCGTCGGCCGGCGAGAGGTAAACGGGGTGCTTCCGGCCGCCTCCGGACGCGACGAGCCTGTCGATCAGTTCCAGGCCCACGTTCTCGCTGTCCTTCACATCGCCGGGCGCGACCGCTGCCAACGTGAACGCGGCGAAAGCGGCGTCGCGCCGTCCCACCGCGTTGGCCCGCTCCGGAGCCTTCGCGAACGCGCCACCGAGATGGGTCAGGTTGACCATGGTGACAGGCGTGCCGGAATCCGTTCCGACGACCTCCAGGATCGCCTCCATGGCCGAGGGGGGCAGTGCGTCGAGCACGGTGAAGTGCTCCACGGCGGCGCCCGGTTCGGCCGGGTCATCGGTGATGGCGGCGATGTTCGCGGCGGGCATCACGGTCACGGTGTCGGCGAGTACCGGCGCGGCCGCCCGCAACGGGGCGACCAGTGTCTCACCGTCGTCCGCCGAGCCCAGGTAGGAGATCCGTACGGAGACGGTGAGCTTTCCGCGCATGAACTCGGGAATGAACGGCAGGTCGGGCGCACGCAGGAAGACGATCGACGAGGTCATGTCGTCGGGCGCCGCGGCGGTGAACCGCTGGTAGGCCTGCAGCACGGCGCGAGCGTTCTCACCCGGGAACTGCAGCGCTCCGGCGTACAGTTCCGTTACGGGGAACAGGCCGAACTCCATCGCGGTGACGACGCCGAAGTTGCCTTTCCCGCCGCGCAGGGCGAAGAACAACTCCGCGTCGGACTGCGGCGTGACATGACGGAGCAGGCCGTCCGCGGTCACGACGTCGATCGCCAGAACATGGTCGGCCGCGTAGCCGAAGGCCCGCCCCAACGCGACGCTCACCCCGCCGCCGAGCGTGTAACCGACGACACCGACCTGCGGCGAGGAACCGGCGAGGGGCGCGAGCCCGACCTTGGCGGCCTCCTGCACCACCTGACCCCAGCGGACGCCGGCTTCGACCCGGGCGGCCTTCGCCGCGCCGTCGATGCGCACCTCCGTCATGCGACGCGTGGTGATCATGACGGCTTCCCCGGGAACGGACACGGAGGGACCGTGCCCGGTGTTGAGGACCGCGACGGGGAGATCCTGCTCCGCGGCGAAGCGCACCGCCGCCTGGACGTCCGCGACGCCGGTGGCACCGATGATCACGCTCGGGCGATGGGCGACGGCCATGTTGAACACCGACGCCTCGTCGGCGAAACCGTCGTCCTCCGGGAAGAGGACGGGCCCTTCGACGGATGAGAGCAACGAGGGACGTGAACGGAGGGGCATGGGGATGTCTTTCCGATCTTGTTGTGCGCAGCCGGTGCGAACCGGGTGCCGATGGCCGCAGGCGCGTCGGAGGCGGTCGTCCGCCGCCCGGCACATATGTGGGGTTGCCCGGCATGCGATCCGTGATCCACGGTCGACCGCCCTGCGTTCTGTTCGAGCCGACCGTCATGCGATCGGCATGGCGATACGGTAGCACGATACCGATTTGTGTGCGTTTCCGAGGCTTCCCCCGCACCACCCGGTGACGCCCCCGTTAGACCCGGCCCGCCGCAGGGCCGGCCACGATCACTTCGCCCCGGCCTGACGCTCGGCGACCAACCGGAAGACGCGCTTGAACTCCGCGTACGCCTCCTCTCCGACCGCCCGCGCGTGCTCGGCCTCCATCTCCACGAGGACGGCGTCCGACTTCACCATGTGATCGAGGCCCAGCTCGGTGGGCACGACGAGCTTGGCCCTGCGGTCGGCGGGATCCGGCCGCCGCTCCACATACCCGAGCGCCACCAGCTCGTCCACCAGGTTGCCGATCACCTGCTTGTGCTGGCCCGACTGCGCGGCCAGGTCGGACGCCCGGCTGCCCTCCACGTCCAGGTAGGCCAGCACGGCCCCGTGCCGCGGCCTGACCTGCGCGTGCCCCATCTCCGCCAGCCGGGAGAACAGCTCCTTCTGCAGGCTGAACAGCGTCCGGCTGGACAGGATCCCCAGGTCGGGCAGCTCCCGCTTGCGCTCGCTCCTCGACACCGCACGCCTCCCATTTAGTCACTAATTTTGACTGTCACTGATTTTGACCATATTGTCGTGGTGTGACGACGACAGTGGAAATCACCAGGTTCCGCGTCTCCCCGGAGCACGCGAGGGACCTTCTGGCCGCCCGTGACGGGATGATCGCGGACTTCCAGGCCGACCGGGACGGGTTTCTGGGCGCCAGGCTCGTCCAACTGCCCGGCGGCGAATGGCTGGACATCGTGGAGTGGCGCTCGCCGGCCGACTTCGCGGCCTCCCGCGCCAAGGGCGGCAACCTGCCGGGAATCCAGGCCTTCTTCGCCCTGATCGACGAACTCGTTTCCACGGAAGAGGGGACATCACGATGACCATCCTGATCACCGGTGCCAACGGCACCGTCTCCACGGAGGTACTGCGCTCACTGCGGGGCACGGCGGACCTGCGGGTGCTGGTACGCGACAGGGCCAAGGCGCCGTCAGGCGCCGAGGTGGCGGTCGGCGACCTCCACCACCCGGACACGCTGGGCCAGGCCTTCGCGGGCGTGGACACGGTGTGGCTGCTGACCGCGATGGGCCCGGACTCCACGCACGCCAGCGGCAACGCGCTCTCGGCGGCAAAGAAGGCGGGCGTGCGGCACGTCGTCCGCATGTCGGCCATCGGCGCGGGGCACGACGCCCCGACCCGCAACGGCCGGCTGCACGTCCTGTCGGACATCGAGCTCTCGGCCTCCGGCCTCGGCTGGACCGTCATCCGCCCGGCGTACTTCATGCAGAACATTCTCGGCTCGGTCGACGGCGACACCTTCTACGGCGCTCCCGGGGAGGGCCGGATCGGCATGATCGACGTGCGGGACATCGCCGACTTCGCCGCCGCCGTGCTCCGTGACCCCGCACCCCACCACGGGGAAACCTACACGCTCACGGGACCGGAGACGATCAGGCTGCGGGACATGACGGCCACGCTGTCGGAGGTGTACGGCAGGCCGCTCACCTACCGGCCGCTGGACCCTGACGACGCCTATCCCGTGCTGCTGAAGGCCGGGATGAAGGAGTGGGACGCGGAGGTCACCCAGGAGTACCTGAAGGCCTACGACGCGGGCTGGGGCGACTACACCACGCCCACGTACACCGCCGTGACGGGCCGTCCGGGCAGGACGTTCACCCAGTTCGCCCGCGACTACGCCGACCAGATCGGCGGGTGAGGCCGCGCCGCCGGACCGGTCGCCCGGCGGGCGTGTCACGAACGGGAAAGGGCCCGCCGGGGCAGGAGGGGTAACGGCCGGGGAAGGAGACCCGGCGCGAACCCCGCCGCGACCCGGCAGGCCCTTCGGCGCGTCCACGGCTACGCGTGGTGCCTGCCCTTGCGCCGGTCGGACAACCTCACCACGATGAAGACCACCACGGCGAGGATCACGATGCCCAGCACCGCCTTCGACACCACCCCCATGTAGCGCTCGACCAGATCCCACTGCTCACCCAGCAGGAACCCCGCCATCACGAAGGCCGTGTTCCAGATGAGGCTGCCCAGGGTGGTGAGGAGGGTGAAGACCAGGATCGGCATGCGCTCGACCCCCGCGGGGATCGAGATGAGGCTGCGGAAGATGGGGATCATCCGGCCGAAGAAGACGGTCTTCCTGCCGTGCCTGGCGAACCACGCCTCGGTCTTCTCGATGTCGGAGACGCTGACCAGCGGCAGCTTGGAGGCGATGAACACCACGCGTTCCCTGCCCAGCAGGGCTCCGACCGCGTACAGCGCCAGCGCGCCGACCACCGATCCCAGGGTCGTCCAGAGCACGGCGTCGAACAGCCCCATGTTCCCCTTGCTCGCGGTGAACCCGGCCAACGGCAGGATCACCTCGCTGGGCAGGGGCGGGAACAGGTTCTCGAGTGCGATCGCCAGCCCCGCCCCGGGCGCACCCAGGGTTTCCATAAGGTTGATCGCCCATCCGGCGATCCCGTCGACATTCGGTGAACTCATAGGGACAAGGCTACGGAGAGCCGCGTACGGTGTGGATGCGGAACGCTCCCCGCCTCGCCTGGCACGCGCCGCAGAGCGCGGCTGCGGAAAACCACAGCCGCCCGCGGCGCGGCCGTGACGGCCGGGCGTTTTCCGAGATTCCCGCACGTCAGCGAGGTGTCGAGCGGTCGGGACGGGGATGGCGGTGCCGCCCGCCGGGCCCGTCACGGCCCGGGGACGGGCGGCCGTGGCCGCCGATCGGCGCCCTCGCCCCTCGCCGAGTGTGACCCATCCCACATTCGCCGCCCCCGGGGCCGGCGCGTATCCGGGATCCTCCCGGGGAAGGATCTCAGGTTCGCACCCGAACCCGGCGCGGGTCACGGCGCGGGCCGGGCACGGGTCAGGCAGGAACCCGGCGAGAGCCCGGCGCGGATCAGGCGCGGGTCAGGCGCCTCCGAGGTGGATCGCCTCGCCCGGCTCGATCCCGGCGCGTCCGGCGGTCAGCGTGGCGACCCAGCCGGGGAAGGCGGGCAGGTCCCGTTCGCGCACCGCGACACGGAAGCCGACCTCCTCGCCGTAGACGACCTCCCTGACCTCGTACGGCGAGGCGCGCAGGTCGTTCTCCAGCCGCCCGGCCCTGACGTGGTCCACGGTCACGGTCATCACCCTGGCGGGCACCATCTCGACCAGCGGCGTGAGGTCCAGCGTCTTGCCGACCGACGAGCCGTACGCCCGGACCAGGCCCCCGGCGCCGAGCTTCACCCCGCCGAAGTAGCGGGTGACCACCGCCACCGCGTCGGCGACGCCCCGGCGCAGCAGGGTCTCCAGCATCGGGGTCCCGGCGGTGCCGCCGGGCTCGCCGTCGTCGTCGGCCCGCTGGACCAGGCGGTCGCCGCCGATCACGTACGCCGAGCAGTTGTGCGTGGCGTCACCGTACAGCCGCCTGCGCGTGGCGACGAACTCCCTCGCCGCCTCCTCCGAGGAGGCCGGGCCGACCGCGCACAGGAACCGGGAGCGCTTGATCTCGATCTCGTGTTCCGTGGTGTCCTGCGGAGTCAGGTACGGGTCGGGCACCCGGCAAGGCTATCCACCCGCCGGCCGCCCCCGGACAGGGCGGTCAGCGGGCCGCCTGGAAGGCGCGGCCCGCGCGGGTGACGGTCCCGTCGTGGCGGAACAGCCCGCTGTTGGGCTCGGTGTCGGAGGAGGGCAGGCCGAACCAGGCGTAGCGCCGCACGTACGGCAGGGAGGCCAGCATCTTGGTGGAGGCGGTGACGAACGCGGCCTGCTGGGCGTCACTCGCGTAGCGGGTGCCGTTCGAGAAGTCGATGAGGGCGTACTCGGTGAGCCAGATCGGCTTGCGGTAGCGCTTGTACACGGCCTGGACGTACGACTTGAGCTGGCTCACCGCGGGCTGGGTGCGGAAGTCCGCCCCGTACCAGTGCAGCGCGATGAAGTCGACGCGGTAGTCCCGCTCCTTGGCGCCGGCCATGAAGCGGTCCAGCCAGCCGCCCGGGGTGTCGGCGCCGAACGCGACGGAGGGGCTGCTGAGCACGCGGCCCGCGGACATGAGTTTCGGCCAGAGCGACAGCGCCTCCTCCACGCTCATGTTGGCCTGCTGGGGCAGGTCGGGCTCGTTGAAGGCGAGCAGGTAGGGTCCGGCGCTCCTGGCCTGGGCGAGGTTCTCCGGGGTGACGCTGCCCTTTCCCCAGATCATCGGGACGAACCCGTCGGCCCTGGGGCCGGTGATCCCCTCGCGGCTCGTGGACCAGGTGTAGTACCAGCTCGCGCCGGACTTCGCGAAGGCCGTGCTGAGGCCGGGCATCTTCCACACGCCCACGCCCTTCCTGGGAGAGCTCGCGACGGAGGCGGGCGGCGTCCGGGCCGGCGTGGGGGTGGGCGTGCGGGAGGCCTGCCTGCGGCTGGGGGTGGGAGACGGCGAGGGCTTGGGCGTGGCGCGCGCCGAGGGCGTCCGCGACGGTGAAGGCGACGGCGAGGCCGTCTGCGCGGGCACGGCCAGCGGCGGGGCGGGCTCGGGCGCGGGGGCGGTGAGCTGCCCGAAGATCAGGACGCCCGTGACGACGACGGCCGCCGCGCCGCCGATCGTGATCGGGGCCGGGGGCAGCGAGGACAGCAGGCCCGGCCGCGTCGTCTCGAGGGCGTGCGCACCGTGGGACGCCCCCCAGGTCGTGGCGTGCGCCACCGCCTCGACGGCGGGGGGAACGGCCTGGAGATGGTGCAGGGCGAAGCCGACGGGCAGGGGCAGCAGCGGCAGCCCGCTGAGCAGGCGGTCGATGGGCAGCAGGCCCGCCGTGCGCCCCTGGCAGAGGGCGCAGTCACGGATGTGCCGGGCGAAGCGCTTGCGCCACAGCGGGCTGGGGGTGCCGTTCCAGTTCGCGGTGAGGGCCCGCAGCTCGGGGCATCCGGACTCGGCGCGCAGCGCCCGCACGATGGTGCGCGCCGTCTGGACCTGCTCCTTCATCCGCTGGACGCGTACGGCGGCGTGGCGCCCCGACAGGCCGAGGGCTCCGGCGAGGTCGGCGCGATCGAGCTCGCCGGTCTCCTCCAGCCACCACAGGGCGAGGAGCGCCTGGTCGTCGCCGTCCAGCCAGCGGGTGGCCTCGGCGACCTCGCGGCGCTGGTCGGTGAGGCCGAGCCGCAGGATGGTCACGGCGGCGAAGTCGGAGGCGGGGTCGGGCATCTCCTCGGCGGTGTCGAGGTCGGCCCTGCGGTGCTGGGTGGTCCTGCGGTCCTGCTCGTGGTCGCGCACCTGGCGAACGGCGATGGCCACCAGCCAGGACCGGTACGCCTGCGGATCGCGCAGGTCGGGCAGGGCGCGGACGACCCGGAGAAACGTCTCTTGGACCACGTCGTCGACGTCGGAGTGGCCGTTCAGCGCCCGGCCGACGATGTTGTAGACGAGCGGGAGGGAATCGGCCACCAGGGCGTCCAGCGCCTGCTGGTCTCCGTCGCGCGCGGCGGCCACCATCGCCGAGTCGGGTCCGCCCCTACCGGTTCCGAGCATCGCACTCCGCTTCCTGTCGCCGTCCACGGTTCGTCGTCCCCGCGCAACGCCGGGCGCGGGGCAGGGACGATTGTCTCCATAACTCCTCATAGCGGAAGACCGATGAGCCCCCGCCATGGAGACCGGCGGCAGGTCAGGCGGACAACGAAAATTTTTCTTCGCGTCTTTTTTCACGTTTGTGTTGTCGCCCGTCCCCCCGCCGGTCTCCTGTGCAGGAGCAGAACACGCCCGGCGCCGGGCGTGACGGCGAAGGAGGCTCGCGACGATGGCATCGGGGAGACGCGCGGTGACACCGCTTCAGGACTGTATGTCCTGCTCAGCGCGGGGCAGGCGCGCACGGCTGGAGCAGAGCGACCTGTCCGCCCCGGCGCGATCGACGGGCGCCAGGCGCTGCGCTACCCGGTCAGCGGCGACCCGGCCGGGTTCCGGCTCTCGTCGGGCCCCGGTTCCACCATGCACGCCGGCTTCTTCAACGCCTGGCCCGGGGCCGAGACGGAGCGGCGCGTGCGCGACCGCATCCGCCCGATCGTCGAGTGCGGCGCCGACGGCACCCCCTGAGACGGCAGGTGACCGTCTTCGGGCGGAAGCGTACCGTCTGACCTGAACGGGGCGAGGCCCGGCATACCGGGCCTCGCCTCACCACGGGAACGGCGAGCGAAGGAGCGGCATGAAGGCGTCCACGATCGGTGCGTCGGTACTCGTCGTGCTCACCGTCCTGCTGGTCTCGCGATGTGTCGCCGCCGAGCCCCAGACCCATTCGGCCGCGAACCACCCGCCGGCGCGAAGCGGACCCGCCGCGCTCCCCACACCGACCGGAAGCGCGTCGGGCTCCTTCAACCGCACGGACATCGCGTGGCTGCAGCTGATGATCCCGATGACCGAGCAGGCGGTACGCCTGCTGGAACTGGCTCCCGGCAAGACCTCCGATCCGAGGCTCGAGCGGTTCGCCGAGGAGCACGTCGCCGATCGCCGTACGACACTCCGGAAACTGCGCGACCTGCTGCGGCGGTCCGGGGTGCCGGAGAGCAACGAGCACGAGGGGCATGACATCCCGGGCATGGTGATTCCCGACGACTTCGCGGCCCTGAAGCGGGCCGACGGCGCCGCGTTCGACCGGCTCTTCACCAAGGACGCGCGCGAGTACCTCACGCAGTCCGTCCTGGTCGCGAAGAGCGAGCAGAAATCAGGCGCCGACCAGGAGACCAAGGCGCTCGCCGCCGCCCTGGAGAGAACCCACGGCGGCCAGCTCACCCGGCTGGAGCCGTGAGAGGCGCCGCCCCCGACTCCGGTACGCGCCCGCACGCCGGCACGCGTACCCGGCGGCGCAGGGTCCCCGCCCGCCCGCCCGCGCGCCGGGCGCGGCCGTCCCTGGTCCTCGCCCTGATCTACGCGGGAGCCGTCGCGGCGACCGCGACGTGCTGGTCCGACCTGACCTCGGTCTCCGGGCTCACCGGGGCACTGGCCTGGGCGGGCAGGCTCACCGGCCTGCTCGCTGGCTACGCCTGCGCCGTCCTGCTGGGGCTGATGGCCCGCGTTCCCGCGCTGGACCGCGGGGTCGGGACCGACCGGCTGGCCCGCTGGCACGCGACGGGCGGCCGTCACACCGTCGTCCTGTCGGTGGCCCACATGCTGTTCGCCGTCGCGGCCCACGTGGCACGGTCCGGCGCGGGCGCGCCGGAGGCGGTCGCGGGGCTGGTCCTGGACGGCCCGGCCATGCTGGAGGCGACGATCGCCCTCCTGCTGCTGGTCGGCGTCGCGGTCGTCTCGGTGCGCGAGATGCGGCGCCGGATGCGGTACGAGACCTGGCACTACCTGCACTTCGTCACCTACGGGGCCGTCTTCCTCGGGTTCGGTCACCAGCTCACCGGCCCGGACTTCGCCGGCGGCGTCGTCATGAGCCTGTTCTGGTACGCGCTGTACGTGTCCGTCGCCGCCCTGCTGGTCTGGTACCGCTTCCTCACCCCCGTCCACCGCGCCCTGCGCCACGGGCTCCGGGTCGCCGAGGTGCGCCGGGAGTCGTCCTCCGTGGTGTCGGTCTACCTGACCGGCGAACACCTGGACGAGCTGGGGGCGGAACCCGGCCAGTTCTTCCGGTGGCGGTTCCTCGCCCCCGGCATGTGGTGGACGGCCAACCCCTACTCGCTGTCGGCACCCGCCAACGCCCGATTCCTGCGGATCACCGTCAAGGGCGTCGGGGACCACAGCCGCGCGCTGGCCGGGCTGCGGCCCGGCACCCGGGTGTGGGCCGAAGGTCCCTACGGCGCTCTCACCGCCGCGCGGCGCCGCAGGCCCCAGGTGCTGCTGGTGGGCGGCGGCGTGGGCATCAGCCCGCTGCGCGCGCTCTTCGAGACGCTGCCCGGCGAGGTGACCCTGGTCTACATGGCGCGCCGCGACGAGGAGCTGATCCTCCGCCACGAGCTGGACGCCATCGCCGCCGCGCGCGGCGCCACGATCCACTACACCGTGGACGAGCTGACCGGATCGTCCGGCGGGCGGAGCGTGCCGCTGACCGGGCGCGCCCTGCGAACCCTCATCCCCGGCCTGGCCGTCCACGACGTCTACCTGTGCGGCCCCGCAGGGATGACGGTCGCGGCACGCCACGCCCTGCGCCGCGCGGGCGTCCCCGGCCGCCGCATCCACGTGGAGTCCTTCGACTTCTGAGCGGCTCGCCCGGCTCCACCGGCGCGCGGTTGGCCGGGGTGGCGGTGCGGTCCGCCCGGTCCGCCCCGGCTCACCGGGGCGGCGGTGCCGCCGGCCCGGCCGGAGGGTCGCCCCGGCTCAGCTCGTGGGCGAGCCGCTCCAGCTCGGCGCCCCCCGCCATCAGGGAGGTGAGCTCCTCGGGGGTGATGTCCGCCTTGGCGTACTCGCCGAGGCTCGCCCCCCGGTTCAGCAGCAGGAAGCGGTCGCCGATCGGGTAGGCGTGGTGCGGGTTGTGGGTGATGAAGACCACGCCCAGGCCCCGGTCGCGCGCCTGGGCGATGTAGCGCAGCACGACGCCGGCCTGCTTGACGCCCAGCGCGGAGGTGGGCTCGTCCAGGATGAGGACGCGGGCGCCGAAGTGGACCGCGCGGGCGATGGCCACGGACTGGCGCTCGCCACCGGACAGGGTGCCGACGGGCTGGTCGACGTCGCGGATGTCGATGCCCATGGAACGCAGTTCCTCGCGGACCGTCCGCTTCGCCCCCGCCACGTCGAAGCGGCGCAGCGGCCCCCGGCCGAGCACGGGCTCGGAGCCGAGGAAGAAGTTCCGCCAGACCGACATCAACGGGATCATCGCCAGGTCCTGGTAGACGGTGGCGATGCCCTTGTCGAGCGCGTCACGGGGACTGGCGAAGGCGGCGGGGGCGCCGTCCACCAGGTACGAGCCGGAGTCGGGGGCGTGCATGCCGGAGAGGATCTTGATCAGCGTGGACTTGCCCGCGCCGTTGTCGCCGAGGACGCAGCTCACCTCCCCGGCGCGCACCCGCATGGAGACGTCCCGCAGCGCGATCACGCCGCCGAACGTCTTGCCCACGTCGCGGACCTCCAGCAGAGGCGGGGCGTCCGTTCCGCCCTCCGTCACGGTCTCGTCTCCCGTCACGGTCCCGTCTCCCGTCGCCGCCGCACGGCCCGTCACCGCCTCACGATCCGTCACGGTCTCGTCTCCCGTCACCGCTTCACCTCCTCCGCGTACCGGCGGACGAACCGGTTGGCGAGCGTGGCCAGCAGCAGCATGGCGCCGAGGAAGAACGTGAACCAGTCGGCGTCCCAGCCGGCGAAGACGATGCCCTTGTCCGCCATACCGAAGATCACCGCGCCCACGGCGGCGCCGATCGCGGAGCCGTAGCCGCCGGTCAGCAGGCAGCCCCCGATGACCGCCGCGATGATGTAGACGAATTCCTGGCCGACGCCGGAGCCCGCCTGCACCGAGGTGAAGCGCAGCGCCATGATCGAGCCGACCAGCCAGGCGGCCGCGGCGGTGGTCATGAAGAGCGCGATCTTCGTCCGTTCCGCGGGGACCCCGACCGCGCGGGCGGCCCGCTCGTCACCGCCCACCGCGAAGATCCAGTTTCCGGCCCTGGTCCTGGTGAGCACCCAGGTGGCCAGGGCGGTGACGGCCAGCCACCACAGGATCGCCACCCGGAAATCGGTCCCGCCGACCGGGATCGTCCCGGCGAGCACCGCCCTCACCTCCTCGTATCCCTCGGCCCGGCGCAGGCCGCCGACCTGCACGGTCCCGGTGAGGGCCTTGGTGACGCCCAGGTTGACGCCCTGGAGCATCAGGAAGGTGGCGAGGGTGACGATGAAGCTGGGCAGCCCGGTGCGGACCACGACCAGGCCGTTGAGGAAGCCGACGAGCAGCGCCACCGCCAGGGCTGCGAGCATCGCCGCCCACACCGGCAGGTCGTAGCGGGTGGCGAGGATCACCGTGACCAGGCCGACGGTGCCGGTGAGCACGCCGGCCGACAGGTCGAACTCGCCGCCGATCATCAGCAGCGCGATCGCCACCGCCATGATCCCGAGGGTTGAGGCCGGGTCCAGCCAGTTGGCCATGCCCTCGACCGAGCGGAAGACCTCCGACTGCCCCGCGAAGAACGCGAAGACCACGAGGGCGCCGACGACCGCGCCGAGTTCCGGCCTGATCAGCAGCCTGCGGGCGACCCCGGTCCCGGCCAGCCGCTCGTCCGCCACCGTCACCGGGTGCCGCTCTCGGCCAGCTCGGCCACCTTCGCGGCGTTGTCCCTGGTGACGAAGCCGGGACCGGTGTTGACCGGGAGCCCTCCGCCGACGGTGTTGAGGTTCTCCTTGTTGAGGGTCAGGAACGTGATCGGCAGCCAGCCCTGCAGGTACTGCTGCTGGTCGACCGCGAACAGGATCTCGCCGTCCTCGATGGCGGCGACCACGTCGGCCGACAGGTCGAAGGTGCCGAGCTTCGCCTTCGAGCCGCCGTCGGCGATGGCGTCGCGGGCGGCGACGGCCACCGCGGGGTTCAGGGTGAGGACGCCGTTGAGGGAGGTGTCCGACTGGAGCCTCGCCTTGATCTTGGAGGTGGCGTCGGCGAGGTTGCCCACGTCCACCTGGAGCCGCTCGACGGTGCCGCCCAGTCCCTGGGTCGCGCCGTTGCAGCGCTGGTCCAGCCCGACGTTCCCGGCCTCGTGGATCACGCAGAGCAGCTTGGTGACCCCCTCGGCCTTGAGCTTCTCCCCCGCGCCCCGGCCCGCCACGTCCTCCGACTGGCCGACGTGGGTGATCGCGCCGAACTCGCGGGAGACGTCGCCGCCGGAGTTGATGGTGATCACCGGGATCCCGGCGGTCACGGCCTTGCCGACGGACTCCTTCAGGGCGTCCGGGTTGGCCATGGAGACCACCAGGCCGTCGACCTTCTGGCTGACGGCCTGGTCGATGAGCTGTGACTGCCTGGCCGGGTCGCCGTCGCCCTGGTAGGTCACGGTGACGCCGTACCGTTTCCCGGCCGCCTCGGCGCCGTTCTTGACCACGTCCCAGAAGGCGTCCCCGGCGCTCGCGTGGGTGACGACGGCGAAGGTGCCGCCGCCGGCCGCCGGGGCGGGGCCGCTCGCCGCGCCCGCCGTCTCTCCGGAGGGCTGTTCCCCGGCCTGCCCCGCCGAACAGCCGGTCAGGGCGGAGATGCCCAGCACGGCCACCGCGACCAGCCCTGTCGTCCACTTCATCGGTACCTCCGCGCGTCGCCTCGCCGGATCTCCCCCGCCCCTGGTTTGTAACCAACGCATTACCTACATGTCAATGATTTGTCGTGACATTAGGACTTATGAAATCGCGGCGACGGCGCGCACCCGCCGGGATTCCCCTTCGTACCATGACATTCGCGCCCGCCACGGCCGGGGCTTTCACCGCTCGTCGGCGCGGCGGGCCGGCACGGCCCGCCGCGCGGCCCGCCGGGGCGTCCGCGCCGCCCACCCCGGCACGGCACGGGCACGTCATGGCATGTCAACGGCGTGTCGCGGCATGTCACGGCATCGCGGGAGGCCGCCTGACGGCGGTACGGGCGGGAGACCGTGCCGTCACACCGCAGGGCGCGGGAGAGCGAGGGCGAAGGTACGCGGGAGGCTCGAATCTGAAATACGGCGCGAGTATCCTGTTTATTCATAACGCGACAAAACTCTTCCCCAGCGATGAAATAGCGGAAAAGAACTCAGCGTTCACTGAACGGGACAACACCCTTCGCATCCACGACCTGGAGATAGGCGCCGACGACTGGAATCCCCGCAACCGGGAAGCCCTTTTGGATCACGGCGATCACACGGCAGGGCGCTTGCCTTCGCCGGAGAAGGGGCTATATTTACCAATAATCATAGTAGGGATTAAGGGTAATAACGATGCCCCTGCCGAATTTCCTCACGATCGGTGCTCCCAAGTCCGGGACCACCGCCCTGCACGCCGCGCTGGCCAGGCACCCGGGATTGTTCATGTCCCCGGTGAAGGAACCCAAGTTCTTCCTCAGCGACGGCCCTCCACCGACCAAGGGAGGACCGGGCGACGCGCAGACCTACCGCGAACACGTCTGGAGACGCGAGGACTACGAGGCCCTGTTCGACGCGGCACCGCCGGGAACGCTCACCGGCGAGTCGACCCCGTTCTATCTCTACGATCTGGCGGCGCAGCGGCGCATCAGGGCCGCCATCCCCGACGCCAGGCTCATCGTGGTGCTGCGCGACCCGGTGGAGCGCGCCCACTCCAACTGGACGCACCTGTGGTCGGCCGGGCTGGAACCGATCGGCGACGTGGTGCGGGCCTGCGCCGAGGAGGAGCGGCGGATCAGGGCGGGCTGGGCCCCGTTCTGGCACTATCGCGGGCTCGGCAAGTACGGTGAACAGCTCGAACACCTGTTCACCCTCTTCCCTCGCGAGCAGGTGCTCGTCTACCGCTACCGCGACCTGGTCGACCGCCCCGCCGAAACCCTCGATCGGATCTTCCGTTTCCTCGGGGTGGAGACCGGCGTGGTCACTGAGGTCCCCCGGGAGAACGTGACCGCCCACCCGGAGCCGACCCGCGGACACCGGGTGCTGTCGCGGGCGCTGCGCGTGGGATCGTCCGTGGGGCAGTTCCTGCCGGCGCGGATGAGCGTGGCGCTGACCGACCCGCTGGAGCGCAGGCTGCAGGAGCGGGCCCGCTCCCGCCAGCCGCTGACCTGGGATCAGCGGGAGAAGCTGATCTCCTACTTCACCGAGGACGTGGCACTGCTGCAGCAGGTGACCGGAGAGGACTTCAGCGACTGGCTTCGTCCCCGCGAGCGCTCCGGCGGGCTGGTGGGCGTCCGCCCCAACGGCCAGCGTCAGGCGCGCAACGGCCGCCCCCAGAGCTAGCGGAGCGATTCCAGGCGCCACCGAACGATCTCCCGGGACCGGCGAGCCGATCCCGGGCGCGGACGGGCCGGCCCCGGACACGGACGGGCCGGGCCGGGCCGGGCCGGGAGCGACCGTACCGTGGCCGGCGCCGGGGCGGCCACGTGACGTGATCAGCGCAGTTCGGTGCGGAGCTCGTGCGCCCCGTCCGCGCGGGTGTACTCGTAGTAGAGCCGCCGCCCGCCGCCCGGCAGGTCCACGATGTCCAGGTAACGCAGGCCGCCGCCCGCGTACGGCGAGACCGCGACGGGCTCGGTGCCGAGCGGGGTCAGCTCCGCCGGGTCGGTGCCGGCCGCGACACCGGTCTTCTCCTCGTAGTTCTCCGACGCGGTGGCCCTGCCGTCGTAGAAGGCCACCACCCTGTCGCCGAGGAAGCGGACCGCCGCCACCCGCGCGCCCCGGGAGTCCCAGGTGCCGGGACGGCCACTGAGCGCGGTGCCCTGCCAGGTCCACTCGAGGCCGTCGGCGCTGGTGGCGTAGTCGGTCACCATCTGGTCGGCCTCGTCGGCCTCGTCCAGCGGGTGGCAGGAGGCCCACAGGTGCCACACGTCGTCCCGCAGCACGATCACCGGGTCCTTGACGCCGGTCTTCGGGTCGCCGGGCAGCACGACCTGCCGCTGCGAGGCCCGGAAGCCGGACGGGTCGTCGGCCTCCAGCACCTCGACCCGCCAGTGCTTGGTGTCGTAGGTGGCGCAGCTGAGGTAGAGCCTCCAGCGCCCCTCGGGCGTGCGGATCAGGGTGGGCCGCTCCAGCGACTCGGTGTCCATCTCCTCCCTGCCGATCGTGAGCAGGGTCTCGAACCGCTCGCCGTCGGTGGAGCGGGCGACGGCGACGGCGTAGCCTCGGCCCTCGCCGAGGGGGCGGCGCAGCCGGTAGGCGAGATAGATCAGGCCGTCGCTCGCCACGGCGCTCGGGGCACCGGCCCAGTGGCCGGCACCCGGCTGCGCCGGTTCGATCGCGACGGTGGAACGGTCGGGGTCGGGAAGGAAATCCTCGATTGTCACGACACCGAGATTAGGCAAGCCTTGGGTAGCACTCACGGAGAATCACCAATCATCATCACGAGCTTTGACACCCCTTGACGGCCAAAGGGCGCATCGTCCTTCGTTCCTCCGGCGCGAGAGGCACCGGCGGCCGCCGCCCCTCCACGACCGGATCGGCACGATCGGGCGTATCGGGGGATGACACGGTCCGGAGTGCCGGGGCGGCGCCGGGAGACGTGTCCGTGGCGCCGGGCCCGATGGAGGCCTCGATGCCCGACCGTACAGGGTGCGGGGACGTGCCTTTCACGACCGTCAGGACCGGCGGAGCGTCGCGCTCGGCAGCGGGATGGCGGGGAACGGGTTGTCCGGGGGCAGGACGAGCCGCCGGGCCTCCTGCGGGCGGGCGGTGGCGTCCAGGTGCAGGAGGGCGGCCCCGATCCCCGCCGCGCCGACCATGTAGCCGGTGTCGGCGGTCACCTCCCAGGGGCGCAGCCGCCGGTAGGCCTGGTACCAGCGGGTGCCCCTGCCGTCGTGGCCGGTGGCCCGGCCGATCAGGTTCTCCCCCAGCGTGCGGGCGAACTCCAGGTGCCGGCGGTGGCCGGTCGCCGCCCAGAGCCCGACGAACAGCTCCACCAGACCGGCGGTGCCGCAGCACTGGCAGGCCGAGTTCCAGGATCCGCCGCTCTGGCTGGCGGGGGCGCCACTGCGGACGATCCCCCTGGCCAGCCGCTCGGCCCACTCGAGGTCTCCGGCGTCGCCCGACACCCGGTGCAGTTCGTAGAACATCCGGGCGACCCCGGCCGAGCCGGAGCAGAAGCCCAGGTAGTGCAGGTCGCGGCCCTGCGGGATGTGGTGCGGCACCAGCGCGCACCGCTCGGTGACGGCGCTGACCGCGCGGACGAAGTCGGCCCCCCTGCGGGAGGCGCCGAGGAAGTCGCTCTCGCCGGTCACGCCGTACAGGCGGGCCAGCAGGAAGGCTGTCCCTGCGGTGCCGGACAGGAAGCCCGGGGTGACCGCGTCCAGCGGCAGGTCCGCGCAGGCGCCCTCGCCGAAGCGGTGGCCGGGGACGACGAGCGTGGCGATGCGGGCGCCTGCCTCGACGGCGACCTCCTGGTAGGCGGGCACCCCCAGGATGCCCGCGGCGTGCAGCAGGCCGAGGATGATCCCGCCGTCGCCTCGCTGCGCGGGGTCGCCGGTCCAGCCCAGGCCGTCGTCGATGGGGCGGGCGCTGCGCACGATGCGGTCGGCGACGGCGGCGGCCTCGACCTCGAAGGCCCCGTCGCCGGTGGCCCATCCGGCCTCGGCCAGGGCGAACATCACTCCGGCCAGGCCGTGGTGGAGGGAGAGGTCCGCCTGCTCCCGCCAGGTGGCGGCGAGGTAGCGGGCCCCGGCCCTGGCGTCGTCCAGATAGCCGTCGTCGCCGGTGGCCGCGGCGAGCTCCAGGAAGAACAGGATGATCCCGGCCGCCCCCGAGTACAGCGACAGGGGGTGGTCGGGCATGGCGGCCCGGCCCCGGGGATCGGGGTTGGCCCGCCAGTGACGCCCCCGCTCGTCGTCCACCGCCGCCGAACGAATCCAGCGCGCGGCCCCGACCGCGGTGGCCAGCGGGCTCTCGGCCTCCGGCTCCAGGCTCATGGCGGCTCCTTCGTACGGCGAGACAATCATTTTACCTGTATTTCCTACAGGATCAATAGGTAATGTGGTGGCCGACACGCGGAACCCGCCCGCGCGAGAGTCTCCCGTGCCGGCACGTCCGTGCCCCCGCCCGCCCACCGGCGCTCAGGCCGGGCGGCCGCGGAGGAGCAGGTCGCTCATGACCGACCCCGCCAGGTCGAAGCCTCCGACATGGGCGAGGTAGCCGCCGGGCTCGAAGACCGATCCGTCCAGCGGGATGAAGACGCCACCCGCCTGGCGGATCAGCAGCGACCCCGCCGCCATGTCCCACGGACTGACCCTACTGCCGTAGGCGACGTCCGCCCACCCTCCCGCGACGTGCGCCAGCTTGAGCGCGGTGCTGCCGGGACGGCGCGTGGAGGCGAACGCCTCCACCATCCTGCCGAACCTGCGCAGCGCCTCCTCCCCGACCTCGGCCAGCTCCCGGGGGGTGGGATAGCTGGTCAGCAGCACCCCCTCCCGGTCGCGCGTGGCACCGGAGCTGCGCAGCCGCACGCCGTTGCACCAGGCCCCGCCCAGGTCGGCCCGGAACTCGTCGTCGCGCACCGGGTCGTACACCACCCCGGCGACCACCTCGCCCCCGACGGCGGCGGCGATCGACACGCAGAAGAACGGCAGCCCGGCGGCGAAGTTCGCGGTCCCGTCGATCGGGTCGACGTACCAGCGGATCTCGCCGGAGCCCATGCTGCCGCCCTCCTCCCCGATGATCGTGCTTCCCGGGACGCGCCTCTCGATGACCTCCCGGATGGTCGCCTCCGCGGCGTGGTCGTGCTCGGTCACCGGATCGTGGAAGTCGCTCTTGGTCTCGACCGCGGGACGCGACCTGAACGCCTCGCGGAGCCGGTCGCCCACCGCGCGGGCGGCCTCGACCGCGACGGCGGAGAGATCTGCTGCGGTGCTCTGATCCATGCTTCCTCCATTGACGCGAATCCGGCGCGTGAACCCGGTGACGCGAGCCCGGTGGTACGAACCCGATGGTACGAACCCGGTGATACGAGCCCGGCGAGGCGAGCCCGGTGACACGAACCCGGTGCGCGGACCGCCTCCCATCCTGTACGAGGACACCGGCCCCGCACGCGTCCGCCGGGCACCTCGACGGACCCTGGCCGGTTTTTGTCAAGACATTCTGATGTCCGCTAGCCTGACGGCGCGGCGTGTCAACCGGGAGGGCGAATGACGGCGCAGCTCGCCATCGATCTCGACCGGTCCAGCCCGGTCCCGCTCTACTTCCAGGTGGCCGAGCAGATCTCCGAGGCCATCCGCCGCGGCGAACTGCCCCCGGGGTCGCGGCTCGACAACGAGATCCTGCTCGCCGACCGGCTGGGCCTGTCGCGTCCGACCGTCCGCCAGGCGATCCAGTATCTGGTCGACAAGGGCCTGCTGGTGCGTAAGCGGGGCGTCGGCACCCAGGTGGTGCACGGCCAGGTCAAGCGTTCCGTCGAGCTGACCAGCCTCTACGACGACCTGCGCAGGGCCGGCCAGGAGCCGGCCACCAGGGTGCTGGTCCTGGGGCCGGCCCCGGTGGAGGAGGAGGTCGCCGCCGTCCTCGGCGTCGCGCCCGGCACCGAGATGCTCCGCCTGGAGCGGATCCGCTACGCCGCAGGGGAGCCGCTGGCCCTGCTGCACAACTGGCTGCCCTCCGGGCTCGCGCCGCTGACCGCCGAGGGCCTCCAGGAGCGCGGGCTGTACGAGATGCTCCGCGCCGCGGGGGTGCGGATGCGCGTGGCGAACCAGCGTATGGGGGCGCGGGCGGCCACGGCGGCCGAGGCGAGGCTGCTTGGCGAGCGGCGCGGGGCCCCGCTGCTCACGATGGTCCGCACCACCTACGACGACCAGGGCAGGGCCGTCGAGCACGGCTCCCACGTCTACCGCGCCTCGCACTACTCCCTGGAGGTCACGCTCATCGAGCGCTGACCGGGCGAGGAGGTCACGCTCACCGAGCGCCGGCCGGGCGAGGAGAGCACGCCCGCGGGGTGGGTGACGGCGGGGATCACCGAGGTCAAATCTGTCCCAAACCACCGGCGCGCGACAGTGCCCGACGCGTGATGATTCGTCCCTTGGGGATGTCATATGCGTATTCACTGCTCAGGAAGCCCGCCGTATGACCCCAGATCCGAGACAAGACTATGCGCGGCCGGAAAGATGAGTGGGCGGCGGTCCTCGCCCTGCTGGGAGGCGTCACGTCCGCGACCGGGAGTGTCATGCTCGTCGAGGGCGAACCGGGGACGGGCAAGTCACTGCTGCTCGCCGAGGCCGCGAGCGTCGCGACCGCGCGGGGCACGGCGGTGGCGAGCGGGCGGGCCGACGAGCTGGGACGGCTGACCCCGCTGGGACCGCTGCTGGCCGCGCTCGAGGGGTCGCCGACGGCCTCGATGCCCGTGACCAGGAGCGCCTTCCCCGACGGGCCGGGGCTGCTGCTGTGGCTGGCCGAACAGGTCCGGACCTCGCTGGAGCGGAGGCTGGCCTCGGGGCCGTTGCTGGTGGTGCTGGACGATCTCCAGTGGGCCGATCCCGCCACGGTGATGGCCCTGCGGACGATGCCCTCGCGGCTGGCCTCGTACCCCGTGGCGTGGCTGCTGGCCTGCCGCGACACCCCGGGACGCGGCGAGGCGGGACGGCTGTTCGACCTGCTGGAGGAGGAGGGGGCCACCCGGATCGTCCTGTGTCCCCTCGACGAGGGGGCGGTGGCCGAGGTCTCCGCCGACATCCTGGGCGCGGCCCCCGGGGAGGGGCTGACGGCGCTGGCCGCCCAGGCCGGCGGCAACCCGCTCCTGCTCGCCGAGCTTCTCACCGGGCTGCGCGAGGAGGACGCCATCCTGGTCGAGGACGGCGTCGCCCGGCTGGCCGGGATCACCCCCGCCGGGGCGGTGCTGCCCCGGCGCCTGCACACCGCCGTCCGGCGGCGCCTGGACGAGCTCGGCACCAGGACCCGGTACCTGCTGGAGGCCGTCGCGGTGCTCGGACGCTCGTTCACCCCGGCGTACGTGGCCGAGATGCTCGGTGAGACCCCGGCCGCGCTGCTTCCCCCGCTGGAGGAGGCGCTGGCGGCCGGGGTGCTCGTGGCCACCCGCGACGAGCTGACGTTCCGGCACGAGCTGGTGTGGCGGTCGATCGTCGACGAGGTGCCGGCGCCGGTACGGCGGGCCCTGCGGGAACAGGTCGAGCGCGCCGCCGTGGCCCGCGGGCCCCTCGCGCCCCGCGGCGGCGCCGGCGGGACGGGGAGGCTCGTGGACCTGGCCCTGCTCGCCTGGGACGAGGGCGCGCTCTCGCGGGGGCTGGACCTGGCGCGCGAGGCCGTGGAGCGACCGGCCCGCGGCCGGCGCCGGCAGCCGAGGGCGGTGCTGGCCTCGATGCTGATCGACCTGTGGCTGCTGGACGAGGCGGAATCGGCGACGGAGAGCGCAGCCGAGGAGGCCGACGCCGAGGGCGAGCCCGCCTGGGCCGCCGAGATCCCCGTCCTGCGCGCCCGGCTGGCCCTGGCCGCGGGCCGGCTCGGCGGCGCGATCGAGCATGGGGAGGCCGGCCTGGCCGCCGCCGGGACCCTGGACGCCCCGCTCCTGGCCTCCTCGGCCCTGTCGGTGCTCGGCACCGCGTCGCTGCGGTCGGGCGACCTGCCGGGAGCCGTCAGGTACATGGAGAGGGACCTGGTCAGGTCGGCACCCGGCATACCGCCGTGCACCCGGCTGCGGTCGGAACTGGCGGCCGGGCGGATCAGCGAGGCGCGCGACGGCGCGGCGGGCGGTATGAGCTCGCTCGGCGGGATCTACGACGCGCTGCCCCGGCACATCGGGGCGCTGACCGGCGAGCCCACGTCGGCGGCGTGGCTGGTGCGGGTGGCGATGGCGGTGGACGACCGGCGCAGGGCCGACGCCGTGGTCGGCGCGGCCGAGGACATCGCCTGGCGCAACCCCGCCCTGCCCGGCCCGTCGGCGTCCGCCGACCACGCGCGAGGGCTGCGGGAAGGTGACTCCGAGGCGCTGGGCCGCGCGGTGGCCGGGCACGCCGACCCCTGGGCCAGGGGGTCGGCCGCGGAGGATCTCGGCGTGCTGCTCGGCGCGGGCGACGGCTGCCGGGACCTGGCCGTGGAGAACCTGAAGACCGCGCTGGCCTGCTACGGGGCCGTGGAGGCCGCCCGGGACGCGGCGCGGGTACGTGGCAGGCTGCGGCTGCTGGGCGAGCGACGCCGCCACTGGGCCAGGACCGACCGTCCCGTGTCGGGGTGGGCCAGCCTGACCGGCACCGAGCAGGCCGTCTGCGACCTGGTCTCCCAGGGGCTGACGAACCGGCACGCCGCCGAGCAGATGTTCATCAGCGAGCACACCGTCGCCTTCCACCTGCGGCAGGTCTTCCGCAAGCTGGGCATCCGCTCGCGGGTCGAGCTGGCCAGGCTCGCGGCGGAGGAGAACGGCCACCGGCGCCCCCTCCGAGATCCTGCCTGAGGCCCGGCCGGGCGGGAACGGTCCTCTTCAGCCGCTCGACGGGGACCGCCAGACCTCGCCCGCCTCGCAGACCACCGACGTCAGGCACGCCCTCCGGCCGGTGATCACCCCGAGCTCGCCCAGGAAGCGGCCCGGCCCGTGGATCCACAGGACCCGCTCGTCCTCGACGACGGCCGCCTTGCCCGTGAGGATGACGACGAACTCCGGGTGCTCCTCACCCTCCTTGATCAGAAGCGCACCCGTCAGGACCGGCCTGCGGACACCGTGGGCCGCGAGCGTGGCGATCTGCGCCTCGTCCAGGCGGGGAAACGCCCCCTGGTGGTCCGAAGTTTCGGTGAGCGCGTCCATCAGTTCCTCCCGAGGGGACCGTCGCCTTTAGGCGACGGGGGAATCGGGAGCGGGAGGGCCGCCAAGGCCCGAGCGTGCAGCGACCCGTCTGACTTGCGCATCAGAGTTCTCCGTTCGTCGCCACAGCAGATGTGCGGCACTGTTATAACAATCGTGTGACTCGTCAGGTGCGCACCTCCCCCGGCGCGGCGTACGACCTCGGATACCACGTCGTGTGGTGCCCGAAGTACCGCCGCCCGGTTCTGGACGGTCGGGTGAAGACCCGCCTGGAAGAGTTGATCCACGCCAAGGTCGACGAGCACGGCCGGCAGATCCTGGCGCTTGAGGTGATGCCCGACCACGTGCGCCTGTTCGTCAAGCCGCACCCGAAAAACTCTCCGTCGTACGTGGCCAACCAGTTCAAGGGCTTCACCTCCCACCACCTGCGCGCCGAGTTTGCGCACCTGCGCTCCCAACTGCCCACACTGTGGTCGCGGTCGTACTTCGTGATCACGGTTGGCGCGGTGTCCGCCGAGACGGTGCAGCGCTCCATCGAGACTCAGTACGAGCGCATACCCAAGGGACAGGGCCGTGCGTAGGTCCTACAAGTTCCTGCTCCGTCCCACCGTCAAGCAGACGGTGGCGCTCACCGCATGCCTTGAGGACCACCGGCAGTTGTACAACGCCGCGCTGGAGCACCGCCGCACCGCCTACCGCAGGGCGGGCGTGAGCATCACCTACGGCGTCCAGTCGGCCGACCTCAAGCACATCCGCGCCGCCGACGCCGACGGTCAGGGCCGGTGGTCGTTCTCCTCCCAGCAGGTCACCCTGCGCCGCCTGGACACGGCGTTCGCCGCGTTCTTCGCTCGCCTCAAGGCCGGGCGCACACCGGGCTTCCCGCGTTTCAAGGGGCGCGGCTGGTTCGACACGGTGACCTGGCCGAAGGACGGCGACGGCTGCCGGTGGGACTCCCAGCCCGAGCACCCCACCGTGACGTTCGTCCGCCTTCAAGGCATCGGCCACGTCCGCGTCCACCAGCACCGGCCGGTCAAGGGCCGGGCGAAGACGATCGGTGTCAAGCGGGAGGGCTCGCGTTGGTACCTCGTGCTGTCGTGCGACGACGTGCCCGCCCAGACCCTGCCTCCGGCGGGCGCGGTCGTCGGCCTGGACATGGGCGTCGCCTCGCTGGTCATCACCAGCGACGGCGAGCACCTGGCCAACCCGCGTCACCTGACCGCGTCCGCCGAGCTGCTGGCCGCCGCCCAGCAAGACCTGGCTCGCAAGAAGCGCGGCTCCAAGCGGCGACGTAAAGCGGTGGCGCGGCTCGCCGCCCTGCATGCCAAGGTCCGGCGGCAGCGCCTGGACGGCGCGCACAAAGCCACGCTCAGGCTGGTCCGCGACTACGACGTCATCGTGCACGAGGACCTGCGGATCGCGAACATGACCCGCTCGGCGTCCGGCACGCTCGAAGCGCCCGGCACCAACGTGGCACAGAAATCCGGCCTCAACCGGAGCATCCTGGACGCGGGTTGGGGAGTGTTCCTGCGAGTCCTCGCGGACAAGGCTGAAAGCGCCGGTCGAGAGCTGGTCGCGGTGAACCCCGCCAACACCTCCCGCACGTGCGCCCGATGTGGGCACTGCGCGCAGGAGAACCGCGTCACCCAAGCCGAGTTCGCCTGTACGGCGTGCGGGCACACCGCGCATGCCGACGTGAACGCGGCGATCAACATCTTGAGGGCAGGGCTTGCCCTTCGCGACGTCGCGCAAGCGGCCTAGCGAGAAGCCGCTCCCTTCAGGGAGCGGAGGAGTCACCTCAGCCGCTCCTCTCACCCACCGGCGTGATCGCGCCCTCCGCCCACGCGCGCGGCGCGGCACCCGCCGGCGTCCGCTCCTTCTTCCCACAGTCCCGGCATCGCACGATATTTGGTGACATGACCGGCCCTTCTCATCCGTAGGTGACGGCGAGCTCGTCCCCGGCGAGGTCCACCCGGACCACGGCTCCCTCCTCCGCCTCTCCCGACAGGAGCGCGCGGCCGATGCGCGTCTCGACCTCCCTGGCGATGAACCGGCGCAGCGGGCGGGCGCCGTACACGGGGTCGTAGCCCCGCTCGGCGATGTGCCGCAGCGCCGCCTCGGTGACCTCCAGCCGGATGCCCCGCTGGTCGAGGCGGTTGCGCAGCTCGACGAACATCAGGCCGACGATGCGCTCGATCTCCTCGGGGGTGAGCGGCTTGAAGATCACGATGTCGTCGACGCGGTTGAGGAACTCGGGGCGGAAGTGGGCGCGCAGCTCGGCCATGACCTGCTGCTGCGCCTCGGGCTTGATCTCCCCGCTCGACGTGACGCCGTCGAGGAGGTACACGGAGCCGAGGTTGGAGGTCATGATCAGGACGGTGTTGCGGAAGTCGACGGTCCTGCCCTGCGCGTCGGTGAGCCTGCCGTCGTCGAGCACCTGCAGCAGCGTGTTGAAGACGTCGGCGTGCGCCTTCTCCACCTCGTCGAAGAGCACAACGGAGTACGGCTTGCGCCGCACGGCCTCGGTCAGCTGGCCGCCCTCCTCGTACCCGACGTAGCCGGGGGGCGCGCCGACGAGGCGGCTGACCGTGTGCCGCTCCTGGTACTCGCTCATGTCGATGCGGATCATGTTGTCCTCGGTGTCGAAGAGCGCCTCCGCGAGCGCCTTGGCCAGCTCCGTCTTGCCGACGCCCGTCGGTCCCAGGAAGACGAACGACCCGATCGGGCGACGCGGGTCCTTGATGCCGGAGCGCGCCCGGATGACGGCGTCGGCCACCAGCCGTACCGCCTCGTCCTGGCCGATCACCCGCTCGTGCAGGATCTGGTCGAGCCGCAGGAGCTTCTCGCGCTCGCCCTCGCGCAGCCGGCTCACCGGGATGCCCGTCCACCGGGAGACGATCATCGAGATCTCCTCGTCGGTGACGACCTCGCGCAGCAGGCGCGACGTGCCCTGCTTGGCGGACAGCCGCTCCTCCTCGGACTCCAGCCGCCGCAGCAGCTCGGGCAGCCTGCCGTGCCGCAGCTCCGCGGCGCGGTTGAGGTCGTAGCCGCGCTCGGCCCGCTCGGCGTCCGCGCGTACCTGCTCCATCTCCGCGCGCAGGGCCTGGACGGCGCGCAGGGCGTGCCGCTCGGCCTCCCACTGCGCCCGCATGGCGTCGGTCTCGGCGTGCAGGTCGGCGAGCTCCCTGCGCAGTTCCTCCAGCCGGGTCCCGCTCGCGGAGTCCTCCTCCTTGGCGAGCGCGGCCTCCTCGATCTCCAGGCGCATCACCCTGCGGGTGAGCTCGTCGAGCTCGGCGGGCATCGAGTCGATCTCCGTACGGAGCATCGCGCACGCCTCGTCCACCAGGTCGATGGCCTTGTCCGGCAGGAAGCGGTCGGAGATGTAGCGGTGGCTCAGCACGACGGCCGCCACCAGCGCGCTGTCCTGGATCTTCACCCCGTGGAAGATCTCCAGGCGCTCGCGCAGGCCGCGCAGGATGGACACGGCGTCCTCGACCGACGGCTCGTCGACCATCACCGGCTGGAACCGGCGCTCCAGGGCGGCGTCCTTCTCGACGTGCTTGCGGTACTCGACGAGGGTCGTCGCCCCGATCATGTGCAGCTCGCCGCGGGCCAGCATGGGCTTGAGCATGTTGCCCGCGTCCATGGCGCCCTCGGCGGCTCCGGCGCCCACCACGGTGTGCATCTCGTCGACGAAGAGCAGGATCCGCCCCTCGGCGGCCTTGACCTCGTTGAGCACCGCCTTGAGCCGCTCCTCGAACTCCCCCCGGTACTTGGCCCCGGCCACCAGCGAGCCCATGTCGAGGCTGAAGACCGTCTTGCCCCTGAGCCCCTCCGGCACGTCCCCGTGGCTGATCCGCAGGGCGAGGCCCTCCACGATGGCGGTCTTGCCCACCCCGGGGTCGCCGACGAGGACCGGGTTGTTCTTGGTCTTGCGGGACAGGATCTGGATGACGCGGCGGATCTCGGCGTCGCGCCCGACGACCGGGTCGAGCCTGCCCGAGAGGGCGTCCGCCACCAGGTCGCGCCCGTACTTCTCCAGCGCCTCGTACGCCACCTCGGGCATCGCGGACGTCACCCGCTGGTTGCCGCGGATCGCGGTGAGCGCCTTGAGGAAGCCGTCCCTGGACAGCCCCTGCTCGTGCAGCAGCCGCCCGGCGGAGGCCGAGCTGCCCTCCTCGATCAGGGCGATGAGCAGGTGCTCCACCGACACGTACTCGTCCTTCAGCCGGTCGGCCTCCCGCTTGGCCGTCTCCAGCAGGCGCGAGAGCCGCTGCGTCACGTAGACCTGGCCGGGAGAGACGCCGGGGCCGCTCACCCGGGGGCGCCGGCCCAGCTCCGCCTCCAGCTCGGTCCTGAGCCGGTCGGTGTCGACGTTCGCGTACGAGAGCAGGCGGAGTGTCAGCCCCTCCGGCTGGTCGAGCAGCGCCAGCAGCAGGTGCTCGCCGTCCACCTCGGTGTGCCCGAAACGCAGGGCCTTGGTCTGCGCGTCGTGCAGCGCCTCCTGCGACTTCTGTGTCAGCCGGTTCATGTCCACGGCGAGCCTCCGATGGGTCGGGAACGACCGCGCTGAGCGGCCTCCAGGTCGGCGATGCGGTCCAGCAGGTCCAGTACGAGGCCGATCGCCGCGTAGTTGATCGAGAACCCGGCCCTCAGCCGCCGGACGCGCGCCATGGCGAGCACCTGGGAGGGCGGGAGCCACAGGTGCCCGGAGGCGTCGGTCCAGGCGTCGAGCACGCCCAGCACGACGAGGCGCCGCACCAGCTCGGGGTGGGTTCCCGTCGCCCTGGCGAACGTCTCCAGATCCAGGCGCTCGGGCCTGGCCAGCTGGTAGGCCCTGGCCGTCTCCCGCGAGGTCTCCTCCCGAACCTCCCGCCGGGTCTCTCCCCGGGCCTCCCGCCGGCGGGAGGCCGCGCCCTCGCCGGAGGCGGGCCCTGCGCGTTCTCCGTCCGCCGGGTCCGCCGGCGGACGGGCGGGGCGCGGGTCCGGACGGGGCGTTCCGCGCTCCGGGAACGGGTGGGTCATCGCCGCCTCCTCGGGTCGAACGCGGAGACCGCGGCGAGCTGCTCGAACAGCCGCCGCTCCTCCTCCGACAGCCGGTCCGGGACCATGATCCGCACCTCGGCGTACAGGTCACCGGCCTTGTCGCCGCGGCCGGGCATCCCCCGGCCGCGCAGCCTCAGCCGCCTGCCGCCGGACGTCCCCGGCGGCACCTTGACCTTGGCCTCGCCCCCGGGGGTGTCGACCACGACGGGGGCGCCGAGCGCCGCCTCCCACGGGGTGACCGGGAGCAGGACGTGGAGGTCGCGTCCCTCGATCCGGTATCGGGGATGCGCGGCGATCCTGACGATCAGGTAGAGGTCGCCCGCGGGCGCCCCGTCGCCGCCCCGGCCGCCCTGCCCGGCCAGCCTGATGCGCTGCCCGTCGACGACGCCCGGCGGGATGTCGATCCGCAGCCCGCGCGAACCGACGGTGACGGAGCGAGGCCCGCCCCGGTAGGCCTCCTCCACGGTCAGGACGATCTCGGCCTCCTGGTCGGCGCCGGGTATCGGCCCCCAGTTCGCGCCGGACCGGCCTCTCCTGCCGGAGAACAGCCCTTCGAGGAGGTCGTCGAGGTCGACCCCCTCCTGGAAGCCGCCGAAACCCGCGCCCCCGCCCCGGGCACCGGCCCCGCCCCGGCCCGCGCCCGCCGCGCGTCTCCCGGCGCGTGCCCACGTCTCCGGGTCCACGTCGTCGGGCACCTGGCGGAACTCCGGCCCGAACGCGTCGTAGCGGCGCCGGGTCCCGGGGTCGGACAGCACGCTGTAGGCCTCGGAGACCTCCTTGAAACGGTCCTCGGCGGACGGGTCCTTGTTGACGTCGGGGTGGTTGGCCCGCGCCAGCTTGCGGTAGGCGCGCTGGATGTCCTCCTGGCTCGCCCCCCGCCGCACGCCGAGGATCTCGTAGAAGTCCCGGTCGGGGGGCATCATGCCCCCTTGGCCACCACGACCAGCGCGGGCCGCAGCAACTGTTCGCCGTCCCCGTAGCCGGGCCGCACCACCTGCAGGACCGTGCCGTCGGGAACGCCCTCCCGCGAGAGCACGCCCACCGCCTCGTGCCTGGCCGGGTCGAACACGGTCCCGGTGTCGTCGCGGCGCGCGTATCCCAGGCGGGACACCACCTCCTGCGCCTGGTCGCGGATCGCCCGCATCCCGGCGACGATGGAGCCGGGATCGGTCTCCGCGTGCTCCAGGGCGCGGTCCAGGTTGTCCAGGACGGGCAGCCACTCCCCGGCGGCCCGCGCCCGCTCGTCCGACCGCGTCCGCTCGGCGTCCCTGCCGACGCGCTTGCGCAGGTTGTCGAGGTCGGCGAGGGCGCGCCGCCAGCGATCCTCGAGATCGGCCACCATGGCCTGGAGCTCCAGAACGCGCTCCTGGAGGCCGTCCGAGACGTCCGGGGCATCCGGGGCGTACCCGCACCCCTCCTGGACGTCCGGCCCCTGGTCACGCGCCTCCCGGTCACGCGCCTCCTGACCACCGCGCCGGGTCTCGGACCCCTGAGCGCCCTGAGGTCCCCGGGGTCCGTGCCGGCCCGGGGGCCGGTCCGGGGGCCGGTCGGGGGGCCCGTCGTGGGCTCGCGCCTCCCGGCCGGCGTCCCGCTCCCGGTCGTCCTCCCGGTCGTACGGCTCCCGGTCCCGCGGTTCCCGGCCGGGCGGGTCGTACCCGCCGCGCGGATCCCCGTCACGGCGCGGGACCTGCCGGCCACGCCCGGGTGTCTCACTCATCGGTCGTGAACTCCGCGTCGATGACGTCGTCGTCCCGGCCGCCCGGGGAACCGGACGCCCCCGCGGCCCCCGGGCCGCCCGGGGCGCCGGAGCCGGCCGCGCCGAGGCTGTGGTAGATCTGCTGGAGCTCGGCGGTGAGCGAGCGGACCCGGTCGAGCGGGGCCTCCTGCTTGATCGCGTCGCGGGCGTCGTGCGCCAGCATGTCGGCCCGCGCCCTCTCGTGGACGGGTACCGAGTCGCCCAGCTCCGTCAGGCGGCGCTCCACCTGGTAGGCGGCGCTGTCGAGCTCGTTGCGCGCGTCCACCACCTGCCGCATCCGCTGGTCCTCCTCGCGGTGCCGCTCGGAGTCGGCGACCATCCGCTCGACCTCGCTCGTGTCCAAGTTCGAGCTCTCGCTGATCGTGATGCGCTGCTCGGCGCCGGTGTCCTTGTCCTTGGCCGAGACGTTCAGGATCCCGTTGGCGTCGACGTCGAAGGTCACGTCGACCTGCGGCACGCCGCGCGGGGCGGGCCGGATGTTCTCCAGCCGGAACCGGCCCAGGGGACGGTTGTCGGCGGCGCGCTCGCGCTCGCCCTGCAGCACGACGACGTCCACGGCGCTCTGGTTGTCCTCGGCGGTGCTGAACGTCTCGGAACGGCGGGCCGGGATGGTCGTGTTCCGCTCGATGACCTTCGTCATCACCCCGCCGAGCGTCTCGATGCCGAGGGAGAGCGGTGTCACGTCGAGCAGGACGACGTCCCTCAGCTCGCCCTTGATGACGGCGGCCTGGACCGCGGCGCCCAGCGCCACGACCTCGTCCGGGTTGACCGTCATGTTCGGCTCCTTGCCGCCCGTCATCCGGCGTACCAGGTTCTGCACGGCGGGCATCCTGGTCGAGCCGCCCACCAGGATCACCTCGTCGATGTCGTCGGCGGTGAGCTTGGCGTCGGCCATGGCCTGCTGGACGGGCCCCTTGCACCGTTCGAGCAGGTCGGCGGTGATCTCCTCGAAGGTCGAGCGCCTGAGCGTGGTGTTCAGGTGCTTGGGGCCCGAGGCGTCCGCGGTGATGAAGGGCAGGCTGATCTGCGTCTGGGTGACCGCCGACAGCTCGACCTTGGCCTTCTCCGCGGCCTCGAACAGCCGCTGCAGGGCCTGCGGGTCCTGGCGCAGGTCGATGCCGTTGTCCCGCTGGAACTCGTCGGCGAGGTGGTCGACGATGCGCCGGTCGAAGTCGTCGCCGCCCAGGTGGGAGTCTCCCGCGGTCGCCCGCACCTCCACGACGCCGTCCCCGATGGCGAGGACGCTGACGTCGAAGGTGCCTCCGCCCAGGTCGAAGACGAGCACGGTCTCGCTCTCCTGGCGGTCGAGGCCGTAGGCGAGCGCCGCCGCGGTCGGCTCGTTGATGATCCGCAGGACCTCCAGGCCGGCGATCTTCCCCGCGTCCTTGGTGGCCTGGCGCTGGGAGTCGTTGAAGTACGCGGGCACCGTGATGACCGCCTCGGTGACCTTCTCCCCCAGGAACCTCGAGGCGTCGTCCACGAGCTTGCGCAGGACGGCCGCGGCGATCTCCTCGGGCGCGTGAAGCCTCTCCTTGATCTTGAAGCGGACGGCTCCGTCGGGCCCGGGGACGACGTCGAACGACACGGCGGTCAGCTCGCTGGCGACCTCGTCGTGACGGCGGCCGATGAAGCGCTTGGCCGAGTAGATCGTCCCCTTGGGGTTGAGGATCGCCTGGCGGCGGGCCAGTTGCCCGACCAGGCGCTCACCGCTGTCGGTGAACGCCACGACCGAGGGCGTCGTCCGCGCCCCCTCGGCGTTGGGGATCACCGTGGGCTTGTCGCCCTCCATCGTGGCGATCACCGAGTTGGTGGTGCCCAGATCGATTCCGACTGCTTTGGACATGCTGCCCTCCTGTGCGCTGTGGCCCCCGGCGCTCGCCGGGCGGCCCGGCGGCGGGCACGGGACGGCGGCGCGGGCAATGCCGTCCGCGCCGTCCGCGCCGTCCACGCCGTCCACACCGCCCGCGCCCCGTCCGTGCGGGCTCGGTTCGGGGGGCGCCGGTCAGATCTGCTGGTGCATCTGCTGGGACGTGCCCACGTCGAGCAGCCTGCGCGCCTCGGCGGCGTGCGGGGCCGCGACCAGCACCTCGTAGCGGTCGGCGACGATCGCGCTCGACGAGAGGAAGTCGCGCTTGCCCCCGGTGAGCGCGTGGCCGACCAGTCCGAAGATCGCTCCGGCGATGGCGCCCCAGATCAGGCCCCACAGGACCAGGATGAAGGGGAACCGCCCGGGAGTGAAGATCGCGAAGAACAGGCCGATCAGCAGTCCGAACCAGGCTCCGGTCGCCGCGCCCATCCCCGCGGCGCGAAGATAGGTCAGCCGCCCGAGCACCTGCTCGACGAGCCGGAGACCGACTCCGACGATCATCGTGTGCTCGACCGGGAACTTCTGGTCCGACAGCCTGTCCACGGCACGTTGTGCCTCGGCGTAGTTGCCGAAATCCGCCACCGTCTCGTGGCCGGTCAAACTGATGTCAGGTCGCATGGCACTTCCCTTCGACGGGCACCCGCGAGGTGAATCCGTACGCGATCCACCCTGACCCCGCGACGGCGCCCCCACATCCCCAGACCTGACAGTCATCACCTGACAGTCATCGCCGTCCCCGGCGCCGGTGTCCGGTCCCGGTCAGCCGGGGCCCAGGCCGTGCCGGAAGGCGTAGGTCACCGCCTGTGCCCGGTCACGCAGTCCCGCCTTGGCGAAGAGGTTGTTGATGTGCGTCTTGACCGTCGCCTCGGAGATGAACAGCTCCCCGGCGATCTCCGCGTTCGAGCGGCCCGCCGCTATCAGCCCCAGCACCTCGCTCTCCCGGCGGGTCAGCCCGTCCGGCAGGCCCGGCGCGCGGCGGCTCCCGGCCACCGCCTCGGCCAGCCGCCGCTGGACGGTGGGGTCGAACTGGGCCTCGCCCTCGACGACGGTGGCGATGGCCGAGGCCAGGGACTCGGCGTCGGTGTCCTTGGTCAGGTAGCCCCGCGCCCCCGCGCCCAGCGCGGCGAAGATCGACTCGTCGTCGGAGTACGTCGTCAGGACCACCACGTGGATGTCCGGGTGGGCCGCCCTGATCCTGCGGGTCGCCTCCACCCCGTCCATGCGGGGCATCCGCAGGTCCATCAGGACCACGTCGGGCCCGAGCGAGGCGGCCAGCTCGACCGCCTCCCGCCCGTCGGCCGCGGCCCCCACGACCTCGACGCCGGGCAGCAGTCCCAGCAGCAGCACCAGCCCCTCGCGCACCACCGTCTGGTCGTCGGCCACCAGCACCCGCACGACCACCTCGACCACCTCGTCCCTCGGACCCGCCCGCCTGTCCCCGCGCCGCTCCCTCGCCGGGACGGCCTCGCGGTCGCGCGGCACCGGCGCGTCGGGGCGTACCGTACCGGCACCGGCGTGAGCCGTCCACGGCGCGGCGCCCACCCCCGCGGCGGCGCCGCGCCGCGGGCGGCTCACGCCGGGACCCGCAGCAGGACCTCGAAGCCCTCCGCGCCCGGCCGCGCGGCCAGCGAACCGCCGATCAGCTCGGCCCGCTCGCGCATCCCCACCAGCCCGTACCCCCCTTCCCGCGACGCCGGCGGGTCCGGCGGACCGCCCGTGTCGCGCACCTCCAGCTCGCACCACGCGCCGGCGCGGCGCAGCGCCACCGACACCGCGGCGCCCGGCGCGTGCTTGCGCACGTTCGTCAGCGCCTCCTGCGCGGTCCTCGCCACCGCCAGCCTGGCCCCCGCCTCCAGCGAGCCGAGGTCCCCGGTGACCGAGACCGCGCAGGGCGCCCCGGTCACCGACCGGAACTCCACCGCCAGCCGCTCCAGCCGCTCGGCCAGCGGAAGCTCCTGCCCGCGCAGCGCGTCGAGCGCCCGGCGGGTCTCCTCCAGCCCGGCGCGCGCCAGCCGCACGGCGCGGTTGACCCGGTCGAGGGCCGCCGCGGGGTCCCCGCCCTGCTCCAGCAGCAGCCGCGCGCCCTCCAGGTGGACGATCTGGGCCGACTGCGAGTGCGCCAGGATGTCGTGGACCTCCCTGGCCAGCCGTGCCCGCTCGGCCAGCACGGCCTCACCCGCCCGCGCCTCGGCGAGCGCCGCCGCGTGCTCCCTGGTCGTCTTCACATACCGGATCAGGAAGACGAGAATGGCGCCGTAGGTGAGGCCCAGGACGTTGCCCATCAACTCCCAGCCCTGCAGCCCGGCCAGGAAGGACACGGCCGCCGTTCCGGCGATGTCTGCCGTGACCAGGAATATCCCCGGCCAGAAGCGGGTCCTGAACGGGGCTGCGTAGAGGACGAGGTACAGAAAGCCCATGCCGCCGAAGCGACTGATCGCCTGCAGGGCGAGCCCGCCGGTCAGGGTGGCCGCGAGCAGCCAGGCGCCGCGCCGCGCGTCCTGGCTCAGCAGTGCCCACACGCAGCAGCCGGAGGTGGCGGCGCAGACGAGGAGCACCGGGAGCAGGCCCGGCCAGCCCGCCTCGATCGCGGCGGCCACCGGCCAGTAGAGCACGTATCCCGCCAGCACGACGGCGAGGAGGCAGCGCACCGAGGGGCGGCGGAAGAACGTCACGACCACAAATTATCCGTGCCCCCGGCGGCGGACCATGGGCCCCGGGGTGGAGATCGTCTCCACCCCCGGCCACCGCGCCCTCCCCCGGGGGTGGACGTCGCCGGTTCCACCCCCGGGACCGTGCGTCCCCACCCGCCCCGGGCCCATCGTCGAGGCATGTCAGCAATCAGCGTCACCCACCTCGGCAAGTCGTTCGGCGGGGTACGAGCCGTCGACGACCTGTCGTTCACGGTGGAACGGGGAACACTCACGGCCTTCATCGGCCCCAACGGGGCGGGCAAGACCACCACCCTGCGCATGATCCTCGGCCTGGTCACGCCCACCGAGGGCACCGCGACCATCGGCGGCGGCCCCTACCGCGACCTGGAGCGTCCCGTCGCCACGGTCGGCGCGGTACTGGAGGCCGCGGCCTTCCACCCGGGACTGAGCGCCCGCACGCACCTGGAGGCGCTCCGCCTCGCCGCGGGGCTGGACGCGGAGCGCGTGGAGCACGTGCTGGAACAGGTCGACCTCACCGCCTCGGCCGGCCGCAAGGTGGGGGGCTTCTCTCTGGGCATGCGTCAGCGGCTCGCCCTGGCCTCCGCCCTGCTGGGGGACCCGGAGATCCTCATCCTCGACGAGCCCGCCAACGGCCTGGACCCGACGGGCATGCGCTGGCTGCGGGGCTTCCTGCGGGCCTACACCCACCAGGGGCGCACGGTCCTGGTCTCCACGCACGTGCTCGCCGAGATCCAGCAGATCGCCGACCACGTGATCGTCGTACGGGCGGGGCGTCTCGCCTGGCAGGGCCCGCTCACCCCGGAGACCGACCTGGAGGAGCTCTACATGGAGGTGACCGCATGAACGGCCTGGTCCGCGCCGAACTGCTCAAGGCGCGCGCGAACCGCACCACCTGGCTCCTGGCCGCCCTGGCGCCCCCGCTGTGCGTGGCCTGGGCGGGGCTGATGGTCTTCTTCATGGGGCAGGGCGGCGGGATGCCGCTCGACGCGCAGATCGAGAACGTCTACAGCATGGCCCACCAGGCCTACATCTTCACCCTGCTGCTCGGCGTCCTCGGCATGGCCGGGGAGAACCGCCACCAGACGATCACCTGGCAGTTCCTGGTCAGCCCCAGGCGGGACCGGGTGGTGACGGCCAAGCTGGCCGCGTACGGGATCGCCGGCCTGGTGATCGCCACGGTCTCGGCGCTGGTCACGCTGGCGGGGGGCCTGGTCATACTCGGCCTGGCCGGCTATCCCGCCTGGACCCCCGCGGTGCCCGCGGTCCTGCTCGGCTCGGTGCTCGCGGTCGTCCTGTACGGCCTGCTCGGGGTGGGCCTGGGAGCCCTGATCGGCAACCAGGTGGCGGCGGTGACGGTGGCGCTGCTCTGGTTCATGTACGCCGACTACGCGCTCGTCAGCTTCCTGCCCGATCTGGGCAGGTGGCTGCCGACCGGGGCGGCCCGCGCCCTGAGCGGCACGCCCCTGGGCGGCGAGCTGCTGCCCGTCTGGGCCGGCGGGCTGCTGTTCGCGGGCTACGTCGCGGTGACCGTGCTCGCCGCCCGCGCGCTGACGCTCCGCCGCGACGTCACGTGACCTCGCCGTACGACGGCACGGCCCCCGACACGGACGGCGGCACGGCGTGCCGGCACGGCCGGCCGTGCCGGGTGGTCCCGGGGGCACGCGTCACGGCGTGTCCCCGGGAACGCGCGTCACACCATGGCGTCGCGGACGGCGGCGTGGGCGGCGTCGCGCATCACGGCGTGCAGCCTCGCGTTGGACTCCCGGTCGCTGCGCACCTCGACCACGCGCAGCCCCTCGCCGCGCAGTGCCTTGACCAGCTGGCCCGGCTCGTCCACGAAGGTGTACGGCGTGCCGGTGGCGGCGGCCACGTAGCCCAGGTCCACCCCGTGCGAGGTGCCGAAGACCCGCTCGAAGGGGTCGCGCAGCGCGGCCTGGGGCAGCAGCGAGAAGATCCCGCCGCCGTCGTTGTTCACCACGACCAGGCAGAGGTCGGGGCGCGGCTCGCGGGAGCCGAGGAGCAACCCGTTCTGGTCGTGCAGGAAGGTCAGGTCGCCCATCAGGGCGTAGGAGGGGCCGTTGTGGGCGAGGGCGGCGCCCATCGCCGACGACACCACGCCGTCGATCCCGGCCGCCCCCCGGTTGGCCATGATCCGCAGGCCCCGCCGGGGACGCATCGCCTGGTCGAGGTCGCGGATCGGCATGGAGGAGCCGGAGAACAGCAGCGCCCCGTTGGGCAGCGCCTCCGCCAGGTCGCGGGCCAGGCGCGGCTCGCTGAGCCCCGACCCGTCCAGCACCTCGTCGATCGCGGCCCTGGCCGCCGTCTCGGCGCGGCGCCAGGAGTGCAGCCACGTGTCGTCGCCCGCGGCGACCGGGATCTCCACCACCTGTGCCACCTGGGTGGCCGAGCGGGTCGGGTCGGGCCAGCGGGTCATGTCGGCCGCGACCACGATGTGCTCGCCCGCGTGCCTCAGCCAGTTGAGCAGCGGCCGGGACAGGCCTGGGCGGCCCAGGGTGACCACGACGTCGGGGCGGTGCCGGTCGGCGAACTCCGGGGTGCCCAGGAGGAAGTGGTAGGCCGACATCGCGTGGTCGCCGTAGCGGGCGCCGCCGTTGGGCTCCGACAGGATCGGCCACCCGGCCATGCCCGCCGCCGCCACGTACCTGCGGGTGTTGGTCGCGCCGTCGCCGACGACCAGCACGCCCCGCCGGGTCGGCGGCAGGTGCAGCGCCACCGGCGGGGAGCCCACCCTGGCGCGCACCCACGGACCCGCGGCGTCGCCCTCCAGGGACTCGGACCAGGACGGGTCGCCGTCCGGGATCAGCGGCTCGCGGAAGGCCACGTTGAGGTGGACGGGCCCCGGGTCGTACGGGCCCATCGCGCGCTGGTAGGCGCGGCAGGCCGTCGACCGCCAGTAGGCGACCTGGCCGGGGCGGTCCTCGGGCACGCCGATCTCGCTGAACCAGCGGACGGCCGTGCCGTACAGCTTGATCTGGTCGACGGTCTGGCTGGCACCGGTGTCGCGCAGCTCGGGCGGGCGGTCGGCGGTGAGCACCAGCAGTGGCACCCCCGACTCGTGCGCCTCGATGACGGCCGGATGGAAGTTGGCCGCCGCGGTGCCGGAGGTGCAGATCAGGACGACCGGACGATCGCTGCGGCGGGCCAGGCCCACCGCCAGGTGGGAGGCCGAGCGCTCGTCCACCCGCACGTGCAGCCGGAGGCGGCTGTCAGCGTGCACGGCCAGGGCGAGCGGCGCCGAACGCGAACCCGGTGCGAGCACCACGTCCGTCAGACCGCAGCGGGCCAGCTCGTCGACCAGCACCGTCGCGAGCGCGGTCGCGGGATTCACCGCACCGCCTCCTTATCTCCGCACCCGGGGGTGAGTCCGTCCTGAGGCGCGCGAAAGCGCCCTCGCCTGCGCGGGGCGGCGCGCCCCGGGACCGAGTCCGTTCGGATCCCCGCTGCCCCCCGGGAGCGGCGGGGCACTGTGCCCTCGCCTGTGCCCTCGCCGCCCACGGCCGCGCCGGAACCTGTCGTCGGCCGCCCCTAGGGACGGCGCGGGAACCTGCCGAAGTCGGGAGAGCGCTTCTCCTTGAACGCGTTGCGCCCCTCCTGCGCCTCCTCGCTCATGTAGTAGAGCAGGGTGGCGTCGCCGGCGAACTGCTGCATCCCCGCGGCGCCGTCGGTGACCGCGTTCAGCGCGCCCTTGAGCATGCGCAGGGCCAGCGGCGACTTGTCCAGCATCTCCCTGGCCCACTTGACCGTCTCGGTCTCGAGCTCGGCGAGCGGCACGACCGCGTTGACCAGACCCCAGTCGAGGGCCTTCTGCGCGTCGTACTGGCGGCAGAGGTACCAGATCTCGCGGGCCCGCTTCAGGCCGACGGTCTCGGCCAGCAGCCAGGAGCCGTAGCCGCCGTCGAAGGAGCCGACCTTGGGGCCGGTCTGGCCGAAGACCGCGTTGTCGGCGGCGATGGACAGGTCGCAGCACACGTGCAGCACGTGGCCGCCGCCGATGGCGTAGCCGGCGATCATGGCGATGACCGGCTTGGGACAGCGGCGGATCTGGACCTGCAGGTCGAGCACGTTGAGCCGGCCGACGTGCGGGGTGGACTTGTCGACGTAGCCGTCGTCGCCGCGGATCTTCTGGTCGCCCCCGGAGCAGAAGGCCCTGTCGCCCGCGCCGGTGAAGATGATCACACCGACCTCGGCGTCCTCCTGGGCGACGTTGAAGGCGTCCTTGAGCTCGAAGAGCGTCGTCGGGCGGAACGCGTTGTGCCGCTCCGGACGATTGATCGTGATCTTGGCGATGCCCTCGCCGGTCTCGTAGATGATGTCCTCGTACTGCCCGGACCTCTTCCAGTCGACGGCACCGTCGCGCTCGGAGGCCGTCTCCGCCACCACCTGCTCGTCCACGCCCGGCTCGACCCGCTCCGTGCTCACGATGGCTTCACCCTCTCCGCTTTACCGGGACCACCCCGGCTGTTGTCCGGCATTCGGCACTAACCTTACGACTGTGATGACCATTCCTGTGCATGAGGAGTGGCTTTCCGTGCAACGGGAATTGCATGCCGTGGTGTCGGCGCCGGGCCCGGAGCTGTTCCGGGCCGTCGGCGCGGCACTGGACGGCCGCGGTCCCGCCGTGCTGCCCCTCTCCCCCGCCCTGCCCGCCCCCGCGTTGCGGGCGACGCTCGACGCGCTGCGCCCGACCCACGTCGACGGGGTTCGCCGCGAGGGCGGCGTCGGCGTGCCCGCCGAGGTCGCGGTGGTCATCGCCACCAGCGGCTCCACCGGCACCCCCAAGGGCGCGCAGCTGTCCGCCGAGGCCCTGCTCGCCTCCGCGTCGGCCTCGCTGCGGCGCCTGGAGGCCGGGGCGGGCGAGCGCTGGCTGTGCTGCCTGCCCCCCTCCCACGTGTCCGGCCTGCAGGTCCTGGTGAGGTCGCTGCTGGGCGGGACCGAGCCGATCGTGCACGACGGGTTCTCCCCCGAGGCCGTGCTCTCCAGCGGCGCGGACCACGTCTCGCTGGTGCCGACCCAGCTGCGCCGGCTGCTCCAGGTGAGTTCGGCGCGTCTTCAGCGTCTGTCGGCGTTCAGGACGATCCTGCTCGGCGGCGCCGCCGCTCCCCCCGCCCTGCTCGCCGAGGCCCGCGCGGCCGGGGCCAGGGTGATCACCACGTACGGCATGAGCGAGACCTGCGGCGGGTGCGTCTACGACGGCGAGCCCCTCGACGGGGTGGGGGTCGACGTCGGCGACGACGGCCGGATCCGCCTGGGCGGGCCCGTGCTGTTCTCCGGCTACCGGCTGCGCCCCGACCTCACCGAGGCCGCGCGCGACGGCGAGTGGTTCCTCACCTCGGACCTGGGCGTCCTGGAGGGCGGGCGGCTGCGCGTGCTGGGGCGGGCCGACGACGTCATCAACACCGGGGGCGAGAAGGTCGTCGCCGCGGCGGTGGCCGCCGTGGTGGCCGAGCATCCCGCGATCGTCGACGCCGTCGTGGTCGGCCGTCCCGACCCCGAGTGGGGCGAGCGGGTGGTGGCCGTCGTCGTCTCGCCCTCCCCGCCGTCCCTGGCCGAGGTGCGCGCCTTCGCCAAGGAGCGGCTGCCCGCCTACGCGGCCCCCGCCGACCTGATCGTTGTGACCGAAATACCACTTTTGGCCAACGGCAAGCCGGATCTCGAAACTCTTCGTTATGGTCGTGATCGGGAACCGTGAAGGTGCCGTGACACGTCCAACAGGTAGCCGAAGCAGGAAGGACAAGCCCGATGAACGTCACCCGCAAGACATGGGTCTCGGCTGGAATCGTGAGCCTGGTCCTCGCCGGCGGCATTTCCGTGACGGCGGCCGCCGCGTCGGGCGGGATCGGGAAGGCGGAGAAACCGTCGGCCGAGCCGGTGCCGGTCGCCCCGAACGAGCCCGGAGCGCCCTCCCAGGAGCCGTCCCCGACCGCACCCGTCCCTCCCGCGGAGGACTTCGTGGTGTCCAGGGAGGTCAATCCCGACCCCGAGAAGGTCGTCGAGTACTGGAGCGAGAACCGTCTGGAGAAGGCGGAGCCCTTCCCGATGCCCATGGTCGACGGCCCCGTGCTCGAAGGCTCCGCTGACCCGGCGCAAGAGGGCCCCGTGGAAGTGATCGAATAGGCTCTCTCGGGCGCCCACGTGCGGGTGGATCGCCGGGAAGGCGGTCCGCCCTTCATATTTTCCGGGTCGAGTCGGGAACAGAAAGTTCTTGCCTGGGGTTATTGGTACTGGTGCGCTGAGCGGCCCCCAGACCGCCCCACCCCAAGACCAGCAGACCGTAAATTCAGACGACTCCGTGATGGAGGAGGTGTCCTCATGCCCCCAACCGCCGTGGCGACCTCATCTGAGGCCCCGACGACCCTCGACCAGCTCCTTGACCGAGGGCGAGTCCAGGGCCACCTTTCACTCGCGGAGCTGCGCCACGCCTTCGCCGAGGCGGGCATCAGCCCGACCGAGGGCAGGTCGATCCTGCGCGAGCTCACCGAGGCGGGCGTCAGCCTGGCGGCCGAGAACGAGCCCGCGCTGTCCGCGTCCGGCACCAAGAGCGCCCGCAAGACCCCCGCCCGCAAGGTCAAGGCCGCGCCCGCGAGGAAGGGGGCGGTGAAGACCGAGACCACGGCCGGTGCCCCGGACGCCGCCACGACCGGTGCGGAGCCCACGGGCGACCTCAAGACCGCCAAGCCCGTCAGGAAGACCGGGGCCGCGAAGGACGCCAGGGACACCAAGGACACCGCGGCGGAGCTCGACGACGAGTGGAACCCGCCGGAGGAGGTCGAGGTCGAGGTCGAGCCGACCCTCGACCTCGACGACCAGTCCTCCGTCATGGGCGACTCGGTGCACACCTACCTGAAGTCGATCGGCCGTCGCACCCTGCTCACCGCCGCGCAGGAGGTCGAGCTGGCCAAGCGCATCGAGGCCGGGCTGTACGCCGAGTCCAAGCTGGAGGCCGAGCCGGGTCTGTCCGCGGCCGCGCGCGACGACCTGGAGTGGATCGCCGAGGACGGCCGCCGGGCCAAGGACCACATGCTGGAGGCCAACCTCCGCCTGGTCGTCTCCGTGGCGAAGAAGTACACCGACCGGGGCATGGCCCTGCTCGACGTGGTCCAGGAGGGCAACCTGGGCCTGATCCGCGCGGTGGAGAAGTTCGACTACACCAAGGGCTACAAGTTCTCCACCTACGCCATGTGGTGGATCCGCCAGGCCATCCAGCGCGGCTTCGCCGACTCTGCCCGCACCATCAGGCTTCCGGTGCACGTGCTGGAGATGCTCTCCAAGCTGTCGCGCGTCGAGCGTGACATGCACCAGCGTCTGGGCCGCGAGCCCACGCCGGAGGAGCTGGGCGTCGAGCTCGACAAGACCCCCGACCAGATCGAGGAGCTGCTGCGCACCAGCCGCCAGCCGATCAGCCTCAACGCCACCATCGGCGAGGACGGCGAGACCACCATCGGCGACCTCATCGAGGACGTCGACTCGCCCGAGGCGTCGGAGGTCGTCGACCGCCAGCTGCTGGGCGAGCAGCTGCGCGGCGTGCTCGGCAACCTCTCTCCCAGGGAGGCGAAGATCATGGCCCTGCGCTTCGGCCTCGTCGACGGCAAGCCCCACACCCTCGACGAGATCGGCAAGTATCTCGGCCTGACGCGCGAGCGCATCCGCCAGCTGGAGAAGGAGTCGCTCTCCAAGCTCCGCCACCCCAGCAACACCCGCCCGCTGCTCGACTGGGCCAGCTGACCGGCGGGCCTGCCGGCACGGCGCCGCCTGCCACCTGAGCCGTCCGGCCGTTCCGAAGTCCCGAAGGGCGCCACCGCGAGACCTCCCGGTCCGCGGTGGCGCCCTTCGGCGTGTTCCGGCCCCCGCGGGGAGTGCCCCCCGGAGGGACCGGCGGGAGCGCGAGGCGCCCCTCCCCGAGGGGCCCGGCGCGGGAACCGGGGCGACGGTCCCCGTACCGGCCCTCGAAGGTCTCGAAGGGGGTCAGCCGCCCATCTCGGCGACGAGGCTCCTGGGGCGCATGTCGGTCCAGGAGCCTTCGACGTAGGCCAGGCAGCCGGCGCGGGAATCCTCACCGTGGACGATCTCCCACCCCGGGGGGACGTCGGCGAACGCGGGCCACAGCGAGTGCTGCCCCTCGGCGTTCACCAGCACCAGGAAGGACGCGCTCTCGTCGTCGAAGGGGTTGGTCATCGGATACCTCCAGCATGGGTGTACCGGGTGGCGAACCCGGCTGTGTGGACTCGCCCGGCACCGGGATGCCCGGCCGGCGCCGGCCGCCCGCGCGGGCGGGCGGGCGGCCGGCGCGGGAGTTTCCCGCCGGCGCGCCCAGGGATCGGCGACCGTCGTCCCCCGCCGGATGCGAGGAGCCGTCCGGGCGCGAGGAGCCGTCCGGGCGCGAGGAGCCGTCCGGGCGCGAGGAGCCGTCCGGGCGCGAGAAAAGGCAGACGAAAATGACATAACTGCGTGCACCTCAGCGAAGTGCCTGGTCACGGCGTTGAGGGAGTGGCCGGAGAGGCCACCGAAGCGGAACACCTTATTAGGAAAGCCTAACCTAAAATCCGCCAAACCGGGAGGCCGGGCCCAGACGACCGGTCATCAGGGCCGGACCACCGTCACCTCCCCCGGACCCGTTCCGGAACGGCGAAACCGCCCGTCACGGGAACGCGTGACGGGCGGCGAGAGGCCGTTCGAACCGGGTCCGCGGATGGAGACCGGTGGGCGGATCAGATCCGCGCCCGGGCACCCGCGGTCGAAAGCCCCGGCGAGGGCCGGGGACGAGGGCCGGGAACGGAGATCAGCGGGCCGAGGCGGCGACCGGGCGCGGGACCCTGGGAATGCCGGTCAGCCGGTTCTGCTCGCGAAGGGTGCGCAGGCGGTTGACCTCGGCGGTCCACTCGGCGCCCTTCGGGGTGGCCCTGCCCTTGCGGCGGCGGATCCGGTCGTCGTACGACCTGATCCCGAACGTCGCGCGCTGGTTGGCCTCGGCCGCGCGCAGGGCCTCGGTGAGCGCCCTGTCGAAGGCCAGCCCGGCGGCTCGCAGCTCCTGCACGGGGGCCGCGGCGGCCTGCGCCCGGCGCACCTCGGCCTCGGCCTCGCGCGCCTTCTCCAGAAGCTCGGGGAAGCTCTTCCCGACCTCCTGGTCAGCGTGGTGACGAACCTCCGCCTCCCGGCTCACGCGCGGTCGGAAAAACGCCATCTTCTTCCCTCTCTCGCCGGTCGCCGGTCTCCTCCGGCAGATCACCGCTCGTAGCCTACGCGGTCCGCCCCCGCCCCACACACTCAGGGACCGGGCCCTCCCGCGAAGCGGTTCGCGCCGCCGGCCGCCTCGCCGTGCGGCGACGCCGAAGAACCTTCGTCCCGCCCGGCGCGCCGTCCTTTACGCAGTAAGGTAAGGGGTGGCAGGATGCCTCCCATGCCTGCCAAGCGACCTCCCGTCCCGCTCTCCAGGGAGCGCATCATCGACGCCGCCCTCCACATCGCCGACGGCCAGGGCCTCCGGCGCCTGACGATGCGGCGGCTGGGCGACGCGCTCCAGGTGGAGGCGATGGCCATCTACCACCACCTGCCGCGCGGCAAGGACGCCCTGATGGACGCGCTGGCCGAGCACGTCACCACCGTCCACGCCGAGCCCGGCGGGAGCTGGCAGGACAGCGCGAGGGCCTGGTGCCGGGCGAGCCGGGCCGCGCTGAGGGAGCATCCCGGGGTGCTGGCCCTGGCCCTGACCAAGCCGCCGAGGGGCAGGGCGGCGATCGCCATCAGGGAGCAGACCGACCAGCTGGCCGACGCGGGACTGGCCGACGCCGCGGGCGCGGTACGGGCCCTTCGGGCCTACGTCTTCGGCGCGGTGGCGGTGGAGGTGCAGCAGTCGGGCTGGGCCGAGCCCTCGGGCGACGAGGACGAGCCCTGGCGTCCCCCGTCCAGGGGAGGCGGCAGCCCGGGGGCGGACGCCGACTTCGAGCACGGGCTGGACGCGCTCCTGGCCGGCCTGGGCGCGCGGTGAGCGCATCGGACCCGGTAAGGGACGGTCAGGGGTGGGAAAACCCGCGTCGGCGCACGTCAGCAACTTGTAACCGATCGTTTACCTGCCTGGCGGCGTGTCGCACTTGGTCGAATGTCCTTATATGAGGCATGCTGTGTTATAGGTCACATCCCCTGATAAAGCCCTGACGGACTGACCCCTTACCAGTTCTCAAACAGTCCTAACGGGCTATGTCGCCAAGGTGCGATCGATCGCACACTTGATCTGCTTGATGTGCGGCTCCCGTTCTGTTAGGGACCGCATGGCCATATATCAACATTCAGATGCTCGTCCCCGTCATACGTGGGAACGGAGACCCATCGGTGACGGTGCCGCCGGATGTCCGATGCCCACCCGTGCCCGGTGTGACCCGGGCGAGCCGACACGAGAGATCCGGAGGCACGCCGATGTGCCCGCACGAGCCGTCCTGTCCGTCCGCCGACGCGCTGGACCGCGAAGCCGCCCGCACCATGGCGGCCCACCCCGAGCAGGGCTGGAGCCTGCTCTGCAACGGTGTGGTGCTGTTCGACGACACCGGCGAGCTCCTCCCGGACGGTGCCGTCATCGAGCCGCACCGGCCACTGGCCGGCGTGGTCTGAGGCCCGTCACACCCGACCGGTCACGCTGAGCGGGTCCACCGAGTCCGGCCGCATCCTCGTGTCGAGCCACTCGGCGACCACCTCGCCCACCCCGGCGGGATTCCTCCCGAGGTCGTGACCCTCTCCCGGCAGCACCACCAGGCGCGCGACGTCCGCCGCCTCGGGCACGCCGAACGGGTCACGGTCTCCGTTCACCACCAGCACGTCCACACCCGCCGCGCGCAGCTCCCCGGCACGTGACCGCTCCGGCTTCCCCGGCGGGTGCAGCGGGAACGCCAGCGCGACGACCGCGCGGGCCCCGACCCTCCCGGCCGTACGGCACGCGACCCTGGCCCCGTTGCTCCGCCCGCCCTGCGCCAGCGGCAGCCCCGGATAGCGCCCGCGCAGCCCGGCCACCAGCGTCTCCCACGCCTCGTCCTGCTTGACCGCCGACCCCGGCGCGCGGGCTCCGCGCATCCGGAACGGCTGGAGCACCCGCGCGACCGTCCCGCCGATCGCCGTCGCGGCGTCCCGCACGGCCAGCAGGTCGGGGGCGTCCACTCCCCCGGCCGAGCCGTGGGTGAGCACCAGCAGGAAACGCGGGGCGGCCACCTCGTCGATCTCCACCAGCGCCGGGCCGTGCGGGGTCGCGATCTCCACGGGCGGGACCGCGCGCGCCGGGAACCCCGATCCCGGCGTGGACGCGCCGTCGGGAGGGGTGGACTCGGAGGTGGACACGGATCTCCTCCTATTGACTGATGCCCGGCGGCCGGCGTGAGGGAACAATCGAAGCGTGCAGGACTATCAAGATATCCGCCAGGACATGCGTGCCACCGTCGAGGCCCGGCGCGACCTCGGCCCCGAGTACGAGGCCGCCCTCATCGAGTCGTTCGTGTCACGCCTGGACGCGACCATCGCCCACCGGGTGCGCGCCGAGATGCACGCCTCCGGGGCGCCGAAGGCCAAGTCGCGCAAGAACTCGAACAGCTCGATCCCGATCGCCCTCGGTTCGATGGGCATCGGGATCCCGCTGACCGCCATCGCGGCGCAGACCTCCGGCACCGCCGGGCTGCTGCTGGCCTGGGGCGGAATCGTGGCGATCAACTTCGCTCACGCCCTGAGCCGCTGGCGGGAGCGCGACTGACACCCGCCGGAGTCCCACCCGGTCTCTCCTCTCCGGTTCCCCGCCCCGGTCCCCCGCTTCGGGCGGACCGGAATCCGCGAGGCCAGGCCGCCGGAAAGGCCGGTGCCCGTGCGAGGTCTCCCACGGGCACGACGAGCATCGCGCCCTCGCCCGGGAGGCGCGCCGCGCGCCCCGGGGTCAGAGGTCCCGGTCGAGGCGGAGGCGGACCTCACCGGCGAGATCCTCGTCGGCGCTGTCCAGGCCGTAGCGCCACACGCGCTCGGCGTCCTCGTCGCGGCCCCTGAGCGGGAGCGTGCGGGCCAGGAGCTCGATGGCCAGCGCACCGGTCTCGACGTCGCCGCCCTCCTCGATCGCGGCGGAGAACTCCGCACACGCCAGCTCCAGGTGAGCGATGCCGAGCATCACCCGCAGCCTCGGCACCTCTGCCGCGTCGGGCACCGCGAGCGCCTCCAGGAGCACCTGGGCGGCCTCCCCCGGCTCGCCCTCCTCCAGGAGTGCCTCCGCCAGCCGCTGGGCGGCACGAGGAGCGATTTCCGGGTCGGCGGTGGCCAGCGCGTCACGCAGCGACCGCTCGGCCTCCTCCTCGCCCGTGGCGAGCCTGGCGAGGGCCATGTGCGCCAGCGGGACGTAGGCGGGATGGCCGACGCCCAGCGCGGCCTGCCAGGCGGCGCGGGCCTGGTCGGCCAGGTCCTCCCGCTCGAAGCTCCCCGCGAGCAGGCAGGCGGCCTGGGCGGCGAACTCCGGATGCCCGGTCGCCAGCGCGGTGCGCGCGGCCGCGCGGGAACCCGCCACGTCCCCGCTCTCCTCCAGCACCACCGCGAGACCCACCGCCGCCTGGGCCCGGTCGGGCTCGTCGGGATCGGCGACCAGCTCGGCGAAGATCGCGGCGGCGCCGTCGAGGTCGCCCGCCTCGGCCAGTCTTCGCGCGGTGTCCAAGGGACGGGTGTCCACCTCAGGCATGCAGGATCCTTCCGGATACGGAGACGCCCCGAGCCTAACGACTCGGGGCGCCCTCCGTCCTGTCGCATTCCCCGCGAATATCGCGGGTCGCACGGGCTTTCCGGTCCCGGCGGGGCCCTGCGGTGATCAGTCCTCGTACGCCTCCAGGGGAGGGCAGGAGCAGACCAGGTTGCGGTCTCCGTAGGCCTGGTCGATGCGGCGGACCGGCGACCAGTACTTGCCCTCGCGCACCGACGGCAGCGGGTAGGCCGCCTCGGTGCGGCTGTAGGGGTGGCCCCACTCGTCGGCGACGAGGCTGTCGGCCGTGTGCGGGGCGTTGCGCAGCGGGTTGTCGGTCCTGTCGTACGCCCCGGAGGCGACCTTCGCGATCTCCTCGCGGATCGCGATCATCGCCTCGCAGAACCGGTCGAGCTCGGCCAGGTCCTCGCTCTCGGTCGGCTCGATCATCAGCGTGCCGGCCACCGGGAAGGACATGGTCGGGGCGTGGAAGCCGTAGTCGATGAGGCGCTTGGCCACGTCGTCGACCGTCACCCCGGTCTCCTTGGTGATCTGGCGCAGGTCCACGATGCACTCGTGGGCGACGAGGCCGCCGCGGCCGGTGTAGAGGACCGGGTAGTGGGGGCTGAGCCTGCGGGCCAGGTAGTTGGCCGACAGGATGGCCTGCTCGGTGGCCGCCTTCAGCCCGTCGGCGCCCATCATCCGGATGTAGGCCCAGGAGATGGGCAGGATGCCCGCGGAGCCGTACGGGGCCGCCGAGACGGGACCCACGGCGGTGCCCTCGCGCAGCGGGTGGCCGGGCAGGTAGTCGGCCAGGTGGGCGCGGACCGCGACCGGGCCGACGCCGGGACCGCCGCCGCCGTGCGGGATGCAGAAGGTCTTGTGCAGGTTCAGGTGGGAGACGTCCGCCCCGAACTCCCCCGGCCTGGCCAGACCGACCAGCGCGTTGAGGTTGGCGCCGTCGACGTAGACCTGCCCGCCGGCCTCGTGCACCAGCTCGCAGATCCGGACGATCGTCTCCTCGTACACGCCGTGCGTGGACGGGTAGGTCACCATGATCGCGGCAAGCTGCTCGCGGTGCTTGTCGATCTTCGCGACGAGGTCGTCGACGTCCACGTTGCCCTGGTCGTCACAGGCGACCACGGCCACGCGCATGCCCGCCATCACCGCGCTCGCGGCGTTGGTGCCGTGCGCGGAGGAGGGGATCAGGCAGACGTCGCGGCCGGACTCGCCGCGGGCGGTGTGGTAGGCGCGGATCGCCAGGAGCCCGGCGAACTCGCCCTGGGAGCCGGCGTTCGGCTGGAGCGACACGGCGTCGTAGCCGGTGACCTCGGCCAGCCAGCGCTCCAGCTGCCCGATCAGCTCGACGTAACCCGCGGCCTGGTCCTCGGGCGCGTAGGGGTGCAGCCCGGCGAACTCCGGCCAGGTGATCGGCTCCATCTCGGTGGTCGCGTTGAGCTTCATGGTGCAGGAGCCCAGCGGGATCATCGACCGGTCGAGCGCGATGTCCTTGTCCTGGAGCCTGCGCAGGTAGCGCAGCATGGCCGTCTCGGAGCGGTGGCTGTGGAAGACCGGGTGGGTCAGGTAGTCGCTGACCCGGGCCAGCGCGGCGGGCAGCGCGTCGTGCGCGGCGGCGTCGAGGTCGGCCAGCACGGCGCCGCTGATCCCGAAGGCGGCCAGGACCTGCTCCAGGTGGAGGAGCTCGGTCCTCTCGTCGCAGGTGACGCCCACGTGGTCGGCGTCGACCAGGCGCAGGTTCACCCCGTTGTCGCGGGCCGCGGCGACGACCGCCTCGGCGCGGCCGGGCACCCTGGCGAGCACGGTGTCGAAGAAGGTGTCGTGCACGACCTCGACGCCGCCCTGGCGCAGGCCCTCGGCGAGCACGACGGCGTGCCGGTGGGTGCGACGGCCGATCCTGCGCAGGCCCTCGGGGCCGTGGTAGACGGCGTACATGCCGGCGATCACGGCGAGCAGCACCTGCGCGGTGCAGATGTTGCTGGTGGCCTTCTCGCGGCGGATGTGCTGCTCGCGGGTCTGGAGCGCGAGCCGGTACGCGGGGCGCTGGTCGGCGTCCTGGGAGACGCCCACCAGGCGGCCCGGCAACTGGCGCTGCAGGCCGTCACGGACCGCCATGTAGGCGGCGTGCGGGCCGCCGAAGCCGAGGGGGACGCCGAAGCGCTGCGAGGAGCCGACCGCGATGTCGGCGCCGAGCTCGCCGGGCGCGGCCAGGAGGGTGAGGGCCAGCAGGTCGGCGGCGGCGACCACCTGGGCACCGCGGGCGTGGGCGGCGTCGGCGATGGCGCGGAAGTCGCGGATCCTGCCGCTGGCGCCGGGATACTGCACGAGCACCCCGAAGCACTCGGGGAGTTCGGCGGTGAAGTCGCTCTCGACCAGCTCGATGCCGAGCGGCTCGGCGCGGGTGCGCAGCACCGCCTTGGTCTGCGGCAGCGCGTCGGCGTCCACCACGAACACCTTCGAGGGGCTGCGGCCCGCACGGCGGGCCAGGGTCATCGCCTCGGCGGCGGCGGTGGCCTCGTCCAGCAGGGAGGCCCCGGCGACGTCGAGGGCGGTCAGGTCGGAGACGACGGTCTGGAAGTTGATCAGGGCTTCCAGGCGGCCCTGGGAGATCTCCGGCTGGTAGGGCGTGTACGCGGTGTACCAGCCCGGGTTCTCCAGGAGGTTGCGGCGGATGACGCCCGGGGTGATCGTGTCGTGGTACCCCAGGCCGATCATCGAGGTGAGCACGGTGTTGCGCCCGGCGAGGACCCGCAGCTCGGCGAGAGCCTCGGACTCCCCGGCCGCCGGGGGCAGGCTCAGCCGCTCCGAGGAACGGATCGCCTCGGGCACGGCCACCGCGACCAGGTCGGCGACGGAGGCGAATCCGACCGCCTCCAGCATGCGGGTCTGGCCGGCGTCGTCCGGCCCTATGTGACGGGTCGCGAACGGAGGAGAGCCGAGTTCGCTGAGCGATGACAGGTCGGTCATTGGTGAAGCCTCCCGGGACGGGGTGGAGACCGGCGCTGGGCGCGGGCGTATGCCTGGTCTCCCCCTCTGTCATCACGACCGTCGTGCGGGGTCGTGACCTGAGAGCTTCACCTGCCCGTTGTCGGGAGGCTTGCACCGTCGGTGAGTCGCGCCTGGCGAGCGCGACTGCTTTCCAGAGTTGCCTCGTCCGTGCGGTACCGGGTGCCTGAGAGATTCCGGGGAGGTTGCTCCTTCGGCGCCCCGATCCTGGTCGGGGTCTCTCCCGCACAGGGTCAGTGGCAGGTCCGAGTTTACCCGGTTCGTCGTGCTCTGCGACGACGGGCCAGCTCATCGGCCTGATGATCTCCTAAAGGGCCCTCGCTCGACTCCGCGCGTTCGCCGGGCAGATCCGCGAGGGAGCCCTCCACCTCCTGCCACACCCGTCCCAGTGCTATGCCGAAGACTCCCTGGCCACCCTGGAGGAGGTCGATGACCTCGTCGGGCGAGGTGCACTCGTAGACGCTCACCCCGTCGCTCATCAGGGTGATCCCGGCCAGGTCGTTGACGCCCCTGTCGCGCAGGTGCTGCACGGCGATGCGAATCTGCTGGAGGGAGACACCGGTGTCGAGGAGCCGCTTGACGACCTTGAGGACCAGGATGTCGCGAAAGCCGTACAGCCGCTGGGAGCCGGAGCCGTGGGCGGCCCGCACGGTGGGCTCGACCAGGCCGGTGCGCGCCCAGTAGTCGAGTTGCCGGTAGGTGATGCCGGCCGCGGAACAGGCCGTGGGGCCCCGGTAGCCGATGTCGGCGGGCACCTTCACCGGTTGCCCGTCGAACAGCAGACCCTCTTCACCCGCGCGCTGACGTGCCGACTGGCGCCGTTCCGGGTCATCCTGATCGGCGTTTCTACCCTCGCCGCTGCTGACCGCCACGCGGACCTCCGGCTTTCTCTCATCCCACGGCCTGATCTGGGGGTTTACGCACGACCGCGGGTTTCACTTGCACCGTAGGACTGGGGCCAAGTCCAGTCAACGACCCCACTCGGCGCGTCGTGAAGCGTAAATGCACCGAAATTCCTACCCCGCGCGGCCGAAGTCCTCGGGCGTGATCGTGTCAAGGAACTCCCTGAACTTCTCCACCTCGTCTTCCTGGTCGTCCGGGATGATCACCCCTGCCTCCCGGACCACGTCCTCACTCGCGAAGATACGTGCGCCGGTGCGAAGTGCCAAGGCGATCGAGTCCGAGGGACGCGCGCTCACCTCGACCCCGTTGGAGAACACGAGATCCGCGAAGAAGATGCCGTCGCGCAGGGCGACGATGTTGACCGTGCTCAGCCGAACGCCGAGCCCTTCGAGCACGTCACGGAACAGGTCATGCGTGAGCGGCCGGGGTGGTGGTTCCTCGGCCTGGGCCATGGCGATCGCCGTGGCCTCCGTCATGCCGATCCATATAGGTAGGTAACGCTCCCCATGCGTCTCTTTCAGCAAGACGATCGGCTGGTTGGAGGGCATCTCAACTCGAACGCCCACGACCTCCATCTGCAACACGGGCTGCTCCGTCTTCGCTGGATTCCGACCGGTTTGTTCAACGTAACACTCGTGGGGGTACGAGTGCCTGGTCAGGTTCTCACCGACCCAGGGCCCCACGAACGCCGGAACGCAGCAGAGAGGCGTGCAATTCCAGCAGCAGGCCGGAGATCTCCCTGGCCGTCTCGTCGGCCTGGTCGATGGCCCCGGGCCTGCGGCGGCGCAGGAGCGGGGCGACGGCCTGCTCCACCAGGCCGGCCTCGCGCTCCGCGGCGGCCTTGACGGCCCGCAGGTGGCGGGCCCGCAGGCCGAAGGCGGCCAGGGCTCCGACGCTGCGGGCCACGGCCAGCGCCTCGGCGTCGTAGTAGCGGGCCACGGCGGCCAGCAGGCCGTAGTCCTCCAGCTCGGCGAGGGTCTCCTCGTCGAGCTCGGCGGCGGCGAGCAGCTCCTCGCGGGTGAGCCGGATCTCGGAGGGCGCGTCGTCGGGGACCGCGCGCGGCCTGGCGGCCGGGCGCTCCTCGCGGTCGGCCGCCTCCAGATGATCCTTGATGACGCGCAGCGGCAGGTAGCGGTCACGCTGCTCGCTGAGGATGTAACGGAGCCGCTCGACGTCGGCGTAGGTGAACTTGCGGTAACCGGAGGGACTGCGCTCCGGCTCGATCAGCCCCTCGCCCTCCAGGAAACGAATCTTGGAGATGCTGACATCGGGGAACTCGCCCTGCAGGAGAGCGAGCACCTCCCCGATGCTCATGTGCGCACGAGCGGCCTGCGAGCTCATCATCCTCCAGCGGCGCCGCGGGTGAGGAAGACGAGGCGGAACTTGCCGATCTGCACCTCGTCACCGCCGTACAGCGGGACCTCCTCGATGCGCTCGCGGTTCACGTACGTGCCGTTCAGGCTGCCGACGTCGCGGACGGTGAAGACCCCGCCGCCGCGCCGGTAGAACTCCACGTGGCGGCGCGAGACCGTGATGTCGTCGAGGAAGATGTCGCTCTCGGGGTGACGGCCCACGGTGGTCAGGTCGCTGTCGAGCAGGAACCGGCTGCCGGCGTTGGGGCCGCGCATCGCGACCAGCAGCGCGGTGCCCGGGGGCAACTGCTCGACGGCCTGCCGTTCGGCGAGAAGCGTCTCACCTGTCTCCGCCTCGTAGGCCTCGATCCCGGAGAGGGAGATCGTCGATGTGCTGTCTCCGGGGGTCTCGGCTTTGGTAAGCGGCGACCCGCATCGTGAACAGAAACGGGCATCCTCAGGATTGGCATGACCGCACTGCGTGCAGTAGACGCTCGGCATCGATCGGCTCGGCCTCCTACCGCGAAGACGCGGCAACGGTGCTCAGTGATGCGCGCCTCGCTTCTTCGCTTCTCAAGTGTTTTCTCGGACTGCGAATGCCGCAACATACAGTGATGAGGCGCGAAGGTCAAGGTTGACGCTGAACCGCGGGTACGGTCGGTGACAAAGTTACAGGGGGGCACTGTCCCCGGTCCATGGCGCCGCGCTGTGTTTGTGGCAACCGCTCGGCCCGCGGCCCCCGTCCAGACGCCTTCCCGCGCCTCCGGCGCGCCCGCCGGGGCCTGGTCCCGTCAGCCGCCCGCGGCCTCCTCGACCACCCGCGCCCAGTGCTCGATCAGGGTCTGCGCGGAGTCGACGTCGAACCCCTCGGCCCACAGGTGGGTGACCGCCTCCGTCGGGTCGGGCAGCACCAGGGTCCAGCTGCCGTCCTCGGCGACGACCCGCACCCCGTCGGTGGTGTCGATGCGGTAGTGCTCGGCGGCCTCGATGACCGAGCGCATCACCGCGCCCTTGGCGGCCCACGGGGTCGGCACGGTCCGGCGCAGCAGCTTGGCCTCGGGGATCCTGGCGTCGATCTGGCTGAGCGAGAGCCGGGTCCTGGCGACCAGGCCCAGCAGGCGCAGGAACACCGCCAGGCCGTCCACCGTGGGGCCGAACTCGGGCACGATGAAACCGCCGCGCCCGTCGGCCGCGAAGATCATCTCTGGTCCCCTGGCGGCGGCGGTGAGCGCGTCGATCGCGGTGGAGGTCCACTCGGCCTGGACGCCGTGGAACCTGCAGACCTGCTCGGCCACCCGGGTGGTGGTGACCGGCAGCGCCACCCTGCCGCCGCGCCGCTCGGCGGCGACCAGGTCGAGCACCACCAGCAGGGCGCGCTCCTCGCTGATCAGCTGGCCCTTCTCGTCCACCAGCGCGACCCGCTCCCCCACCGGGTCGAAGCGCACCCCGAAGGCCGCCCTGGAGGAGCTGACGAGCTCCGCCAGGCGCTGCAGGTCGCGGCGGCGCTCGGCGAGGGTCTCGGTGGGCGAGGCGTCGTCCAGCCGGTTGTTGACGGTCAGCACGTCCACCCCGACCCGGCCCAGCAGGCTGGGCAGCACCAGCGAGGAGGTGCCTCCGGCGCAGTCGACCACGACCTTCATGTCGGCGTCGCGCACCCCGCTGATGTCGACCAGGCGCAGCAGCTCGTGCGTGTAGTCCTCCACCGCCCGGGCGGGGAAGCTCAGCTCGGCGATCTCCCCGGGGAAGGCGCGGCGGAACTCCTGCCGGGAGAAGACCCGGTCCAGCTTGCGCTGGGCCGCCGGGGACAGGTCCGCGCCGTGCTCGTCCATGAAGACGATGTCGACGCTCTGCGGGTCGCCGGGGGTGGTGCGCAGCGCGATGCCGCCGACGGCGTTCTCCCTGGCGGTGTGGAAGCGGGCCACCGGGAGCGGGGACGCCTCCAGGTCGAGCACGTTGATCGCGCTGGCGTTCAGGGCGCTGATCACGGCCCGCTTCAGCGCCCGCGCGGCGCGGGAGGAGTCGCGGGAGGTGATGACCGAGGTGCCCTTCTTCAGGGTGGTGGCGTAGGCGCTGGCCAGCCGTACGCACAGCTCGGGGGTGATCTCGACGTTGACCAGCCCCGAGACCCCCCGGGGGCCGAACAGGTTGCGCTGGGCGCGCGGCTCCCAGATGACGCTGTTGTTGATCACCGCCCCGGCCTCGATGGTCTTGAACGGGTAGATCTTGACGCCCGAGGAGATGTACGCCTCGGCCTCGATGATGCACTCGTCGCCGACGACGGCGCCCTCCTCGACCCTGGCGCCGGTCATCAGGTCGGTGTTCTTGCCGATCACGCAGCCGCGCAGGTGGGCGCTGGGCCCGACGTAGACGTTGTCGTGGACGACCGCGCGGTGCAGGAAGGCCCCCTCCCTGACCACCGCGTTGCTGCCCAGCACGGTGTACTCGCGCAGCTCGGCGCCCGCCTCGATCTTGGCGTAGTCGCCGACGTAGAGGGGGCCCTTGAGGACGGCGTCGGCGTCGACCGAGGCCCCCTCGGCGACCCAGACGCCCGGCGAGACCTCGAAGGCGTCGATGTCGACCTTGACCCGGCCGGACAGGACGTCGGCCTGGGCCTTGAGGTAGCTCTCGTGGGTGCCGACGTCCTCCCAGTAGCCGTCGGCCACGTAGCCGTACAGCGGGGCGCCGCGCTCCAGCAGCCTGGGGAACACGTCGCCCGACCAGTCGACGGACTCCCCGGCCGCGATCTCGTCGAGGACCTCGGGCTCCATCACGTAGATGCCGGTGTTGGCGGTGTCGGAGAAGACCTGGCCCCAGGTCGGCTTCTCCAGGAAGCGCTCCACCCTGCCCTGGTCGTCGACGATGACGATGCCGAACTCCAGCGGGTTGGGGACGCGCTTGAGCCCGATCGTGACCATCGCGCCGTTCTCGCGGTGGAAGCGGATCATGTCGGTCAGGTCGATGTCGGTCAGCGCGTCGCCGGAGATGACCAGGAAGCGGTCGTCGCGGAGCCGGTCGGCGGCGTTCTTCACGCTGCCCGCGGTGCCGAGCGGCGTGTCCTCGGTGGCGTAGTACAGGCTCATGCCGAGCTCGTCGCCGTCGCCGAAGTAGTTGCGGACCAGGGCGGCCAGGAACTGCACGGTGACCACCGTCTCGGTGAAGCCGTGCCGTTTCAGCAGGCGAAGCACATGCTCCATGATCGGCCGGTTGATCACGGGTAGGAGAGGTTTGGGCTGGTTCGCGGTCATCGGCCGGAGCCGTGTCCCCTCCCCGCCCGCCATGACGACGGCCTTCACAGATCACCTCTTAAGGCGTTTGGCCTCGCTTGTCAGCTGACGCACCTGTACCCAATACAGCACCCCGGACCACCAGTACAGGCCGGTGCCCCAGATGGCCAGGGACCAGCCGACGATCCCCGCCACCTCGCCGTACCAGGAGGGATGGTGGGCCAGGAAGAGCAGTGGGAAGGCGTAGAGCAGGTTGGCCGTGGCGGCCTTGCCGAGGAAGTGCACGGGCAGCGCGGGACCGTACCCGAGGCGGCGCAGGATGATCGGGATGCCCAGCAGCATCACGTCGCGCAGCGGGATGGCCAGCGCCAGCCACCAGGGGATGATCTCGCGCATGGCGAGGCCGAACAGGGTGGCCAGGATGTAGAGCCGGTCGGCCAGCGGGTCGAGCAGGCGGCCGAGCCTGCTGGTCTGGTTCCAGGCACGGGCGATCTTGCCGTCGAGCCAGTCGGAGAACCCCGCCAGCATCAGCAGGGCGACGGCCCAGCCGTCGGCCTTCGGGCCCAGCACCAGCCACAGGAAAACCGGCACCCCCAGAAGCCTGGCCAGGCTCAACGCGTTGGGAACCGTCCAGATTCGGTCCTCGGCCCCCGATGCTTCCGGATTCACCGGCTGATCTCCCTCCCCGTACCTGATGGTGACACTACTGCGTCGGATGCGGCCGGGTGGATGGTGGGCGCGGGGGATACGCGTTATCGTTCCGTTCGACCAACGCGGGAGCCCGGAGAACCGGGCTGAGAGGACGGCCGAGACAGCCGCCGACCGCCAGAACCTGCTCCGGGTAATGCCGGCGAAGGGAGTTTGCGCGATGACCGACGCGCGTATTTCCAGCTCCAAGATCTACCAGGGCGACCTGCGCGTCCCCATGCGCGAGGTGCGCCTGACCGACGGGACCGCGGTCACGCTGTACGACACCTCGGGCCCCTACACGGACCCGTCCGTGACCACCGACGTCACCCGCGGCCTGCCGCGCCCGCGCGAGGAGTGGATCCTGGAGCGGGGCGACACGGTCCGGTACGGCGGCCGGCCCGGCGCCCCCGGCGACGACGGCTACCGCGACCGCGACGCCTGGGCCCGCGACCTGCGTTCCCTCGACGCGGTCTTCACCGGCGGCGGCGACCGGCCGCTGCGCGCGGCGGGGGCGCCGGTCACCCAGTTCGCCTACGCCCGCCGCGGCCTGGTCACCCGGGAGATGGAGTTCGTCGCGGTCCGCGAGGGCGTGACGCCGGAGTTCGTCCGCGCCGAGGTGGCCGCAGGGCGGGCGATCATCCCGGCCAACGTCAACCACCCCGAGAGCGAGCCGATGATCATCGGCCGCAACTTCCTCGTGAAGATCAACGCCAACATCGGCAACTCGGCCGTCGCCTCGACCATCGAGGAGGAGGTGGACAAGATGACGTGGGCGATCCGGTGGGGCGCCGACACGGTGATGGACCTGTCCACCGGGCGCAACATCCACACCACCCGCGAGTGGATCATCCGCAACTCCCCGGTGCCGATCGGGACCGTCCCGCTCTACCAGGCGCTGGAGAAGGCGGGCGGCGACGCGGCCCGCCTGTCGTGGGAGATCTACCGCGACACCCTGATCGAGCAGTGCGAGCAGGGCGTGGACTACTTCACCGTCCACGCGGGGGTGCGCCTGGCCCATGTGCCGCTGACCGCGCGGCGCAGGACCGGGATCGTCTCCCGGGGCGGCTCGATCATGGCGGCCTGGTGCCTGGCGCACCACCGCGAGAGCTTCCTCTACGAGCACTTCGCCGACATCTGCGAGATCCTGGCCCGCTACGACGTGGCGTTCTCGCTGGGCGACGGCCTGCGCCCCGGATCGATCTCCGACGCCAACGACGAGGCCCAGTTCGCCGAGCTCAGGACGCTGGGCGAGCTCACCGGGATCGCTCACGCGCACGACGTCCAGGTGATGGTCGAGGGGCCCGGCCACGTCCCCATGCACAAGATCAAGGAGAACGTCGACCTGCAGCGCGAGCTCTGCGCCGACGCCCCGTTCTACACCCTCGGCCCGCTGACGACCGACGTCGCGCCCGGCTACGACCACATCACCTCGGCCATCGGCGCGGCGATGATCGGCTGGTACGGCACGGCGATGCTCTGCTACGTCACGCCCAAGGAGCACCTGGGCCTGCCGGACAGGGACGACGTGAAGACCGGCGTGATCACCTACAAGATCGCGGCACATGCGGCCGACCTCGCCAAGGGCCACCCGGGCGCGCAGGCATGGGACGACGCGCTGTCCGACGCCCGGTTCGAGTTCCGCTGGGAGGACCAGTTCGCCCTCTCCCTGGACCCCGAGACCGCCCGGTCCTTCCACGACGAGACGCTGCCCGCCGCCCCGGCCAAGACCGCGCACTTCTGCTCGATGTGCGGTCCGAAGTTCTGCTCGATGAGGATCAGCCATGACGTGCGCAGGTTCGCCGAGGAGCGCGGCCTGACCGGCGCCGAGGCCCTGGAGGCGGGGATGCGCGAGAAGTCGGAGGAGTTCTCCCGCGAGGGCGGCCGGGTCTACCTGCCCGTGGAGGGTCTCTGAGCCGCCAAGATCGACCAGGTGGCGTACTGCCCGCGCTTCCGTACCCTCTACCCTTCAAACCATGACCAATGACACCACGCTCTTCCTGGGGCAGTGGATCCGCTCGCCGGGCACCGTCGGAGCGGTGGCGCCGAGCTCGCGGCGGCTCGCCGAGACGGTGGCCTCGCCGATCCCGCACCGGGGCGACCCGGTGATCGTCGAGCTCGGCCCCGGCACGGGCGCGTTCACGGCGGAGATCCAGCGCCGGCTGGGCGGCCGGGGGCACCACATCGCCGTCGAGATCAACCCGAAGCTGGCCGAGTTCCTCGCCGCCAGGAACCCGGGAGTGGACGTCGTGGTCGACGACGCGGTACGGCTGCCCCAGCTGCTCCAGGAGCGCGGCCTGCCCCAGGCCGACGCGATCGTGAGCGGGCTCCCCTGGGCCGCGTTCTCCGAGGAGATCCAGGCCCGCCTGCTGGGCGCGGTCACCGGGATCATGGGCCCGCACACGGCCTTCACCACCTTCGCCTACAGCTTCGCCAAGCGCCTTCCTCCGGCGCGGCGCTTCAGGAGGCGCCTGATCGACACCTTCGAGGAGGTCGTCACGGGCCGGACGGTGTGGGGCAACGTGCCGCCGGCCTTCGTCTACCACGCGCGCAGGCCGCGGCTGGACCCCGCCCGGGAGGCCTGATCCCGCGGGCCCGGGGCCGGGACGCCACGAAGATACCGAACTACGTTCTACGATTGCGCCCGCAGCCAGAATGGAGTTGATCATCGTGGACTTCACCCTCCCCGAGAGCGCCCTCGCCGTGCAACGCGGCATCGGCGACATCTGCGCCCGCTACGACCTGGACTACTGGCAGCGGTGCGAGAGCGAGAAACGCTGGCCCGAGGAGGTCTGGCAGGACCTGGCCAAGGGCGGCTGGCTCGGCCTGGCCGTGCCCGAGGAGTACGGCGGCGGCGGTCAGGGCCTGCTGGAGCTGGCCGTGGCCACCGAGACCCTGTCGGCCTCGGGCTCGGCCGGCGGCTCGGCGTTCACCTACGTGCTCACCCCCGGGTTCGGCGCGATGACCCTGTCCAGGCACGGCAGCCGGTGGCAGCGCGACGAGCTGCTGCCCAGGCTGGCCACCGGCGAGCTGGAGACCTGCTTCGCGCTGACCGAGCCCGACGCCGGGTCCAACGCCCTGGGCATCTCCACCTTCGCCCGCCGCGACGGCGCGGAGTTCGTCGTCAACGGCCAGAAGATCTGGATCACCGGCGTGCAGCGCGCCACCTGGATGCTCCTGGTCACCCGGACCATCCCGGCCGCCGAGGCCAAACCCCGCTCCAACGGCCTGACCGTCCTGCTGGTGAACGTCCCCGAGGCGGTCGCCGCCGGGCAGCTGTCCTTCCAGCCGATCCCGAAGCTGGGCGCCAACACCACCCCGTCCAACATGGTCTTCCTCGACGACCTCCGGGTCCCGGAGAGGAACGTGGTCGGCGAGGTCGACCAGGGCGCGCTGGTGCTGTGGGACATCCTCAACCCCGAGCGCGTCCTGCTGGCCGCCTCCGCGCTCGGCGGCGCCGAGGTGGCGCTGCGGGTGGCCGTGCAGTACGCCAAGGAGCGCGAGGTCTTCGGCCGCCCGATCGGCGCCAACCAGGCCATCGCCTTCCCCCTCGCCCAGGTCAAGGCGAAGATCGAGCTGGCCAGGCTGATGCTCTACAAGGCCGCCTGGCTGTTCGACAGGCAGCTGCCCTGCGGCACCGAGGCCAACATCGCCAAGCTGACCGCCTCGCAGGCCGCGTGGGAGGCGGCGGACCACGCCTTCCAGACGCACGGCGGCATGGCCTACTCGCTGGAGTACCCGGTGGCCCGCCTGCTGGCCGACGCCCGCATCGGCAAGGTCGCCCCGGTCACCGAGGAACTCCTGCTCAACTACCTGGCCACCCAGGTGCTCGGGCTGCCCAGGAGTTTCTGACCCGATCACCCGGTGGCCCTGATTACCCGGTGGCGCGCGCGGGCATGACCGTCGGCGACGGCCAGCACGAGGAGTGACCGATGTCCGCGTACGCCAGCACGGTGATCAACGCCTCCGCCGACGAGGTGTGGGAGTACCTGAGGGATTTCGGCAACCTGGCGGAGTGGCTGCCGGCGATCACCGGCTGCGAGATCGAGGACGGCGGGGACTCCCGGCCGGGCGCGGTGCGCAGGCTGGAGAGCCCCGGCGGAGTCTTCAGGGAGCGGCTGCTCACCCTCGACGACACCTCGCGCTCGGCGACGTACGAGATCCTGGAGAGCCCGCTGCCGGTCCGTGACTACCGGGCGCTCTACCGGGTCGCCCCCGTCACCGACAGCGGGAGGGCGTTCGTCGAGTGGTCGGCCACCTTCGAGACCGGCGACGCCGCGAAGGTGCGGAGGTTCGTCGTCGACCAGGTCTTCGAGCCCGGCCTGGCCGCCCTGCACGGGCGCTTCTGACCGGGCGCCGTCGCTGCCGCGCGGTCCGGGCGGCGTCTCCGGCGGATGTCGCGGCGCGGCCCCTTCCCGCGGGAGACGCCCCGCGGGAAGACTCCGCTCGCCGGGCGGATATCGGCCGGCCGGAAAGAACCGGCTACCGGAAGGCCTCCGCGAGACGGGCCGCGGCGTACTCGCGTGCCTCGGTCGCCTGGTCGAAGAAGCCCGGCAGGCCGAAGAACCCGTGGATGGCCCCCTCGTATCTCCTGACCTCGACCGGCACCCCGGCCGCGGCGAGCTGGGCGGCGTACTGTTCGCCCTCGTCGCAGAGGGGGTCGCACTCGGCGACGATCACCGTCGCCGGAGCCAGGCCGGACTTGTCGGCCAGCCGGGCCGGAGCCAGCCGGGGGTCGGCCGGGTCACCGCCGTACTGCGCGACGAACCAGGCCATCTCCTCCGCGCCGAGCCCGAAACCGGTGGCGTAGGCACGGTAGCTCCCGGTGTCCATCGCCACGTCGGCCACCGGGTAGACGAGCAGCTGATGGGCCAGTTCGAGCCCGGCGTCCCTGGCCTGCCAGGCGGCCACGGCCGCGAGATTGCCCCCGGCGCTGTCACCGCAGACCGCGACGCGCCCCGGGTCGATCCCGTAGGCGCCGGGACGGGCGAAGACGTCCTGGACGACGCTCCACGCGTCGTCGGCCGCCGCGGGGAAGGGGTGGTGGGGCGCGAGCCGGTAGTCGACCGAGACCACGACCGCCCCGTTGCGCACCGCGAGGTCGCGGCCGAGGGCGTCGTTGCGCTCGACGCTCCCGAAGACCCAGCCTCCGCCGTGGAAGTAGACGATCGCGGGGAGGGGACCGTCGCCCTCCTCGGGCCGGTAGACCCGGACCGGTACGCCCCCGACGACCTCGTCCCTGACCGTCGGGAGGGGAATGATCGGACCACGCTGCTCGGCGAAGGCGTCCAGGGTCCGCAGCTCGGCGATCATCTCGGGGGTGAGCGTGGAGAGAGGGGCACCGAGGTCCGTCTGGAAGAGTTTCAGGTAGGCCTCGGCCTGCGGGTGCAACGGCATGATCGGCACTTTACCCGCCGGATCCCCGCACGGCGTGACCCCGCGCGCGACGGCCCCTGAGCGTCGCGGAACACCGGACGCGCGTCACCGCCGGGCCTCGGCATCGCCACCGTCGGGCCTCGGCGTCACCGCCGGGCCTCGGCGCCGGGCCGCCTGGGCCATGCCACCGGGCCGCACCGTCGGACGTCACCGCCGGACGTCACCGTCGGACGTCACCGCCGGGCCGCCTCGACCAGGGCCTCGATGAGCCGGTTGTCCCCTGCGCGCCCGGGATTCCACTGCACCCCGACGCAGAACCGGTGCCCCTGCAGCTCGACGCCCTCGACGATCTGGTCGTCGGCCCAGGCCACGGCGAGCAGGCCGGTGCCCAGCCGCTTGACGGCCTGGTGATGGGGCGCGGTCACCTCGGCCGTGTCGCCCACCGTCTTGCCGAGCTTGCTGGAGACGCTGATCTGGATGCGGTGCGCCTGGGCGGCGGCGTGGCGGTCGTGGTCGACCACCTCGGGGAGCCAGGGGATCAGGGTCCCGCCCTGGGCGACGTTCAGGACGTGCATGCCCCGCCCCGAGGCGAGCAGCGGCAGGTCGGCCTTGACGGCGGCGCGGGCCAGCGCCAGCTCGAAGCGGTCGCGGTGCGGCTGGGGGTCCCTGACGCGCTCCTCGTGGGCGGCCCCGTAGAGGGAGGGGTCGAGCTCACCCCCGCCGGCGAGGATCACGCCCGACAGGCCGCCGACGTAGTCGTCGATCCCGCCGAGGTTGAGCGGGGGCAGCAGCACCGGGGCGCCGCCCGCCTTCTCGACGGCCCGCGCGTAGGAGGGCGGCGACAGGACGGCCTCCCTGACCCAGTCGCCCCAGCGGGCGGCCTCGAGGTAGGTGGTGATACCGATCAAGGGTCGGGGCATGCGTTCTCCAGGGGGCGTGCGCGAGGTGGCGCCACCTGTTTCGGACAGCACCGATCCCACCTCCAACAGCTCCCCTATCATGGCGCACTCCATTTCGGTCATGTCACACATTCGAGGTATCAGTGTCGTCTCGCCAGGAGTCCTCAACTCTCACCGCGGGGACGGTTCACACCCCCGGCGATCCGGAACTCCGACATGACCACATGGTTTACGACCAGTGAACTCTCGGTTCAAATCGAACGTGATTATTATTCGCTTACATCGATCGCCGACAATTAGTTGGTCACGCAAAATAACTTTTCAATTACGGATAGTTAGATTTCCCACCATATTGCTGAGAAACGGTTGTGACGTCTACATGGTGATGGAAGACTCAAATTCGAGTGGCCAGGTGAGCCGGGGCTCCCGGTCGCTCGTCACCCGGAGCCGTCAGGGAGGTGGATCTGCATGATCGGACTTTGATCCGATCAATTAGGGTGGGTTCGTTAAATGTCGTTGAATCCGCATCTCGTCAAGGAAAGTTTCGCTCTCGTCGAACCCGTCGCGGACAAGGCCGCGGCGTACTTCTACGGGCGCCTGTTCGCCGAGAGCCCGCACCTGCGGGCGATGTTCCCCCCGGCGATGGACGTCCAGCGCGACCGCCTGTTCAGCGCGCTGACCAGGATCGTCTGGAGCCTGGACAGCCCCGGCAGCCTGGCGTCGTTCCTCGGCCAGCTCGGTCGCGACCACCGCAAGTACGGGGTCCTCGCCGAGCACTACACCGCGGTCGGCAACGCGCTCCTCGCCACGATCAGGCGCTTCGCCGCCGAGATCTGGAACAACGAGATAGAGGCGGCGTGGGTGGCCGCGTACACGGCCGCCGCCAATCTCATGATCGAATCAGCCGAGTCGGACGCGGGCGTGTCGCCCGCCTGGTGGCTGGCCGAGGTGATCGACCACGAGCTCCGCACGCCGGACATCGCGGTGATCACCCTGCGGCTCGACCAGGAGCTGCCCTACACGCCCGGCCAGTACGTCAACGTGCAGACCGCACGCTGGCCGCGCGTCTGGCGCACGTTCTCCATCGCGAACGCGCCCAGGGACGACAACACCGTCCGCCTGCACGTCCGCGCGATCACCGGCGGCTGGGTCTCCACCACGCTGGTCCAGCACACCCGGATCGGCGACACCCTGATGCTGGGCCCTCCGATGGGCACCATGGTGCCCGCCGACTCCGGGCGCGACATCCTGTGCGTGGCGGGCGGCACCGGCCTGGCCCCCATCAAGGCGATCCTGGAGCACGTGATCGGCTCCGGACGCCGTCCCAACGTCCACCTGCTCTACGGGGCCCGCACCGCCGCCGAACTCTACGACCTGACCGACCTGGTACGGATGGAGTCGGCCTTCCCGTGGCTGCGGGTACTGCCCGTGGTCTCCGGCGAACCGGGGTACGACGGCATGCGGGGTCAGGTGGCCGAGGTGATGGAGCGGTTCCACTCGTGGGCCGGCCACGAGGCTTACGTCTGCGGCCCGACCGCCATGGTCAACGAGACGGTCCGCAGGCTCCAGCGGGGCGGAATGCCGCTGCCGCACATCCACCGGGACATCGTGCAGGGTGAGCTCTGAACGACAATCGGGACTAACACCCCGAACTGATCACGCAAATTTCATAGAGCACGGCGGGACACGGCGTGGCATGGCAGCATGAGGCCCAATCCGAAAGGAGATGGTCATGCACGACGGCCCCCCTCCCAGCCCGTGCCCACCTCTCGACCGCCACCCGCGCGGACCCGTCCGCCGCCATCGTCATCCGTCCGGCTCTCCGGCCGGAGTCGTCCGCCCGCACGCGCCCGTCCCCGGCCCCCTCCACCGGCGGCGGCTCCGCCGGGGTCAGGACGACACCCGTCCCCGGCCCCCGGCCGGTCCGGGCCCTGCGGCCGCGCCCTCCCCTCGCGACACGGTGCGCTGAGCCGATGGCCAGACCCGTCACGCTGGTGACCTTCATGCTTCCCGCCACGCTCCGGCACTGGGCGGGCGAGACCACCGAGATCCGCGTCTTCGCCATCGCCGACCACGACGACGGCCACCCCACGCTGGGCTCCGCCCTCGACATGCTCCGCCGCACCCACCCGTCCCTGGAGCAGCGGCTCCGCGACGACTACGGGTGCATCCGCCGCCACATCAGCATGTTCGTCTGCGGCGAGAACGCCCGGCACCTCGGCGGCCTCGACTGCGCGCTGCCCCCGGGCGCCGAGATCTTCGTCCTGCCCGCCCTCTCCCGCCGCCAGGAGACCACGAGCTGACCGCCCGCGAGAAACACCGGGCCGAGCGCGGCGGGCAGGAGACCGAGGAGAACCGAGGAGGCGGCGGGCGGGAAGCTCTCCGGCCCGCACGCCCGGCGGCTCCTCTAGGGGGCGACCCTGCCGGCGGCCACGAAGGCCGCGTGCGTGAGGGGCATCAGCTCCGCCCAGGCCGCCTCCATCTTCTCCGCCACCATCTCGATCTCGCGCTGCGGGAACGAGGGCACCCTGGCCTGCTCGTTCTTGGTGCGCAGGGAGAGGAAGTGCATGAGCGAGCGGGCGTTGCAGGTGGCGTACATCGAGGAGAAGAGACCGACGGGCAGCACCGCCCTGGCCACCTCCCTGGCGATCCCGGCCTCCAGCATCTCCTGGTAGGCGGCGTAGGACTGCCGGTACGACGACTCCATCGCCTCAGTGACGATCTTGTGCTGCTCGGCGCTGCCCTCGGCGAAGACGTACTTGCCCGGACGGCCCTCCTGGACCAGCTTCCGCTCCGGACCCGGAACGTAGAAATTAGGCTGAAGCTCCCGGTAACGCCCGCTTTCCTCGTTATATGACCATCCGACCCTGTGGCGATGGAATTCGCGAAACACGAAGATCGGCGCGGACACGAGGAACGTCATCGAGTTGTGCTCGAAGGGGCTGCCGTGCCGGTCGCGCATCAGGAAGTTGAGCAGCCCCCTGGAGCGCTCGGGGTCCTTGCCGATCTCCTCCAGGGACTGCTCCCCCGCGGTCGACACCCGCGCGGCCCAGAGCACGTCGGTGTCGGAGGCACTGTGCTTGACCAACTCCACGGTCACGTCGTCGAGAAAACGTGCCTCTGCCCCATCGCCCGTCAACTGGTCCCCCCTCGTCGCACCAACAGTCGCCACATTATTCCAGGGGCCCAGCCGTCCCGGGGGCGGGCACCCGTCACAACCGGTATATCCGGCGGGCGTTTCCCGAGCCGATCATCTGCGCCACCCGGGCGGCGTCCGCGGCGCTCCACTCGCCGTCGGCCAGTCGCGCGGCGAGTGCCCCGGCCAGGCCGCGCCGGTAGTGCAGGGCCCCGAGGTGGCAGGTCTCGGCCACACCGTGGCCGCCGGAACCGAACAGTTGCTTGTGGAACGGCACGAGTTCCAGCAGTTCCGCCATGACCGCGGCCGACCCCGTGGCGCTGCGGGCCAGGGCCGCTCCCACGTCGACGTAGACGTGCGGGAGGGCACCCGCCAGATAAGCCGCCTGGCGATGGAACGGATGGCAGTGCAACAGGACGACGGGGACGCCCATCGGCTGCGTCGCCGTGATGAAGCCGGCCAGCGGCGCCGGACCCGCGCCGTAAGGACCGGAGTCGGGACCCCAGCCCGAACCGGCGAGACCTCCGGCGGCGCCGAAGCCGCCGTGACCGCCGACCCGATGGGTCTCGTGGCCGCCGTACGCGCCGCGGCCGCCGGAGGTGGCACGGCCGGCGCGCCCCGGGTGGGCGCCGTGGCGCGTACCGCCGGCGTGGCGGGCGAGGCCGGTGTGGAACTGCAGCGGCCGCCCGTACTCCCTGGCCACGTCGATCGCCGTCCAGAGCAGGTGGCGCAGGAGCACCTGGTCGGTGAGCCTCTCCCCCGGGCAGGCCAGCCGCCGGGTGGCCGCCGCGATCACCGCTCCCCGGCTCGGCCTGGCCGGCTCGAGGGACCGGCCGGAGCGGTGGGCGGTGACCGACTTCAGCGCGACGGCGCGGACGGCCCGCTCGGCGAGTTCCTGGGCGAGGGCGGAGATGTAGGAGGCGCCCGAGACGGCGGTGCCGGCGACCTCCTCCTCGGCCCGCTCGATGTGGACGACCCGCGCGGTGTCCGCGCCGCCCGCGTGCCCCGTCCCGGCCGGTGGCGGCACCTCGTCGGCACCGCCGGGGCCGCCGTCGAAACGGTCCCGGCGGTCCGGACGCTCCAGGCGGTCCAGGACTCCGGGACCTTCGAACCCGCGGGAGCCGCCAAGGGCACCGAGGGCACCACGGGGTCCGACACCGCCGCGACCGCCGGGGCCGCCGAAGCCCTCCCCGTCGGAGTCGCCGGAATCATCGGAGTCGTCGGACCCGTCGAACAGGAAGGTGGAGATCCCCGCGGCGCCCAGCAGCCGCCGGTTCACCTCCGTCGCGCCGAGCTCCGCCCTGCGGGCCAGGTAGACGGCGGGCGGCACGTGCGGGGCGAGGCCGAGAACGGGGGCGCACCAGCGGCGGACCGCGGCGCCCGCGGGGGTGTCGAAGTGGGTGGTGCCCGGCGGCGCGGGGGTCTCCGCGTCGGTGAGCAGCGTCTCGAACCGGGCCCGGGTCAGCTCGTCGCGGCGCACACCGCGGCAGTTGTGGTCGACCAGCGGCGCCAGCAGCGCCTCCCGTACGGCGTCGGGCAACTCGACGGGCAGCACGCCGTCCGACCTCATGCCCGCTCCTCCCCCGCCGCCGGGCGTACCGGCCGGTCCTGGCCCGGTACGCCCGGCGGTCTCCACGACGGGGAGAACTCTAGGGTCACCCGGCGGGACCGCCGGGCGCGAAGTACGGGTTCTTTACCCGTTCTTGCGGCAGAGGCGGAGAACGTTGGCGATGATCTTCGCTCCCGAGCCCCCCTCGGCGGTGAGGATCGACTCGGGATGGAACTGCACCGCGAAACGGCGTCGCTCCACGTCCTCGATCGCCATCACCGCGCCGTCCGGGGTGAGCGCGGTGGCGGTGAACCCGGCGACGCCCGGCCGCTTGGCGTGGACCGAGTGGTAGCGCGCGGCGGTGAACTCCTCGGGGAGCCCGTCGAGCAGGGCGCTGGGACCCAGCCGCCGCACCTGGCCGCGCTTGCCGTGCTCGGGATAGGACAGCAGTTCGAGCGTGCCGCCCGCCTGCTCCACCATGCCCTGCAGGCCGAGACAGACGCCGAACACCGGCAGGTCGCGCTCGTAGAGGGCGCCGACCAGGGCGGGCAGCCCGAAGTCGGACGGCCAGCCGGGGCCGGGCGACAGGACCACCAGGGAGGGCGCGATCTCGTCGATCATCGTGACGGGGAAGCCGTGCCTGAGCGTGACGACCTCGGCGCCCTGCTGGCGGAAGTAGTCGGCGAGGGTGTTGACGAAGGAGTCCTCGTGGTCGACGAGCAGCACCTTCATCCCGCTGCCCGGCGGCGTGGCGGCCACCTCGGCCTCGGCCCGCTCCTGCGGGGCCGCGCCGACCGCGGCCAGGGCGCCCAGCAGGGCGCTGGCCTTGAGCTCGGTCTCCCGCTCCTCGGCCTCGGGGTCGGAGTCGAACAGCAGCGTGGCCCCGGCCCTGACGGTGGCGACCCCGCCGCGGATCTGCGCGGTGCGCAGGGTCAGGCCGGTGTTCATCGAGCCGTCGAAGCCGATGTAGCCGACCGCCCCGCCGTACCAGCGCCGCGTGGTGGCCTCGTGGTCCTCGATGAACTGCATCGCCCAGGTCTTGGGGGCGCCGGTGACGGTGACGGCCCACATGTGGGTGAGGAAGGCGTCGAGGGCGTCGAACTCCGGGCGCAGCCGGCCCTCGATGTGGTCGACGGTGTGGATGAGCCGGGAGTACATCTCGATCTGGCGGCGGCCGATCACCTGGACCGTCCCCGGCACGCAGATGCGGGACTTGTCGTTGCGGTCCACGTCGGTGCACATGGTCAGCTCCGACTCCTCCTTGACGCTGGACAGGAGGGTCCGGATCGCGTCGGCGTCCTCGATGGGGTTGCCGCCGCGGGCGATGGTGCCGGAGATGGGACAGGTCTCGACGCGGTCGCCGCTGACCCGGACGTACATCTCCGGGGAGGCGCCGACCAGGTGCTCGCCCTCGCCGAGGTTGAACAGGAACTCGTACGGCGCCGGATTGACCTTGCGCAGCCCCCGGTAGAAGGCGGCCGGGTCGGTGCAGGGCGCGTGGAAGACCTGGCCGGGAACGACCTCGAACAGGTCGCCGCGGACGAACTTCTCCTTGGCCGCCGCCACCACCTTGGCGTAGGAGCCCCTCTCGGGGTCGGCCGGGAGCTCGGACGGCGGCGGGGTCAGCGGCACGACCTCCCCCTCGCGGGCGAGCCCGTGGGTGGAGACGCCGTCCACGGTGAACTCGTAGCGGAACTCCTTGCTGGTCTCCCTCTTGCGGTCGATCACCATCACCCGGTCGGGCAGGTGCAGCACGAGGTCGCGCTGGTCCGCGGCCCGCGTCAAAACCTGCCTGATCGGCTCGAACTGGAAGGCCAGGTCGTAGCCGAAGGAGCCGTACAGGCCCAGGTGCTCGTTCTCGCCCTTGAACGCGGCGATGACCTCGCGGATCGCGGTGAAGACCGTGGGACGGCGGCTGCGCATCTCCTCGGGGAGGATGTCCTCCGACTCCGCCACGTAGACCTCGACGAGGTCGGCCGTCGGCTCCTCGACGGGCTTGCCCGCCGCCAGCAGGCAGGACACGACGGCGGGCAGGACCACCCTGCCCCGGGCGTTCAGCGCGCGGGCGGAGATCCTGCGCCCCCTGGCGACGATCTCCAGGCAGGGGTCGACGTAGGCGAGGTGCCATCGGCTGTAGCGGCCGGGATACTCCATCCCGGAGGAGAGCACTCCGCCACGGCGCTCGCCGAGCGTCGTGACGACGTCCTCAAGCACCGTCTCGGGCACGTCGGACGCGGTGACCTCGACCCCTATGCCGCCTGCGGTGGTATATCGGCTCGTCTCCACTGCGGTATCGCCCCTTTTGATGTCCCTGATGCCCAGAGGGAGCGGACGCAGAAAAGGCCGCCTCCCTGGGCGGCCGCCTGTCTGCTCGCGAATGCGAAACCTGCGCCGCCTAGAAGCGGCGCCACCACTGAAGGGTAATCGGGTCTCGCATGTGGCCAGAGTACCGGCGGTGACCGCGATCATGCAACGTGACACCGCGCCGGCCCCGTACCGGCGGGGAATCCAGGGAGGTGGGCAGGCGCCGGTACGGAGCCGGCGGGCCGGAGGATGACGAGCCTCACACCGGAGAGCCCTGGCCATCGCGAGCCCTGTTCTGTTACCAGTGGGTAATCACGGGGCTGCGCGAGGAGAGCACATGGGGACGATCACCTGGCCGCGGACGGCCGTCCACCGGGTCACGGTCGAGCGCGACCTGCCGGTACCGATGCCCGACGGGGTCACCCTGCTGGCCGACCGCTACGCGCCGGCCGGCGCCGTGCGCCCGCCCACGATCCTGATCCGCTCCCCGTACGGAAGGCGCGGCGTGTTCGGGCGGACCTTCGGGCGCGGGTTCGCCAGGCACGGGTTCCAGGTCGTGATACAGAGTTGCCGGGGCGGCTTCGGCTCGGGCGGCCTGCTCGACCCGCTCGGCGACGAGCACGACGACGGGCTGGCCACGCTGGCCTGGCTGCGCGCCCAGGACTGGTACGGCGGGAGTCTGGCCATGCACGGCCCCTCCTACCTGGGATACGCGCAGTGGGCGATCGCCCCGTTCGCCGGGCCTGACCTCAAGGCCATGTCCACCTCGGTGACCGCCTCCCAGTTCCGGGACGCCGCCTATGTGGGCGGGGCGTTCGCGCTGGAGTCGTCGCTGATGTGGACCACGCTGACCGCCTCCATGGAACGGCCGTTCGGCGGGGCGAGCGCTCTGTTCATCCCGCGCAGAACGCGTCGCGCGGCCCTTTCCGGGCGCCCCCTCGGGGAGCTTGACACGCTGTCGGCGGGCAGGGGCATGCCGTTCTTCCAGGACCTGCTGGCCCACCACGCCGAGCCCGCCGCCTACTGGGGCAGGCGCGACTTCTCCGCCTCCGTGGGCGAGGTGGAGGCCGCGGTCACCATGGTCGGCGGCTGGTACGACGTCTTCCTGCCCTGGCAGGTCAAGGACTACACGGCGATGCGGGCGGCGGGGCGGCGCCCGTACCTGACGATCGGCCCCTGGTACCACGCGGACGTGCGGCACGGCCGGGTGGCCAACGCCGAGGCGCTCGCCTGGTTCCGCGCGCACCTGCTCGGCGACCCGTCGGGGCTGCGCGAGCAGCCGGTCAGGCTGTACGTGACGGGCGCGGGCGAGTGGCGCGACTACTCCGACTGGCCGGTGCCCGGCGTGCGGGAGCAGCGCTGGCGCCTGCGTCCCGGCTTCGGCCTCGCCCCCGACGCCCCCGAGGCCCCTGACGCCCCTGACGTCCCTCATGCCCCTCATGCCGTCGAAGGCCCTGGCGGCACCGGCGGCCCGTACGGCGCCGAGCCCGACCGCTTCCGCTACGACCCCGCGCACCCGACGCCCGCGCTGGGCGGCCCGGTCCTGCTGGGCAACTCGGAACCGCGTGACAACCGCAGGCTGGAGGCCCGGCGCGACGTGCTCGTCTACACCGGCCCCGAGCTGCGGCGGGACACGGAGATGATCGGCCCGGTCTTCGCCGACCTGTACGTGCGCACGGGCACCGGGCACGCCGACGTGGTGGTCCGGGTCTGCGACGTGCACCCGGACGGCGCCTCCTACAACGTGTGCGAGGGCGTACGCCGCCTGGCTCCCGGTGACCCGCCCGCCGGGGACGACGGGATCCGCCAGGTCCGGGTGGATCTGTGGCCGATCGGGCACCGTTTCCGGCGCGGCCACCGGATCCGCGTGCACGTCGCCGGAGGCGCGTACCCCCGGATCGCCCGCAACCTCGGCACCGGTGAGCCGCTGGGCACGGGCAGCGCGATGGTCACGACCGACCACGAGATCTTCCACGACCCGTCCCACCCGTCCGCGGTCGTGCTGCCCCTCGTCCCCTCCTGACCGGGCCGGGTCTCCCTCCCGCGCGGTCCCGTTCCGCCCTCGCCCGGCCGCCTCCGGCCGGCACCGGCCGACCTCACCCAGGTCCCGCCCGTGCCCCACCCTGCCGCGGTCACGGGTGCGCCGGGGCTAGGGTCGGAGGGTGCGCGCGGCCAGGTTGATGTCGTTGGTCCTGCTGCTCCAGGCCCGGGGCGGGATGACCGCGGCGGAGCTCTCCAGGGAGCTGGAGGTCTCCGAGCGGACCGTCCACCGTGACGTGCTGGCCCTGTCGGAGGCCGGCGTGCCGGTGTACGCCGACCGCGGGCGAGGCGGGGGCTACCGGCTGCTGGACGGGTACCGCACCCGCCTCACCGGGCTGGACCGCGCCGAGGCGGAGGCGCTGTTCCTGTCGGGCGTGCCGGAGGCGCTGCGGGAGATGGGACTGAGCGAGGTGGCGGCCACGGCGCGGCTGAAGGCCTCCGCCGCGCTCTCCCCCGGCCTCCGCGACGCCCCCGCGACCGCGGCTCAGCGCTTCCACCTGGACGCCCCCGGCTGGTTCGCGAGCGAGCGTCCCCCACCGGCGGCGCTGGCGCCCCTGGCCAGGGCGGTGTGGGGCGACCACCCGGTCACCGCCCTCTACCGGCGTGCCACGCGCACCCGGCCGGGTGAACAGACCGACCGGCCCGGACAGCCCGATCAGCCCCGTCAGCCCGGCGAAACCCGGGAAACCGGGCGGACCGAAGGAACCGGACAGGCTGAACGCGGCGGCCGGACCGAGCGTGACGGACGGGCCGGGGAGAGCGGGCGGTCCGAGCAGGCCGGGGCCGCCCGGCGGCGCCTGGAGCCGTACGGGCTCGTGCTGAAGGCGGGAGTCTGGTACCTGGCGACCCGGTTCGCCATCTACCGGGTCGACCGCTTCGACGAGGTCGAGATCCACTCCGGCCTGCGCTTCGAGCGGGACGAGACCTTCGACCTGGCCGCGTTCTGGGGCGAGCGGGCGGCGCAGTTCGCCGGGTCCCTGCTCACCGCGCACGTCACCGTACGGCTCAGCCCCGCCGGGCGCCGCGCGCTCCCCGCCGTCGCCGACCCCGCCGCTCTCGGCTCCGCCCTGGCCTCCGCCGGCGAGCCCGACGGGCAGGGGTGGGTCACGTTCCGCCTGCCCGTCGAGTCACCGGAGATCGCCTACAGCCAGATCCTCCGCTTCGGCCCGGAGGCCGAGGTCGTCGACCCGCCCGGCCTCCGGGCCCGCCTCGCCGAAGCGGCCACCCGCCTGCGCGACCTGTACGCCTCTCCCCGCTCCCCCGCCGACCCCGCCCCCGACATCTCCGACACCGGCGCGCCAGGCCGCTGACCCCGGCCGGGGATCCCAGCCGAGGATCTCGGCCGGTGGTCCCGGCCCGGGGTCGCGGCGCCGGTCCCGATGGTGGTCAGCGGTAGCCGGTGGCGTCGGCGGGTTTGCCCTTGCTCTCGACCTCCTCGATGTAGCGCCAGGCGTCGGGCCTGCTGCCGTCGACGTCGGTGAAGCCGTACACCTGGGCGAGCTGCCCGCTGGACACCGACCGGCCCGACCAGCGCATCCGGTCCTCGTCGGCGGCGAGGGCGACGACCGCGCGGCCGGTGTAGGCGGGCGTCTCGGAGATCACGAAGTGCGGCTGCTTGGCGGTGGCGTCCCGCCAGTTCTCCTCGGTGACGCCGAAGGTCTCCAGCATGCTCTCCGACCTGAGCCAGCCGGGGGTCAGCGAGATCGCCGCGCAGCCGTGCGGGCGCAGCTCGTGGGCCTGGCTGAACGCGAGGCGGTTCACCGAGATCTTGGCCAGGTCGTAGAAGGCCGAGAGCCGGTAGTTGACGGTGTTGTACTCAAGGGTGCCGTCGGTCACCTCGATCACCATGCCCCCGGGATTCTCGATCAGCAGGGGCAGGGCGTGGTGACTGGTGATCAGGTGGGTGTCCACCGCCAGCCGGAGGATGCGCAGGCCGTCGTCGAGGGAGTGCTTCCAGACGGGGACGTGCCACTCGGTGAGCGGGTCGGCGCCCCAGACGTCGTTGACGAGGATGTCGAGCCTGCCCTGCTCGTTCCTGATCCGTTCCACCAGGGCGCGCACCTGCTCCGGGTCCAGGTGGTCCACCTGGACCGCGATGCCGTGACCGCCCCCGCGGGTCACCAGCTCGGCCGTCTCCTCGATGGTCTCCGGCCGGTCCATCTCCGAGCGCCGCTCCCGTGTGCTCCTCCCGGTGCAGTAGACCGTGGCACCGGCCGCGCCCAGCTCCACCGCGATTCCCCGGCCGGTCCCCCTCGTCGCCCCCGCGACCAGGGCGACCTTTCCTTCCAGCGTTCTTGTCATGAGGCCAGCGTGACGCGAAAACAGGACATCTACTGTCATGTTTTCGCGTCACACCGGCCGAGGGACCCGGACCGGGGCGGAAGGCCGTGGCGCGGCGCGGCGCGGCGCGGCGCGGCGCGGAACGGCCGGTGGGAGGGGCGGGAAGGACACCGCGGCGTCCGGCGGCCCCGCCGGGAAACCGGCGGCGGGCGTCCCGGTTCCAGGTCGGGGACCTCACCGCGCACGACGCCGTCGAAGCAAGTAGTTGCTGGTCAGTGACACAACACAGACCTCGGACGGCCGTCGGGGTCCTTTGCGCGCAATCGATGGGTCGCTAGCGTTTTTTCGGAGTGGCCAGAACGGCGAGTCATCCAGGGGGTCCCATGAGCGAGTCTCCGACACCACCGCTGCACATGCGGCGAGCCGAATTCGGTCCCGACCCGGAGCTGGAGGCGATGCGGGACGGGGAGGGAGTCGGGCTCGTCAGGACACCGCCCGGCGTCGACGCCTGGCTGGTGACCCGCCACGAGGACGTGCGCGCGGTGCTGAGCGACGCGGAGCGGTTCAGCAACGCCCGGACGACCACGTTCCAGCTGCCCGGCGACCAGAGCAGCGAGGAGGAGCTCGCCGTGCTCCGCGCGGGCAACCTGCTCGCCTTCGATCCCCCCGAGCACACCCGGCTGCGCCGGATACTGACGCCGGAGTTCACGCTCCGCCGGATACGCCGGCTGGAGCCGCGGATCACGCGCATCGTCGAAGACCACCTGGACGCGATGGAGAGCGCGGGCTCCCCGGCCGACCTGGTGTCGTCGTTCGCGCTGCCGATCCCCTCCCTGGTGATCTGCGAGCTGCTGGGCGTGCCGTACACCGACCGGGCGGACTTCCAGCGCAGGACCGGCCTGTTGCTCGACGTGTCGGCGCCCATCGAGGAGCGCAGGGCGGCGCAGCTGGAATCGCGCGCCTACATGGCCGAGCTGGTCGCTCGCGCCCAGGCCGATCCCGGGGAGGAGCTGCTCGGCACGCTGGTGCGCGAGCACGACGACCTGACGACGGACGAGCTCGTCGGCATCGGCGGTCTGCTGCTGGTGGCCGGTCACGAGACCACCGCCAACATGCTCGGGCTGGGCACGCTGGCCCTGCTGCGCCACCCCGACCAGCTGGAACTGCTCAAGAAGGAACCCGAGCTCATCGACGCCGCGGTGGAGGAGCTGCTGCGCTGGCTCAGCATCGTCCACTCCAGCACCTTCAGGACGACCACCACGGAGGTCGAGATCGCCGGCCGCAGGATCGGGCCCGGCGAGCTGGTGATGTGCGCGCTGCTCGCCGCCAACCGCGACCCCGCGTTCCTGTCCGATCCGGAGGTGCTGGACATCACCCGGGGGGCGCCCGGCCACCTGGCCTTCGGCCACGGCGTGCACCACTGCCTGGGTGCGCCGCTGGCGAGGATGGAGATGCACATCGCCTTCCCCGCGCTGCTCAGGCGATTCCCCGAGCTGCGCGCGATCGAACCCGACGCGCACTTCCGCTCCTTCAGCTTCGTGTACGGCCTGTCGTCCTTGAAGGTCGCCTGGTGACGTCACGGTAAGACCGTACGCCGGCCCGCCGGACGGGGGTTCCGGCCACCGGCGGAGAACGCCGGTAGGCGTGGCGGTCCCGGGACGGCCGGATGCGCGGCCTGCCGGGTTCGAGCACGACGACCATTCGACCGATCCGACACGGGGGACCACGGCATGTCCGACCAGGAGGCGGCGAGTGTGCTGTTCATCGGGAACGCCACGACGCTCATCCGCTACAACGGGTTCACCATCCTCACCGACCCCAACTTCCTGCACCGTGGCCAGCACGCCTATCTGGGCTACGGGTTGTTCACCAGGCGACTGACCGAACCGGCGCTGAACGTCGACCGGCTCCCGCCCCTCGACGCCGTTCTCCTCTCGCACATGCACGGCGACCACTGGGACCGGGTGGCCCGCAAGGGGCTGGACCACAGCACACCGATCGTCACCACGCCGCACGCGGCGCGGAAGCTGAAGCGGCAGGGTTTCGGCGGGGCGGTCGGCGTGGCCACCTGGCATGACCACGAGCTCCGGAACCCGGCCGGCTCGGTGAAGATCACCTCGTTGCCCGCGCGCCACGGCCCCGGCCTGGTGGACCTCCTCCTGCCGCCCGTCATGGGAAGCATGCTGGAGTTCTCCGGCACGGACGGCCGTGTGCGCCTGCGCCTGCACATCAGCGGCGACACTCTCATGGCGAGGGAACTGGACGCCATCCCGCGGCGCTTCCCCGACGTCGACGTGGGCGTCGTCCACCTGGGCGGCACGAAGCTGCTGGGCCTCCTGCTGGTGACGATGGACGGCCGGCAGGGGGCCGAATGGGTGCGTCTGATCAAGCCGCGCCACGTGCTGCCGGTGCACTACGACGACTACGGCGCCTTCAGCTCACCGCTCTCCGACTTCCGCGACCACGTCGAGCGGAGTGGCCACGGAGACCGGGTCGTCTACCTGTCCAGGGGCGAGAGCCATCGGCTGCCCGAAGTGTTCGAGCGGCCGTGAGCGGTACGGGCGGGTCGCGCCGCCGCCTTCCCGGCGGCCGCCCGCTCGGCCTTCCCATCTCCTGTGATAAGCAGTTCATTACCCGAGGGAGCGAGGAGAACATGGCGGACAACACCGAGTTCGAGCTGCGCGGGATCAACCACCTCGCGCTGGTGTGCTCGGACATGAGGCAGACGGTCGACTTCTACTCCGGCGTTCTGGGCATGCCCCTGATCAAGACGATCGAGCTGCCGATGGGCTGGGGGCAGCACTTCTTCTTCGACTGCGGCGGCGGCAACGCGCTGGCGTTCTTCTGGTTCCCCGACGCGCCCGAGGGCGTTCCCGGCGTCTCGGCGCCCAAGAACCTGCCCGACCGGGGTGAGCTGCTCTCCGCGGTCGGCTCGATGAACCACATCGCCCTCGACGTCGCCCCGGACCGGATCGAGGAGTACCGCGACAAGCTCATCGCCAAGGGCGTGGACGTCGGGGTGATCCTCAACCATGACGACAGCGAGTTCGGCATAGCGCCCGCCATGGGAGAGGGCGTGTTCGTCCGGTCGATCTATTTCAAGGACCCCGACGGCATCCTGGTGGAGTTCGCCGCCTGGACCAGGGACCTCGGCCTGCCGGAGGACGTACGGCACGAGCCGAGGACCGCCGCCGACAGGACCGTCTGAGCCCGCGCTCCGGCGGACCACGTGAGGCCCGCCGGCGGGGCCTCCGGGCGCCGGCGGCGCCGAGTGAGACCGCGCACCGGCGGGATCGACGGCGGCGTGCGAGACCGCGCCGGCGGGGTCGGGACATCGCGCCGGATCTCGCAGGCGGGAATGACGGCATCGCGCGAGACCGCGACCGGCGGCTCCGGGTGCTGTGTGACGTGTCACGCCGTGGGACACATCGCGCGCCGTGTGACACGCCTTCACCTATCACGCCTTTACGAGGACTTGCTCGATCATGTCAAGGAAGCCGCGCCGGGAATTCGGTGACCGGTGGGATCCCGTCGGCGAAGTGGGCCCATCCGGGAGGCATGACCCCCGCGACCTCGCCGGCGACCTCGACGAAGGAGCCGGGCTACCGTTCGTCGCGCCACCGGTGCCGCTCGGCGCTCGGTGACCTGAATGAAACGGCCGTGTAATTACGCTGCCGGTCAGCCGAAGGGGACGGTCCTGCCCGGACACCCTTTCTCCAGCTCAAGGAGACCGCGTTGACCACTCCAAACGGGAACCGGAGCGATCACAGCCCATGGAACTGGCTGCTCATCGTGCCGATCATCCTACCTTTGCTCCCGTTTCTCTTCAATTCCGACGAGCCCCGGCTTTTCGGCTTTCCGATGTTCTACTGGCTCCAGCTCGCCTTCATCGCGGTCGGTGTCACATGCACCACGATCGTGTACCAGATGACGAAGCGGCGGCGGTGACCCGATGGAAGCTCACCTGACAGAAATCATCGTCTTCTCCGCACTGTTCCTGCTGGTCAGCGGCATGGGATTCGTGGCCGCGCGCTGGCGCCGCCCGGAGAACCTGGCAAGCCTCGACGAGTGGGGGCTCGGCGGCCGGAACTTCGGCTCGTGGGTCACCTGGTTCCTGGTCGGCGGCGACCTCTACACCGCCTACACGTTCGTGGCGGTGCCCGCCCTGCTCTGGAGCGCGGGCGCGATGGGCTTCTTCGCGGTGCCGTACACGATCGTGGTCTACCCGATCGTGTTCCTGGTGCTGATCCGCCTCTGGTCGGTCTCGCACGTGCACGGCTTCGTGACCCCCGCCGACTTCGTCCGGGCCCGCTTCGGCTCCCCCACGCTGGCGCTGCTGGTCGCGATCACCGGCATCGTCGCGACGATGCCCTACATCGCCCTCCAGCTCATCGGCATCGAGGCCGTGCTGAAGTCGATGGGCATCACCGGCCACCTGCCGATCATCATCGCGTTCGCGATCCTGGCCGCGTACACCTACCAGTCGGGCCTGCGCGCCCCGGCGCTGATCGCGTTCGTCAAGGACACGCTGATCTACGTCGTGATCCTGGTGGCGATCTTCGCGATCCCCGCCCAGATCGAGGGCGGCTGGTCGGGCATCTTCGACTCCGCCCAGGCGAAGTTCGCCGCCAGTGCCCCGCCCGGCGACGGCATCCTGCTCAACGCGAACAACCAGCTGCAGTACGTCACGCTGGCCCTGGGATCGGCGCTCGCGCTCTTCCTGTACCCGCACAGCATCACCGGCGTGCTCGCCTCCAAGAACCGCGACGTGATCAAGCGGAACATGTCGGCGCTGCCCGCCTACAGCCTGCTGCTCGGCCTGATCGCGCTGCTCGGCTTCATGGCCATCGCGGCCGGCATCCAGCCCATCGGCAAGGACAACAACACGATCGTGCCGCAGCTGTTCGACAAGATGTTCCCCGACTGGTTCACCGGCGTCGCGTACGCCGCGATCGGCATCGGCGCGCTGGTCCCCGCGGCCATCATGTCCATCGCCGCGGCGAACCTCTTCACCCGCAACATCTACAAGGAGTACCTCAAGCCGGACGCGAGCGACGCCGACGAGGCCCGTGTCTCGAAGATCACCTCGCTGCTCGTCAAGGTCGGCGCGGTGCTGTGCATCCTGTTCCTGGACACCGGCTTCTCCATCGACCTGCAGCTCATCGGCGGCGTCATCATCCTGCAGACGCTCCCGTCGGTGGCGCTCGGCCTCTACACCCGCTGGTTCCACCGCAGCGGCCTGATCGCCGGATGGGTCGCCGGCATGGGGGCCGGGATGCTCCTGCTCTACAACATCGGCAACCCGGCCACCGGCAAGCTGCACTTCGCCGGGTCGGCGTTCCCGCTGGAGAAACTGGGCCTGGACACCAAGATGACGATCTACGCGGGCATCCTCGCGCTCGCGGTCAACCTGGCCGTCGCCGCGCTCGGCACGGTCATCGCGCGCGCAATGAAGACGACCGACGGCGTCGACGCCACCCAGCCCGACCACTACTTCGCCGACGAGGGCGACCCCAGGATCAAGGATCTCGACCTCGCCCCCCACTGACCCACCGGACGCGCCGCCCGTTCCGGGCGGCCAGAACCTCAGGATCGAGGACCGGGACCCCGGAGGATCACCCACCGGCCCCCGGAACCGAGCGCGGGGGGAGAGCCTGTCCGGCTCTCCCCCCGCGCCGCGTCGTCGTTACCCGCTGGCCGGGGCGCGCAACTGCGCGATCAGCGCCTTCCCGTCCCGGACGAGCACGTCACGCGCCGCGGTGTCGGGCACCCAGAGCTTGAGGCGGGCGAGTGCCACGAAGGCCTCCAGCGAGGCGATCGCGAGCTGCTTCCTTCCCGCCTCCGCGTGCTTCCTGGCCTGGTCGAGCTGGACGCCGAGCAGGACGCCCCGCACCGAGCCCTCCGCCTTGAAGCGGTCGAGGAGATTCCGCACGTCGGCGAAGGAGGTCGTGACCTCGAACGCGACGGTCTGCTTCGTGACGTGACCCGCCTCGTCCTTCGCGGTGACGGTCAGCGTGTGCGCGCCGAGCGCCAGCTCGGACAGGGCGAGAGGCTTGCCGGAGACCACCTGCAGGTCGCCGATGGCCGCCGTCACGCTCGCCACCCCCGACGTCGCGTCGGCCGCCGAGAAGACGGGCGTGACGGACGCGGAGTCGCCGTACTTCCCGGGCTGCACCCCGCTCACGGACAGGACCGGGGCGGTCTTGTCGATCTTCGCCGTGACGGTGCCGACCTGCGAGACGTTGCCCGCGTTGTCGGTCGCCCGGTAGCGCGCGGTGGCCGTCCCGTCGGCGGTCAGGGTGACCGGGTTGTTGGCGTTCAGCCACGTCGTGCCGCCGTTGAGCGAGTACTGGCGGCTCGCCACCGTGCCGTTGTCGGTCGCGGTGACCGTCAGCGTGACGTTGCCGGTGTACCAGCCGTTCTCCCCGCCCGGCTCGGCCGGGGCGAGCGTGGCCGACACGGTCGGAGGCGTCTCGTCGGAGACCCCGTCGCCCTGGAAGGTGAACCCGTCGACCTCCACGCCGCCGGTCGAGGTGACGTAGAGCTTCCCGCTGCCCGTCGGGGCGCCGGTGAGCGAGGTGTCCACGCTCTGCCAGCCCGATCCGGCGGGCACGGTGACGGTGGCGAACGGCTCCGCCGTCTCCGAGCCCCAGCGCAGGGACAGCGTTCCCGCACCGGAGGCGCGGGTCTTCACACCGGTGACGCCGGCGAAGTTCACCGGGTCGTACGCGATCCAGTCCCCGGCGTCGAACGACGTGATCTTCGCCAGGCCGGACGCGCTCTCGTCCTCCACCCTGGTGACGCCGCTGCTCGCGTCCGCGTGCTCGGCCTGCAGTTCCTTGGGGTTGAGGATGAGCGTGGCGTCGCCGAGCGCCCCGGGGATGTCACCGGCGCCGTTGTCCCGGTAGCTCACGACGACGACGCCGAAGATGTTCTCGGTCTCGCCGTGCTCGGGGGCGTCGGCGGGCGTCGGCCAGGCGCCCGAGCAGCCCGAACCGAGGGTCTCGGGGTGGGCGTGCGCGTCGTGGCCGAGGCCGAAGGTCCACTGCACCCGGCCGCACACCGGGGTGTCGCCGTCCTCCTTGTCGGAGACCTTGATCTGGAACGGCACCGCGTCGCCCCAGTTGAAGAAGGAGCCGTTGCCCGGCGTCTGGATGGTCACCTCGGGCGCGGTGTTGCCCACGGTAATCTCGGTCGAGGTGAGCCCGAACTTGCCCTGCGCGTCGGTCACGCGGAGCCTGGCGGCATACTGCCCGAGCGCGGGGTAGGTGTGCGAGGCCGTCACGCCGGTGGCGTCGAAGGTCCCGTCGCCGTCGAAGTCCCACTCGTAGCGCAGCGCGCCCGGCTCGGCGTCGGTGGACGTCTCCGCGCTGAACGCGACGGTCAGCGGCGCGGCGCTGCTCGACGTCGGCTTGGCGACGATCTTCGCCTGCGGCGTCTTGTTCCCCTCGGCGTAGTCGATGCGGTAGAGGCCCGCGTCGGGGTTCGCGCGGAAGAAGCCGTCGCCGTAGTCGAGCACGTACAGCGACCCGTCGGGACCGAACTCGATGTCCATCGGGCTGTCGGTGATCGGCATCGCCGCCGTGGTCAGCGCGCTGTTGGGCAGGAAGTGTTCGAGCTTGGTCACCGGCCCGTCCGGCCCCGTCACGGTGAACGCCGCGAGGTAGTCCTGGGAGAACTCGCCGAAGAAGAACTTCTTGTCCCAGTACGCCGGGAACTTCGTCGTCGACGGGTTCGCCGCGTCGTAGTGGTAGACGGGGCCGCCCATCGGCCCCTGGCCGCCCGCCGGCTCGAAGTCGGTGAGCCCGGCCCACTCCGCGGGCTGGTGGGTGTTGTTGTCGCCGTAGTAGAGGTCCGCCGGGGTCGCGGCCGGCAGTTTGTCGACGCCGGTGTTCCAGCGGGAGGTGTTCGTCGGCCCTCCCGCGCAGTCGAACCACGCGCGCGGTGTCGAGGTCGCGAAGTTCCAGTCGTTGTAGTTGAAGTTGTTCCCGGTGCAGTAGGGCCAGCCGCTGTTCATCGGCTTGTCGATGGGGGTGACGTTCCACTCGACGTAGCCCAGGGGCCCGCGGGCGGGGTCTGCCGCCCCGGCGTCGGGGCCGTAGTCGCCCCAGGAGACCGTGCCGGTCACGTCGTCGACGTCCATCCGGAAGGCGTTCCGCACGCCCGTCACGAAGATCTCAGGACGCGTCTTGGCCGTCCCCGGCGGGAACAGGTTGCCGGCCGGGACGGTGTAGGAGCCGTCCTCCTTCACCGTGATCCGCAGGATCTTGCCGCGCAGGTCGTTGCTGTTGCCCGCGCCGCGCCGCGCGTCGAGGCCGGGGTTCATCCCGGGGGCGTCGTTGTTGGGCGCCATGCCGTTGGCCCCGGGCGTGCCCGCGGGGGTGTTGTCACCGGTGACGAGGTAGAGGTTGCCCGCGGCGTCCCAGTCCATGTCGCCCGCTACGTGGCAGCACTGCCCGCGCTGAGCCTCGACCTTGATGATGACCTGCTCGGTGGACAGGTCCAGCGCGTCACCGGTCCACTTGAACCGCGACAACTGGTTGTAGCCCTTCCACTGGTTCCAGTACGACTCGTCCGCGCCCGCGGGCAGCGAGTTGGGCGCCGAACCGGTGGGGGTCGTCTCCGGGTACGGCGCCGTCATCGTCTTCGGCGCGTAGTAGACGTAGACCCACTTGTTCTCGGCGAACTTCGGGTCGATCGCGATCGTCTGGAGACCGTCCTCGGAGTTCGCGTAGACGGGGATCGTGTTGATGACCTTGGTGAGGCCGGTGGCGCCGTCGGTCAGCCGGATGTCGCCGTTGCGGGCGGTGTGCAGGACCCGCTTGTCGGGCAGGACCGCCAGGTCGATCGGTTCGCCGACGTTCTTGGTCAGCGTGATCTTCTCGTAGTTCGACCAGTCCGTGGGCGCGGCCAGGACGTCGGTATGGGCCTGTACGGGGGCGGTGCCGGGCACCACCAGGGGGAACAGCAGGGCGACCAGTGCTCCACCGAGCATGGCGCGGGTACGCTTCAACTTCCTGAGCCTCTTCTTCAGGGGGGTGTCAGGACAGGGCGGGCCGCCACGCGTGCCGCGGCAACGGCTTCGATCACGTGGCGGTCCGCCGAACCCGTCTCCGGGTTCTTTTTCGAGGTGCCCTTCGGGGGGCCTCCAAGGAGTTCGCCCGGTCGTCCGCCGGACTCTCAGCGACGGCGGCGCAGGGCGGCCAGGTTCTTGTAGCTGAGCTCGGAGTACTGGAGCGAGCGGCCCGGCGCCTCGGCTCCTCCGGGCGCGTTGTCCTGCTCGTACATCGGGTTGTGGCGCCGCTCGATGTCCAGCTTGGAGAAGAAGGCGCGGTAGTCGATGTCACCGGTGCCGAACGGCACCATGTCGTAGCCGTTGCCGGTCGCCGTGTTGGCCTTCCCGTCCTTGGCGTGGAACAGCGGGAACCGCTTCTCGTTCTGTCGTACGAGCTTCAGCGGGTCGAAGATGTCGGCCCGGGTGGAGCCGTCGCCCGCGACGTACGAGCGGTGCTTGTACTGCGCCACGTGCGCCCAGAAGATGTCCATCTCGAGATAGACGTGCCTGCGGCTGGTGATCCGCAGGAAGTACTCCAGCTTCCTGATGCCCGACGAGCGGGTGGGCCGGCCGAGTTCGTCGAGCGGGCCCTCGTCGAGGAGGAAGCCGTACGCCGCGTCGTGGTTGTGCGTGTACAGCTTGAGCCCGGCGGCCGAGGCGATCGAGCCGAGACCGTTCCACTTCTGGGCGGCGAGGTCCCAGTCCGCCTTGTAGGCGCTGTTGGTCGGGTCTCCGCCGGTGCCCACATGCTCCATGCCGAGGATGTTGGCGATCTCCAGGGTCAGCTTGAAGCGGTCGAGGTCGGCCTGGGTGAGCGGCCAGGAGCCGGGGATGAAGCCGTGGTTGCCCTGGGCCTTGAGCCCGTTGTCGTCGAGCCACCGGCGCAGCAGCCTGGCACCCTCGACGGTCTCCAGGTCGGCCCCGCCCTCGGCGTTCGCGTGCTGGCGGTAGCCGGCGAACTCCACCTGCTTGTAGCCGATCCGCGAGAGTTCCTCGAACACACGCCGGAAGCCGGCCGGCAGGCTCGTGTTCGCCGCCGGGTCGCGGGAGATCACGTCACGGACCGTGTAGAGGATGATGCCCCGCTTGGCCTCGGGCACCAGGGCGTTCCGGTCGCCGTGACCGTGGCCCTGACCGCGCTCCTGGTCGCCGCCGGGGGAGGCGTACGCGGCCGACGCGAGCGGGCCCACCGCCGAGACGGCGGCCACCGCGGTGACTCCTGTCGTGGCCGCGAGGAACTGGCGGCGGTTCAGTCCGAGCCTGCGGCGCAGCGCGCCCGCGACCTCGTCGAACTCTTCTTCGTGTGCACTCATGGTTTCCTACCTCCGTGTGGGTGGATGGAGCCCCGTGATCCCCGATGCCTCAGCCGAGTGACCGCCGACTCCTTTCCGCCGCAGGCCGGGGCCCCGCCCGGCGGATCGCCTCTCCGAGGAGATCCGCCCGCGAACGCCGCCGGCCGACTCACTGCGCACTCTTGATGTTGTGCAGAGAACTTGGCGTGGAAGTTACGCGTCTTCTGACGTTTTTGGAAGAACTTTTGTCATGATCAATTTAACTTTCTACGAACCACAACCGAAGTCACCCCGGTGCGCGACCCCGTCCACCAGGCCCGACAGACCGGTGAACGGTGGATCTTCCCTGATGGATCGGGGTGTCCGCCTCCCAGGGCGCCGCAATAGACTTGGTTTGTAACGATATGAGCAGATAACACCCTCGGACGGCCCGCCTCGACCGGCCCTACGGGCTCGCCGATCAACGAGCGGTTCGCCTCGCCACAACGGTCACGGGACCTGTCCAGCGGGCACTTTGGTGGAGAAGGCTGAAAGTTTCGCTCACAATCGGCAGAAGTGTTGGTTCACCCATCGGGTGACAGTGACGTACCGGAAGACATCAGGCGGCACATCAGGTCGCACGGGCCGCCGGGCGTCTCGCCGACCGGCGACACCGAACCTCCATCCGACACCGGGCCTCATCAGGCGGGCTTTCCCATTCGCCTCGCCGCTTGTAGCGTCTTGACATCCTTCCCGCCCGGAGGCGGAGGTTTCCGCGCTCGAGGTTTCCGCGCTCAAGGAGAAGTCATGGTCCCGGCGAGGAACACGAGGAACGAGAAGGGAAACGCCGGATGCGCGCGGCCGGACTCGGAGCCATCTCACTGGTGATCGCACTGACCGCCTGCGTCCCGGCGCCCGGCGCCGCACCACCGGCCTCTCCCTCGGCGACGAGCCCCGCGCCCGCGCCCCCTTCGCCCTCCTCCGAGCGGCCGGATCCTCCCACGGAACCGGGCCCGGCCGGCTCGGCCTCCACCCTCCAGGCGATCGCGGACGACCTGGTGGCGGCGGCCGGTTCCCCGGGGGCCGTCGTGCACGTCCGTGACGACGGAAAGGTCCAGGAGGCCGCCGCGGGGTTCGCCGACCCGGCGACGCGCACCCCGATGCGGGTCGACCACCGCTTCCGGATCGCGAGCATCACCAAGACGTTCACCGCGACGATCACGCTCCAGCTGGTACGCGAGCGGCGGCTGGCCCTCCACGACACGCTCGGCGAGCTGCTTCCCGGGGTCCTTCCCGGCGCCGGCCGGGTGACCGTGGAACAACTGCTCAACCACACCAGCGGGATACCGGACTATCTCACCGACTCCCGCTTCATGGACGCCATCGTCGACGGCGGCATGTACACGCGCGACTGGCCGCCGCGGGAGCTGCTCGGTTACGGCGGAAGACCGGGCAGAAGCGGGGTGAACCGCTACTCCAACGGCAACTTCATCCTTCTCGGTCTCATCATCGAGAAGGTCACCGGCCAGAGTTACGCCGAGGCGCTCCGAGAGCGCGTCACAGGGCCCCTGAAACTGCGCGACACCGAACTGCCGCGAGATCTACGGCCGCCCGGGCTCGCCACGGGCAGGCAGGGCGACGGTCCCGGGGCGACGGTCGTGAACTCCTCGATCTTCTGGTCCGCGGGCGGGCTGGTGTCGACCGCGAGGGATGTGGGCGCATTCTACGAGGCACTGTTCGGCGGGAAACAGGCCGTGTCCGGTGGCGAATCCGCCGAAGGATCGGCGCCGAGGCGATTACTCGAGGGGGCCGCGCTGAAGCGCGCGGACGGTCTGGGCATCTTCGCCGACAGGCTGCCGTGCGGCATCCGGGTGTGGAACCACTCCGGGATGATCTACGGATACTCGGGGGTCGCCATGAGTAGCGAGGACGGCCGGCGCCAGGTGGTGGTGCAGCTCAACTCCCCGGCGGCCGGGCAGGCGATCGCGACGGCGGGAAGGCTCATGTGCCGATGAGCCGCCTGACGGCCGAACGCCCTATAGGGGACTTCCCCGGTCCGGGGAATGATGGGATCTCGGGAGTCTCCCGTTGGAGTTTCCCGTGGGGAAGGTGTCGCACAGGGCCCCGAGCAGACCCCGCAACAGTCCCGAACAGGCCCCCGAAAGCGGTGGCGGGCAGGCCTCGAAACGGGTCGCCGGTAGGTCCCGGAAAAGGAGCCCGGGAACAGGCCGGAAAAAGGGTCCGGACATGCCTGAGGGCCCCCACCAACGGTGGAG
>NZ_JBRIQO010000024.1:0-179162 GCF_052983175.1 Streptosporangium sp. G12 | reverse complement strand
GTGATGTGGCCTGCCGTCGGCTCCAGCTGGCCGCCGGCCAGCTTCAGCAGCGTGGTCTTGCCGGCTCCGTTGGGGCCAACCAGCCCGACGACATGGCCCGCCGGGATGTCGATGGTGCACTCGCGCAGCGCCCAGCGCCTGCCGTATTTCCTGCCCAGTGCCTGGGCTTCCAGGACAGCGGTCACGCTATGTCCTCCTGAGAGGTGATCCGAAAGGTGGTCATGAACAGCGCCTCGGTGCTTCGTCGAGGTCGCGGTCGCGGCTCTGAAGCGGTGTGATGGCGGGAACGAAACTAGGCACTGCCCATACCGGTGCGCGTCGGCCGTCCTACCGAGATCGCGTACCTCCGGAGAACGAGGGGTCACCAGGTCATCCCTGCGATGTACTCCCCAGGACCGTGGACTCCCGTCACAACGGCCGATGCGGGACGGACGGGCAGACGTGACAATGTGCCGGTGGAAACCGGTGAACGACGGCCGTGGTGGCGGCATGTGCTCGACCTGGACGGCGGGCCGGACGAGGACTACCTGGACCGGCGCGGCGTCCGGGACGCGCCGGGGCCGAGGCGCGACGGACCCCCGAGGCCGTCTCGCGGAGCACTCGCCGTCGACGTGGCGATCGCGCTCGTCCTGACGGTCATCGCGGTGACCGTGTCGGTGAGGTATCCGGTGACCGGCCCTGTCACGGATCAGCCCGAAGTGATCGAGTACCTGCGGCTACGGCCTACCGACTCGTCTCTGTCGCCGATGCCCGATCTCCCGGACATGCCCGATCTCCCGGACATGCCCGATCTCCCGGACATGCCTGACTCCCCGGCGGTGCCTGATTTCTCGCTCGGTCATCCACCACCTTCCGGCGTCCTGTCCAACGTCCCGTTCCCACCCTCCGGCAACCCGGCCGGCAACGTGTCGGCCCGGCCCCTGCCCGACAATCCGTCCCCGTTCCTCGTGGCACTGACGACGTTGCCGCTGGCGGTGCGGCGCCGGTACCCGCTCATCACCTTCTGGGTGGTGCTGCTGGCGGCGCGGGCCACACACGACGGTGCGACCTGGATCACCGTCCTGGCCTGCGCCGTCGCCGCGTACGGTGCCGTCGTCCACAGCCGTCACCGAATCCTGGCGATGGGGGGTCTCGTGTGCGCGGCCGGGCTCGCCGGCGCCGGGTTCGGGAACATCACGCCCGCGCTGCCGGGTTGGATGGGGCCGTTCGTCGTCCTGCTGAGCGTCGGTGTGTTCGGGAGCTTCGTCCGTTTCTGGCGACGGCAGCTGGGAGCCAGCCGGCATCGGCTCGCCGAGCTGCAGCAGGCGCAGGAGAACGCCATGCGCAGGGCTGTCGCGGAGGAGCGCTCCCGGATCGCCGCCGAGCTCCACGATGTGGTGACCCACAATGTCAGCGTGATGGTGATCCAGGCCGGTGCGGCACGCAAGGTCATGGACGTGGAGCCGGAGCAGTCGAAGCAGGCTCTGCTCGCGATCGAGTCCGGCGGCCGGGCCGCCATGGCCGAACTGCGCAACGTCATGGGGTTGCTCGCCGGCCCGGGCGGCGAGCGTCTCGACGGGCCCTCCGACGGGCTCGAACCCCAACCGGGGCTCGACCAGCTCGACGCCCTGGTGGAACGGGTCCGCGCCGCCGGTGTGCCGGTGAGCGTCGAGGTGTCGCCGCCCGGGCCGCTGCCTCCCGGGGTCGATCTCGCCGCCTACCGCGTCGTGCAGGAGGCCCTCACCAACACGATCAAGCACGCGGCCGGGGCCGCCGCGTTCGTGACGATCGGTCATGACGGCGACCGGCTGGAGATCGAGGTGACCGACACCGGCGGGGCGCGGAGCGTAGGGCCGCGGACCGGCGACGGCAGGGGGCTGATCGGGTTGCGCGAGCGGCTCGCCGTCTACGGTGGGACCCTGGACGCCGGGCAGATGGCCGGAGGCGGATTCCGGATCAAGGCCCGCGTCCCGTGGAGGACCGCATGACCGAGCGGTTGCGCGCCGTCATCGCCGACGACCAGGCACTGGTACGCACGGGATTCCGCATGATCCTCGCCGCCGACGGCATCGAGGTGGCGGCGGAGGCCGCCGACGGGGAGGAAGCCGTCGCCGCGGTCCGCCGTACCAGGCCCGACGTCGTGCTCATGGACATCCGGATGCCGCGGATGGACGGCCTCGAAGCCACCCGGCGGATCCTCACCGGTGGCGCCGAGGGCACTCGCGTGCTGATCCTGACCACCTACGACCTCGACCACTACGTGTACGCGGCGCTCGCCGCGGGGGCGAGCGGGTTCCTGCTCAAGGACGTCACCCCCGAACACCTGGTGGCCGCGGTACGCCTGGTGCGCTCCGGCGACGCCCTGCTCGCGCCCACCATCACCCGCCGCCTGGTCGAACGTTTCGCCCGCCGCGACAACGTGAAGCCCACCCTCCACCGTGATCTGTCCCGGCTGACGCCTCGGGAACTGGACGTGTTGCGCCTGCTCGCCACCGGCCTGAGCAACACCGAGCTCGCCGACCGGCTGAACCTCAGCGTGGCCACGGTGAAGACCCACGTCGCGCGCATCCTGTCCAAGCTCGGCCTGCGTGACCGTGTCCAGGCCGTGGTGGTCGCGTACGAGACCGGTCTGATCTCTCCCGGCGGCACCGGCTGACGGACGACACCTCCCGAGGCTTGAGTGATCGTCGGAGTTCGGAACGGTACCGGGGGCCGGTTCGTTACAGGGAGACCAGACATCCGGCCGATGTGGCAGGGCGTGACGACAGGCGGACAGAGTCTCAGCAGGATGACGGCGGAGGCACGGTCATCGTCTCGGTAAGGATGATCTTTCGCCGCCTCATGGCGGTGAATGATTTTGCGGAGTCCCCGTTCCGGAAAGGTTGCTCGATGCGTGCTACCACGGATGCCGACGTGCGGCGGGTGTTCGACCGGATGGCGGATCGGTACGACGACCAGATGCGGGTCTGGGAACGGCGCCTGTTTCCGGGGAGCCGTGAGTGGGCCGTCGGGCAGGCGCGCGGCCGCACCGTGGAGATCGCCGTCGGCACCGGGCTCAACCTGCCGCTGTACGGCGCCGACGTCGAGGTGGTCGGGATCGAACTGTCCGAGCGCATGCTGGAACTGGCGCGGCGGCGGGTGGCGCGGGACGGTCTCGGCGAGCGGGTGGAGCTGCGGCAGGGCGACGTGCAGCGCCTGGAGTTGCCCGACGGCCTCGCCGACACCGTGCTGTCCACGTTCACGATGTGCACCATCCCTGACCCGGCGGCCGCGGCGCGCGAGGCCTACCGCGTGCTCAAGCCGGGTGGGCGGTTCGTGCTGGCCGAGCACGGGCCGTCGAGCAACCCGATCATCCGGGCCGGGATGCGGCTGGTGGAACCGGTGTTCGTGCGGTTCGAAGCCGACTACCTCACCCGCGATCCCCGCCCGTTCCTGGAGCAGGCCGGTTTCCGGATCGAGTCGGTGTCCCGCATGACACGCGGTGTCAGCTTCCGGGTGCTGGCCGTCCGGCCGTGACCTGCCGCCCGTCCGCGGGCCGTATATCCGGAACGGCACGCCGGCTGCTCGCGGTCCGTTCCGGGCGCGGATTCCTTGCCGGTCGGCCGATGGTGGAACGCCTGCGGCCGCTAGGGTCGGATCATGGTCGCTGTGCTGGTCAACGGGCTGCCTGGAGCCGGTAAGACGACGCTCGCGCGGACGTTGGCCGACGAGTTGAGGCTTCCGCTGTTCAGCAAGGACGCCGTGAAGGAGTCGCTGGCGGACTCCATGGACGCGATGCGTCCGCGAGACTGCGCGCCGAGGGAGTGGAGCAGGGTTCTCGGCCGCGCCGCCTCCGAGATCTTGTGGACGTTGCTGGCCGACGCGCGTGGCAGGGCCGTTCTGGAGAGCCCGTGGCTGGCCCATCTGCGTCCCGCCGTCGTGGACGGGCTCCGGCGCGCGGAGGTGACCGTGGTGCACGAGGTCTGGTGCGACGTGCCGGTCGAGGTCGCCCGCGCTCGCTTCGCCGCGCGGGCCGCCGGCCGGCACGCCGTACACGTCGGGAGCGGCGGCTCTTTCGATGAGGAATGGCGATTCTGGGAGCGGGTCGCCGAGCCGCTCGGCCTGGGAGTCGTTCACCGCGTCGACACGACGAAGCCGGTCGACGTGCCGGCACTCGCCGTCCGTATCACCTCCACCGGCGGAGAGCCGGTCGCATCACCTCCGTCATCCGAGAGCGGCCGCGGCGGCGGAGGGGCTGAGGACGTTGGGTGACTGTTTCGGATGGTGAGGGTCATGTGGCCGATTTTTAATGATCGGAATGGTCGATTTTCACGCACGAGCGCGCAACTCTGCGACGACCCGGTCCGCGCCCACGGCGACCTGCTCCCCGAACTCCTCAGGCCTGGATGACCTCGATCCCGGCGTCCTCGAAGCGCCGGACCGTCACGGCGGGGGCGTCGCCGTCGGTGACGAGGACGTCGATGTCGTCGCAGGGGCAGATCCTGGCGAACGCCCGCATGCCGAGCTTGGAGGAGTCGGCCACGACGACCACCCGCTGGGCGCGGGAGGCCATCAGCCGGTTGGTCCCGGCCTCGCCCTCGTGGTGGGCGAAGGCGCCCAGCTCGGGGTCGAGCGCGTCCACGCCGAGGATCGCGATGTCGAGCGAGACCTCCCGCAGCACGCCGTCCGCGAGCGGCCCGATCAGCTCGTACGACGCGGGCATGGCGACGCCCCCGACGACCACCAGCTTGACGTGCCTGCGCACGACGAGCTCGTTGGCGATGTTGAGCGCGTTGGTGACCAGGGTGAGGCTCGGCTCGCCGCCCTGCGGGTGCAGGTCGGCGCTCGTCGCCAGGGAGCGGGCGACCTCGGTGGTCGTGGTGCCGCCGTTCAGCCCGACGACGGTGCCCGCCGACACCAGCGCCGCCGCGGCCGTGGCGATCCGGTGCTTCTCCGGCGCGTTCCGCGCCGCCTTGTACTGCAGCGGCAGGTCGTAGGAGATCGCGTTGACGACCGCGCCGCCGCGGGTCCTGGTCAGCATCTGCTGGCGGTCGAGGTGGTCGAGGTCGCGGCGGATGGTGGCCGCCGACACCCCCAGCTCACCGGCCACGGCGTCCACCTCGACCTTGCCGTCCCTCGCCAGGATCGCGAGCAGCGCGTTCCACCGGTCGTGGCTCGTCATGAGAGCTTCCTCCTCGCCGTCCCCGTGCGTCGCCCGCACGCCTCTGGCCGTTCTCGGTCGTCGAGGACCGTCCAGCGAAGCCATGGCCGTTCCGGCGAGGCCGCGGCCGTCACCGGCCGTTCCCGCCGTCCCGCCTGTTCCCGCCTGTTCCCGTCTGTTCCGGCCTGTGCCGCTCCGCGAAGCGTAGCGAGCGTTGAAACAATTACTCTTGCTCATAGATGCTCAAACATGGCATGTTGCAAGCATAAATAAGCATCCATGAGGAGGCGCGCGTGACGTACGTCCTGCGGGAGATCGCCAGCCAGCCCGCGTGCTGGCGGCGGGCGCTGGATCTCGGCGCGGCGAACCCGGCGGGCCTGCCGGAGGCGGGTGAGCGCGTCGCCGTGATCGGCTGCGGCACCTCGTACTACATGGCACAGGCCTACGCGGTCCTGCGCGAGCGGTCGGGGCAGGGGGAGACCGACGCGTTCCCCGCCTCCGAGCTGCCCGCGCGCCGCTACGACCGGCTGGTGGCGATCACCAGATCCGGGACCACGACGGAGGTGCTGCACGCCCTCGGCGCGGCCGGCGACGTCCCGACGGTCGCCGTCACCGCCGACCCCGCGACCCCGGTGACCGGCCTGGCCGGGACGGTGATCGCGCTGGAGTTCGCCGACGAGCGCTCCGTGGTGCAGACCCGGTTCGCCACCAGCGGGCTCGCCCTGCTCCGCGCGCACCTCGGGGAGGCCCCCGCCGACCTGGCGGCCCAGGCCGAGACCGCGCTCACCGCGCCGCTCCCCGAGGGGGCGGTCTCGCGGCGGCAGTTCACCTTCCTGGGCAGCGGCTGGACCAACGGCCTGGCCCAGGAGGCGGCCCTGAAGCTCAGGGAGGCCGCGCTGGCCTGGTCGGAGGCGTACCCCGCGATGGAGTACCGGCACGGGCCGATCAGCATCGCCGACGAGAACAGCCTGGTGTGGTTCTTCGGCGGCCAGGAGGAGCTGCTCGACGACGTCGCCGGCACCGGCGCCCTGACCACGGCCACCGCCCTCGACCCGCTGGCCGACCTGATCCGGGCCCAGCGGCTCGCGGTGGAGCTGGCCCGCTCGCGCGGCCTCGACCCGGACAGCCCGCGCAACCTGACCCGCTCGGTGATCCTCCGGTAGTCATGGGCGAGATCGTCACCGTCACCCCCGGCGGCTGCCGGGCAACCCAACCGGGGTCGCCGGAGCCCCCCGGAGCCCGTGTTCAACGTCGCCGGACGGCGTTCAGGAGCCAGCGGCGGACCACGGCCAGCGCCAGCGGCACCGGCACCGTGCCCGCGCCGAGCCCCACGTCGACCAGCAGGTCGAACACCTCCTTACGGCGGGCGGCGGTGTCGATCGCGGCGTCGATGAAGCCGGGGGACTGGGAGGCGAGGGCGAGCACGTCGGTGGTGCGCAGGTGCCGTCCGAGGGCCTTCCCCAGCCCGCGCCGGTACGCGGGCAGCGGGTCGCCCGCCGCCTGGACGGCGGCCTCCCCGGCGAGCCGGCCGGAGAGCAGCGCGTAGAAGATGCCCTCGCCCGTGAGCGGGTTGATGAGACCGGCGGCGTCACCGGCGAGCAACACCCGCCCGGAACCCGGCCTCGGGCGGCCGGGGGACAGGGGCAGGTGGTGGGCGCGCAGGTCACGGGCGCTCACGTGGGGCAGCAGCTCGGCGAGCCGTCCGTGCAGCACCTGGCGGCCCGGCAGGCCGGTGGCGTGCAGCCGGGGCAGCAGCATGCCGTAGCCGACGTTGGCGGTGCCGTCGCCGATCGGGAACGACCACGCGTACGCGGGCCACCCGTCCCGCTGCATGAAGATGGACTGGACGTCGTCGCCGGCGGGCACGTCGGCGTAGCCGCGCACGGCGATCGCGGTGTGCCTCTCGGGGGAGGGGGAGACGCCGATGAGGCGCCGCACGGTCGAGTTGGCCCCGTCCGCGGCGACGACGGCGCGGGCGGTGACGGTGCCGTCGAGAACCACGCGATCGCCGAGGACGGCGAGCGCGCGGACCTGGTGGCGGCGGACCTCGACGCCCCGGGCGCGGGCGGCGTCGACGAGGCGGGCGTCGAAGACCCTGCGGGGGACGACGTGGTTGGGCCGGGCGGAGGTGGCCGAGACGCGCGCGCCGCCGGGGGAGACCACCGCCAGGCGCTGCGTCGGCCGGTAGTCGGCGATGAGGTCGGGGACGCCCAGCAGGGCGAGCTCGTCGCGCCCGTGGGCGGCGATGCCGTCGCCGCAGGCCTTGTCGCGCGGGAAGTCGGCCCTGTCGAGCAGCAGGACCCGCGCCTCGGGTCTGAGCTGTCTCGCGCGCAGGGCCGCGGCCGCCCCCGCGGGCCCGCCGCCGACGACCACCAGATCCCACACGTCATCCACCCCGGTGAGCCTTCCCCCGTACGTCCGGGGGAACCGCCGCCCCCGCCGCGGATCCCCCGGCGGGGGGCGGCGGCTAGAGGCCGCTCAGGGCGGGGAGCAGTTCCTTCTCCGACCAGTCGAAGAACGCGTCCTGGTGCTCGTGGCCGATCTGGACCAGGGCGACGTGGGTGAAACCGGCGTCGGTGTAGGCGCGTACCGCCTCCACCACGGCGTCCACGTCGGAGCCGCACGGCACCTTCGCCGCGACGTCCTCGGGCCGCACGGTCTCGGTGGCGGCGGCGAAGTTGACGGGCCCGGGAAGCTCGGCCATGACCTTCCAACCGGCCACCGACCAGCGCCACAGCCGGTGTGCCCGCTCCTTGGCGGCCTCCGTGTCGGGGTCGTAGCAGATGGCGAGCTGGCCGTAGACGGGCTTGCCCGTGCCGCCCTCCCCGGAGAACAGGCGTACCAGGTCGGAGTCGGGGTCGACCGCGACCAGCGCGTCGCCGTGCTCGGCGGCGATCTTCCCCGACTGGCCTCCGGAGGCGGCGATCGCCAGCGGGACGGGCTCGTCCGGCAGGTCGAACAGCTTGGCCGAGTCGACGTCGAAGAACTCCCCGCGGTAGGTGACGTACCCGCCCTCGAACAGCTCCCTGATGATCTGCACGGCCTCGCGGAACATCCCGTGCCGGGTGTCGGCCGAAGGCCAGCCCTGGCCTGTCACGTGCTCGTTGAGGTTCTCCCCGGCGCCCAGTCCCAGCGTGAAGCGGCCCTCGCTCAGCACGCCCATGGTCGCCGCCTTCTGCGCCACCACCGCCGGGTGATAGCGCATGGTCGGGCAGGTCACGTACGTCATCAGGGGCAGCTCCCGGGTGGCCTGCGCGGCCGCGCCGAGCACCGACCAGGCGTACGGGGAGTGGCCCATCTCCTCCAGCCACGGGAAGTAGTGGTCGGAGATGACCGCGTAGTCGAAGCCGACCTGCTCGGCGGTGGTGACGTCCCTGACCAGCTGCCTGGCGGGCGTCTGCTCGCACATCATCGTGTAACCGATCTTTGCCATACCCCGCCCCCTACCCGGCTCTCCGGAAGCATCGCCGGAGGAGCCGAAAATCTCGCGGTCCTTTTACGAACCGCCGTCCTTTACGACCCGCCGTCCCTCACGAACCGCGGTGCCCTACGAATCGCCCGCCTTCGACGAGACCCCCGCCTTCGACGCCACGTCCGCCTTCCGGGAGGCGTCCGTCTCCGGCGGTTTCCCGCCCGGGCCGTGGGGGTGTTCGGGGGTGGCGTGGGTGAGCGGGACCTCCGGGCCGCGGATCAGGTCCAGCTGGACGGTCTGGCGGGGCACCAGGAGGTCCAGCAGCCAGCTTCCCGCGATGCGCGCCCGGTTGCGGGGGATGGCCAGCAGGTGGTAACCCCGGGTGACCGCCTTGGCCACCGCGCCCGACAGCGGCACGCCCAGCGGGTTCGCGGCGGCGCCGGTCCCGCCGAGGTCGACGACGAACCCCAGGTCGTGGTGCCTGTACGGCTGGAGCTCTCCGTGACCGTAGGAGGCGGCGACGTTGCGGGCGGCGCGTTTGCCCTGGCGGCTGGCGTGCTGGGCTGTCATCGCCGTGTACTCACCCGGCCGGGTGAGGTCGGGAACCGCGGCCGCGTCGCCGCAGGCGAAGATCTCCGGGTGGCCGGGCACCCTCAGGTACTCGTCGACGAGCAGGCGCCCCTTCTCGGTCGGCAGCCCCAGGGACTCCACCATCGGGTCGGGGCGCACCCCGACGCACCAGATCAGGGATCTGGTCGTCACGAACTCCCCGTCGGAGAGCTCGACCCCCTCCGCCGTCGCCTCGGACACGCTCGTCCCGGTGCGGATCTCCACGCCTCGCTCGGACAGTGTCCGGTGCGCGATCCGGGACAGGCGCTCGTCCAGCTCGGGGAGGATGCGCGGGGCGATGTCGGCGAGGATCCAGCGCACCGGCTGGTCGCGCAGCCCCGGCCGCCGTTCGCGGATGTGGCGGGTGAGCAGCTGGCCCTGCGCCGCCACCTCGGTCCCGGTGTACCCGGCCCCCACGACCACGAACGTGCACCTGGCCCTGCGCTCCTCGGGGTCGTCGGACGCGTCGGCGAGCTCGACCTGGCGGATCAGGTGATCGCGCAGGTAGAGGGCCTCGGCGATGCTGCGGAAGCCGTGGGCGTACTCGGCGACGCCGGGTACGGGCAGCAGCTTGTTGACGCTGCCGACCGCGATCACCAGGCGGTCGTAGTCCAGCTCGCGGTGGTTGCCCTCGGTGTCGGTGCACTTCACGCGACGCGCCTCGACGTCGACGGTGTCCACCGTGGCGAGCAGGTGCCGCACCCCGGGATGGTCGCCCGCCAGCGGGACCGCCACCTTGCGCGGATCGAGGATGCCCGCCGCGACCTCCGGCAGCAGCGGCAGGTAGAGGAAGTAGTCGGTCGGATTGATCAGGACGATCTCGATCGCGCCCTTCGCGATCCGGGAAAGGGTGCGGACCACGGTGAAACCCGCGAACCCTCCTCCGATCACGACGACTCGCTGTCGCTGGACCATGACGTCGCTCCTTTCCGTACTCCGTTTCCAGCGGCGTGCCCTTTCTGCCCCGGGTCAAGCGCGACGGGCCGTCCCATGTTGCCCGGACGGCGCGTACGGTACGGGCCCGTGATGCCGGCCGGTGGGGCGGGGGCCGCCAGAAGGTGGACAAGAGGGATTAATCGCCAGGTCATCGCGCGGGCAAGATGACAGCGCGGGCGAGTGGGAGTCGCTTTCCCTGGGGATGGCCGGGGGAAGGCGGTGGGAATCGGATGCCGCGCCGGTTCGGGAACGGTCCGGTTCGTGGACGGACCGACCCTGTGGCCGGGCCGCTTCGTGGACGGGCCGCTTCCGAGGACGTCCGGTTCGTGGACGGGCCGGTTCGCGGGAACGGGCCGGTTCGGGGGCGAGCCGGTTCGAAGGGGGTGGGTCGTGACGACCTTCGAACAGTCGCGCGAGGAGCCGCTGACCTCACCGCTGGCACCGCGCGGGAAGGCGCAGGGCTCGATCGTCGTACGCTGGCTCACGAGCACGGACCACAAGGTCATCGGCTACATGTACCTGATAACGTCGTTCGTCTTCTTCGTGTTCGCCGGGCTGATGGCCATGGTCATCCGCGCCGAGCTCGCCCATCCGGGGCTGCAGGTGGTGAGCCAGGAGCAGTACAACCAGATGTTCACCATGCACGGCACCCTCATGCTGCTGCTGTTCGCCACCCCGCTGTTCGCCGGGTTCGCCAACGTGGTCATGCCGCTGCAGATCGGCGCGCCCGACGTGGCCTTCCCCCGGCTCAACATGGTGAGCTTCTGGCTCTTCCTGTTCGGCGGCCTCATCGCGAGCTTCGGTTTCCTCACCGACGGGGGCGCGGCCGACTTCGGCTGGACGGGGTACACGCCGCTCTCCCGCGGAACCTTCTCCCCGCAGCTCGGCGGCGACCTGTGGGTCGTGGGCCTGGTGATGGCCGGGCTCGGCACGATCCTCGGCTCGGTGAACTTCATCACCACGATCATCTGCATGCGGGCCCCCGGGATGACGATGTTCCGCATGCCGATCTTCACCTGGAACACGCTGCTGACCGGCGTGCTCGTGCTGATGGCCTTCCCGGTGCTGGCCGCCGCGCTGCTCGCCCTGCTGGCCGACCGCCGGTTCGGCGCCCACATCTACGACCCGCAGACCGGCGGGCCGATCCTGTGGCAGCACCTGTTCTGGTTCTTCGGCCATCCGGAGGTCTACGTCATCGCGCTGCCGTTCTTCGGCATCATCACCGAGGTCATCCCGGTCTTCAGCCGCAAGCCGATCTTCGGCTACATCGGCCTGATCGGCGCGACCATCGCCATCGCGGGCCTGTCGATGACGGTGTGGGCGCACCACATGTTCCCGACCGGCCAGGTGCTGCTGCCGTTCTTCTCCTTCATGTCCTTTCTGATCGCGATCCCGACGGGGGTGAAGTTCTTCAACTGGACCGGCACCATGTGGCGCGGGCACATAGTGCTCGCCACACCGATGCTGTTCGCCGTGGGGTTCCTGATCACCTTTCTGCTCGGCGGGCTGACCGGGGTCATCCTGGCCTCCCCGCCCCTGGACTTCCACGTGCACGACTCCTACTTCGTGGTCGCGCACTTCCACTACGTGGTCTTCGGCACCGTGGTGTTCGCGATGTTCGCGGGCTTCTACTTCTGGTGGCCGAAGATGACCGGCAAGATGCTGAACGAAGGGCTGGGCAAGCTGCACTTCTGGACGCTGTTCATCGGCTTCCACACCACCTTCTTCGTCCAGCACCTGCTGGGCGCGCAGGGCATGCCGCGCCGCTACGCCGACTACAGCGCGATCGACGGGTTCACCGGCCTCAACCTGATCTCCTCGGTCGGCGCGTTCCTGCTGGGCGCCTCCACGCTGCCGTTCATCTACAACCTCTGGCACACCGCCCGCCACGCTCCGCGCGTGACGGTGGACGACCCGTGGGGCTTCGGCAACTCGCTGGAGTGGGCCACCTCCTGCCCGCCGCCCCGGCACAACTTCACCTCGATCCCGAACATCCGCTCGGAGCGACCGGCCTTCGACCTGCACCACCCGAGGGTGGCGATGCAGCCGCGCCAGCTCGACCCGGCGGCCAGGCTCAAGGAGGAGATCTGACCGTCCGCGCCGAGCCGGCGCGGACGGTCGTCACGCCCCGGGGCGGCCGGACGATCGTCCCGGGCCGGACGTGGCCGGCGGCGGCGCGGAACGGGGACCGGGTGCGGGCGACGGCGGCACGGGCCGGGCGGGTCAGCCGAAGAGGCCGGTCTCGCGGCCGTCCTCGCCGGGCGGGCCCGGCTCTCCCGCCAGCAGCGTGTAGTACTCCACGCCCAGGGCGGGCTGTCCCACGTGGTCGGAGAGCGCGAAGAAGGAGCCGTCCACGCTCAGCTGCGTGCGGTGCGCGCGCAACGCGGTGATCTTGGCACCCAGATGCGCCCTCGCGTCGACCTGCGTCGTCACCTGCTCGCCTGGGACGCCGAAACCGAACTCCTCAACGGAGCCGACCCGCTTGAACGGGCCGGTGCCCACCGCGCGCTCCAGCTCGTCCAGCGGCATGGCGGTGACGTAGAACCGGGAGGGCCGCCACGGCTCGCCCTCGCCGAAGGACGGGTCGGAGGCCTTCTCGAACGCCCGCCACGCCACCCGGTGGGCCTGGATGTGGTCGGGATGGCCGTAGTAGCCGTTGTCGTCGTAGGTGACGACGACCTGGGGCCTGACCTCCCTGACGATCCGGACCAGCTCCGCGGCGGCCTCGTCGAGGTCGGCGCGGAAGAAGCAGTCCGGGTGGTCGTTGGACGGCGAGCCCATCATGCCGGAGTCGCGCCAGCGTCCCGGCCCGCCGAGGAGGCGGTGGTCGTCCACGCCGAGGGCCGCGCACGCCACCGCCAGCTCGCCCTCGCGGTACGGGCCCAGCCGGTTCTCCCGCCCGGCGGCGAGGTGGCCCAGCTCGGGAGGGACCACGTCGCCCTCCTCGCCCAGGGTGCACGTCACCAGGCAGACGTACGCGCCCTCGGCGACGTACCTCGCCATCGTGGCACCCGTCCCGATGGACTCGTCGTCGGGATGGGCGTGGACGAGGAGAATGCGACGGTCGTACGGCATGGCTCCGTTCCGCCCTCTCTGTTTCCGTGGTGATCGCTGCGCAGGGTTCCCGCCACCGGGCCTTCCACGGGGGTCACCGCGCGTCGACGTACCCGCTCGCGGCGGCCCGGATCCCGGCCTGGAACCGGCTCACCGCGCTCAGGTTCTGCAGCAGCGCGCCGATGTGACGGCGGCAGGTGCGCACGGACATTCCCAGCCTGCGGGCGACGGCCTCGTCGGTGAACCCCTGGGCCAGCAGGGTGACGATGGCGTGCTGTATCTCGTCCGTCGCGCCCTGGTAGCCCAGGTCGGAGGCGGAGTAGGGGGTCGCGGAGTTCCACAGGTGCTCGAAGACCTCCGACAGGAACCCGACGACGGACAGGTCGCGTGCGGCGACCGCCCCCGGCGCCGCACCCGCCTCGCCCGGCCGGGACATGAAGGCGATCTCCCCATCGAAGATCACGAGATGGTTCGGCAGCTGGGGCGTGGTGCGCACGCTGGCACCGGCCGCGACGAGCTTCTTGATGTGTCCCCTGGTGGGCAGGTCGGCGCGGGCGCTGTGCTGGTAGAGCATCCGCATCCGCACCCCCCGCTCCAGCATGGCGAGGTTGCGCGTCAGCGTGTCGTCGAGGTCGGCCCAGGAGGGCGTGTTCGGCTCGACGCTCAGCATCTCGCGTTCGCACGCCTCCGCCGCCAGGTGCAGCGATCCGCGCACGGCCGCGCCGTCGGGCAGCGCCTCCACCGGGTTCGCCGGTTTCCTGGTGCGCTGCACCTCGTCGTATCCGTGCATCAGGGAGTGCATCCGCGTACGGATGCCGGTGATCAGGTCGCGACGATGGTGGATCTCCGTTTCCATCGGCGATATCAGCGACGCGGCGGCGATCTCCGGGTTCACCGGTACGAGGTTGGTCAGATGTCCCGGCTCCGGCCGGAGCAGGTGCAGGCGGGTCAGCCGTTCTATCGCGTCCTCGACGGTGCGGGGGTCGAGGTCGAGCTCTTCGGCGACGTCGCGGGCCGTACCGATATGGCCCCTGTGAAGCGCCCTGAAGTAGACGGAGGCGGTGTCCTCGTCCAGGGCACGTAATTGGTCAGATAGTCCACCCACAAGCCTTATCCCCCTTGCGGCTATTCTTGCCAGAGTGTGCCAGAAAATTGCACAGCATTGCTAGATAGTTGTGAAGAACTGTCTGGATCGCTTTCTTGGCTGCCGTGAGGGACCGGCGGGCCGCGGCGGTCGTCGCCGGGCCTCTCCCGGGGACCGCGGACGTAACCGCACACCAGAGCGCCGGCACCATCGGGGTGGCCGGTTGTTGCCAATGCCCTGCGCCGTGACGCCCCCGTCAACAGGTTGACGACGCCGCGGGCGAGAGTGTCTGATCATTCACAGTTCGCGACCGGCGCGTCCCGCCGAATCGCGACGACCACCCCCGGCCTCCCGTGATCCCGCGACGGCCGGGCACGACTTTCAGGATTCCGTCCCGGGAGAACGGCGGGGGCGCCGCGTGCGGCAGCCGTACCTCGCCCGGCTTCTCCACGCCTCCGCCGAGATCCCCGACGGCGCGGTCGCCCGGGAGGCGGGACGGCTCGCGCCGCGCCGCCCGGGAACCCGGCGCCGGTGCCGGGTCCCGGTCACCGGAGATTCCCAGCCGCGGGAGCGAAGAACGACGCGCCCCGGGCGAATGCTCGAGCGGAGGTGAATGCCCGTGCCGCGACGCCTTCCCCTTCCCCGGAGGATCGCGACCGTCAGCGTCCTTACTTCCCCGTTCGCCCAGCCGGGCGGGGGCGACGCGGGGGGACTCAACGTCTACATCGTCGAGGTCGCCCGGCGGATGGCGGCGCTGGGCGTCGAGGTGGACATCTTCACGCGCGCCGGCGCGCCCGGCGCGCCGCCGCTGGCCGAGCTCTTCCCCGGCGTGCTGGTCAGGCACCTGGCCGCGGGACCGCCCAGGGAACTCGACAAGAACGACCTGCCGGACACCCTCGGCCCGTTCACCGCCGAGATGCTGCGCGCGGGGGCCGCCAGGGGGCCGGACGGCGGGTACGACCTCGTGCACGCCCACCACTGGCTGGCCGGACGGGTGGGGGCGATCGCCAAGGCGCGCTGGGGTGTTCCCCTCGTGCAGTCCATGCACTCGCTCGGCGCGGTCAAGAACGCGTCGCTCGCGGCGGGCGACGAGCCCGAGCCCGCCGGGCGCATCGCGGGGGAGACGGAGGTGGTGGCCGCCGCCGACCGGCTCGTCGCCAACACCGTGCAGGAGGCCGACCAGCTGGTCACTCTGTACGGGGCCGACCCGGCCAGGGTGCGGACCGTCAATCCCGGCGTCGACCTGTCCCTGTTCCGCCCCGGCTCGCGGGCCGAGGCCCGGCGCGCGCTCGGCCTCCCTCCGGACGCCGTCGTGCTGCTGTTCGCCGGGAGGGTGCAGCCGCTCAAGGCGCCGGACGTCCTGCTGCACGCCGCGGCCATGATGATCCGGCGCGACCCCGGCCTCGCCGGGCGCCTCGTCGTGGCGGTCGTGGGCGGGCCCAGCGGAGCCGGTTGGGGCCGCCCCGACCACCTGGGCAAGCTCGCCGCCACCCTCGGCATCACCGGCCAGGTACGGCTGGAGCCGCCCTGCCCGCAGCGCCGGCTCGCCGACTGGTACCGGGCGGCGACCGCCGTCGTGGTGCCCTCCCACGCCGAGACGTTCGGCCTGGTGGCCGTCGAGGCCCAGGCGTGCGGCACCCCCGTGGTCGCCGCGGCCGTCGGCGGCCTCCGCACCGCGGTGCGGGACGGGATCTCCGGCGTGCTCGTGGACGGGCACGACCCGGCCGCGTACGCCCGGGTGCTCGGCGACCTCGTGGCCGCGCCCCGGCTGCTGCGGGCACTCGGCGCCGGCGCGCTCGCCCACGCGTCCCGGTTCGGCTGGGACCGGGCGGTCGGCAGGCTGACGGAGGTGTACGCCGACGCTCAGGTGGCGGGGCCGACGAGCCGGGCGCGGGCGGCGGCCAGGTCGGCCTCGCCGAGCCCGGCGCCGCGCAGGTAGGACTCGACGTCGAGCGACTCCACCGTGGCCACGATGACCTCGCGGGCCGTGGTGTTCGCGCGGGCGAGCGCCGCCTGGATCCCGGGACCCTCGTCGGCCTCGCCGAGCTTGGCGAAGAGGGGGCGCAGCCGTTCCGCGCTCAGCTCGTAGTCGGCGGCGATGTCGGCGGCCGGCACGCCCGCGAGGGCGAGCATCAGCAGGGTGACGAGCCCGGTGCGGTCGCGGCCCGCCATGCAGTGCACGACGACCCCGCCGGGCTCGGCGCGGGCGATCGCCGATATGGCGGCGACGCACCGCTCCGCCTTCCGCTCCAGGAAGGGCCGGTAGTACAGGGGAGTGCCGTACAGGCCGGTGAGCCCGGACCAGAACTCGGTGTCCCCCTGGTCGTCCAGCGGCACGCGCACGGTGGTCAGGCCGGAGGGACGGCGCCCCGCCTCGCCCCGCCAGTCGCCGTCGTTGCGCAGGTCGACGACCGTGCGGACGCCGTGGTCCGCGAGCGCCCGCCATCCGGCGGGGCTGAGGCGCTCGGGGGCGTCGGAACGGATGAGGGCGCCCCAGCGCGTCTCGCGTCCGTCGGCGGTGCGCATGCCGCCCAGGTCGCGGACGTTGTGGCAGCCGTCCCAGTCGAGGTGCCGGTCCCGCGGGACGACGGCGCCGCCGGAGACCGCCGGCCCTCCGCGACCTCGTTCATCACGTTGAGCGTCCATGTGAGAGCCTCCCGATGTCTCGTCGTGTCACCGCCGTGTCCGCCGTGTCCGCGGCGATCGTGTCACCGCCGTGTCCGCCGTGTCCGCGGCGATCGTGTCACCGCCGTGTCCGCGGTGGCCGTCTCGCCTCAGGTCGCCGGTCCCGCGCCGCCGAGCGCCGGAGGGCTCCCCGCGCACTCCGACGCGGCCCAGACCATCAGGTCCTCGACGTACAGGAGCATGTCCTCCGCGGTCGCCCCCCAGCCGGTCGCGTCACTCCACTGGAGGCTGAACACGGCGCCCGCGGGGCGGTGCAGGACGGTCATCATGTAGCGGGCGCCCAGCGGGCGGGGCGGTGAGAAGGTGACGACCCGGTCGTCCGCGTCGCCGGGGAACCCGTCGTCACCCGCCGGCCACAGCGTGTTGAGGTCGTCCGCGACCCCCTCGTCCATGTAGCTGAACCGGGGATAGGCCACCCCGGTCTTGTACAGGCCGCCGAGGATCTCCTCGCACATCCGCTCCGTGGCGTACGGGTCGGCGTTGGCGAACCGGTGGCCGGACAGCTGCTGGGCGGCGCAGTCCGCCAGCGCCCTGCGGTACGCGGCCCCCGGCGAGTCGGGGCACACGGCGGGCAGGAGCACGGGCATCGTCATGGTGGCCTTGCGCACCGACCGCCCCGCCCCGGCGGAGAAGCGGTTCGCCGAGATCGCGAAGATCCCGGCCCGCGACGACCGTTCCACCGCGCAGACGGCGGCGCCGAAGGCGAGGAGGAAGGCGGCGGAGGGGGAGACGCCCGTCGCCCGCGCTATGGCGCCGGCCGCCGACCCCGCGCGGCGGGACGTCAGCCAGCAGGAGCGGAACTCTCCCTGACCGGACTCGCCGGGCTGTGACGCGCCGGGCCGTGCGTCGCCGGGTCGCCCGAGGGGGGCTCGCGAGGGCGCGAAGGGCACGTGGCCGTCGAGCGCCTTGCCGATCTCGCCCAGCCGCCGCTCCCAGTAGCCCAGGGCCCGCCGCTGGTAGGCCCGCCCGGCGGGGGAGTTCTCGGACAGGGCGACGTCGATCGGCTGCTCGGCGGCGGGGCCGGGGAACGACGCGCGGCCCGTGGCACGCGTGTGGAGGGCGTGCCTCAGGTCGTCGCAGAGGACCCGCATCCCCCACGGGTCGATCGCGACGTGGTCGACGATGAGGTCGATCCGGCGCACGCGCCCGCCCGCCGCGTCCAGGACGGCCCTGACGGGCCACTGCTCGCCGATCCTGAAGCAGGTGCGCCGCCACGGGGTGTCGAACCGCCGCCTGAAGGACGCCTCGTCATCCATCACCTGGATCACGTCGTCCAGCCGGTCGTCGACCGGGCAGACGTACTGGAGGCTGTCCTCGCGGCCCGCGCGGCGGACCAGCGACCGCAGTCCCTCGTGCCGGGCGAGGACGTCGCGTACCGCCGCGACGACCTGGCCGACGGGCAGGTTCCGCCCCGGTACGGCGGCGCAGATGTTGTCCTCGTAGGAGGTGTCCGTGTCGGTGGGGATCCACTGGATCCACTCGTGCTGGGCCCAGGTGAGCGGCCCGTCGCGCACCACCCTCGCGTCCGGAGACCGGCCGGGTCCGATCAGCAAAGCCCCCGCCTTCGAATATCGGAAACCTCTCCCGAGGCCGGACGCCGACAATGACCCGGACGCAACGGCGAGCGGAGGGAGAGAACGTCGTGGGTGAACGCCCGGACCGGGTCCGGCGCGATTCCGCGAGCCGCGCGACCCGCCCGTGAAGCCGCTCGCCCACAATGATCAGACACTCCCGGCGGCGGCGCGGTCAACCTCCCGCCCCCGCCTTCACGGCGTGGGCACCGGCAACTAGTGTCAGGCGACATGATGTCAGCGGTACGCCCGGCGGCGGCGCGGACGGTCCGGAGCGAAGTCAGCGCCTTCGCCGAAGGCGGCACCGATATCCGGCGCTGAATGTCTGCTCCTTGCGGATTTATGTTTTTATCTGACAGTCTTTTGTCGTGATTATGAGGGATCTCCTTTCGGGCTCGCGATCTGCCAGCAGGGAGGCCGTCATGAGAACGGTTCCCGCGCCTCTCCGGCGGGAGGTCTAGGGATGGACATGCTCGCGCGGGACGGGATCACACCCCGGCCCGATGGCATCCGCGAGCTGCCGCTCTCGTACGGCCAGGAGCGCATGTGGTTCCTCGACCGGCTGGAAGGGGCCGGAGGCGGCGGCGCCCACAACGTCTTCATCGCCGAACGGCTCCGGGGACCGCTCGACCCGGACGCCCTGGAGCGGGCGCTCGCCGAGATCGTGGCGAGGCACGAGATCCTGCGGACCCGCTTCCCGAGCAGGGACGGCGCTCCCGTCCAGGTCGTCGACGAGCCACACCCGGCCGGCGACCGGCCGTACCTGAAATTGCTGGACCTGTCGGATCTTCCCGAGACGGAACGTGAGGCGCGGACCACGCGGCTCGTCCGGGAGCAGATCGAGCGGCGGTTCGACCTGGCGGGCGAGCCGCCGCTCCGGGCGGGCCTGTTGCGCCTGTCCGAGCGGGAGCACGCGATCTACGTCGTGTTCCACCACATCGCCGTGGACGGCTGGTCGATCGGCGTGTTCGCGCGCGAGCTGGCCACGCTTTACGGAGCGTTCCTGGCCGGTGAACGGCCGTTGTGGGAGCCGCTGCCGATCCAGTACGCGGACTTCGCGCTGTGGCAGCGCGAGCGTCCGGACGACCTGGCGGACGAGCAACTCGGCCACTGGCGGCGGAGGCTGGCCGACCCGCCGACGCTGGAGCTCCCGACGGACCGGCCGCGTCCCCCGGTCAGGACCTCCGAGGGCGGCTGCGCCCTGCTCCTGCTCCCCGCCGAGCTGGCCGACGCCGTCGACGGGCTCGCCCGGCGCACCCGCACCACGCCGTTCATGGTGCTGCTCGCCGTGTACCTGGTCCTGCTGTCGCGCCGCTCCGGCCAGGAGGACATCTGCGTCGGCACGCCGATCGCCGGACGGGACAGGGACGAGCTGGAGCCGCTCATCGGGCTCTTCCTCAACACGCTGGTGATCCGCGGGGACCTGTCGGGCGACCCGACCTTCGGGGAACTGCTCGTCAGGGTCCGCCGCGCGGCCCTGCAGGCGTACACCAACGCGGCCCTGCCCTTCGACCGGCTGGTGAGCGAGCTGAACGTCCCCAGGGACCTCAGCCGCACGCCCCTCTTCCAGGCCCAGCTCGTCCTGCACGACTATCAGGGCACCGCCCTCACCCTGCCCGGCGTCACCGCGGAGGCGGTCGACCTGGGCGACGCACGGTCGGCGAAGTTCGACCTGTCGCTGGAGTTCGGGCGGCGGGACGGCGACCTCGAACTCTCCCTCGTCTACAGCACCGCCCTGTTCGACCACGCCACGGCCGAGCGGATGGCGGCGCACGTCGCGGCCATGCTGCGCAGGGCCGTCGAGGACCCCGGCACGCGGCTGTCGGAGCTCGGTCTCCCCCCGGAGGCCGAACGCGAACTGGCCCTCACCGTGTGGAACGACACCGCCGCCCCGCGCCCGGAGGCCACCCTCCACGACCTGGTCGCGGGTGAGCCCGGGACGGTCGCGGCCACGTGCGGCGGGCGGAGCCTGACGTACGCGGAACTGGAGACGAGCGTCAACCGGCTGGCCAACCGGCTGCGGCGCGAGGGCGTGCGGCCCGGCGCCGTCGTGGCCGTGTGCGCCACCCGCTCGCTGGAGACGCTGGTCGCGCTGCTGGCCGTGATGAGGGCGGGCGGCGCCTACCTGCCCCTCGACCCGGACTACCCCGCCGAGCGCCTCGCCTTCGTGCTGCGCGACTCGGGCGCGGAACTGCTCCTCACCGAGGAGCGCGTGCGCGGACGGCTTCCCGAGGACGCCTGGAGCGGCGGGAGCGGCGGGAGTACAGCCCGGGTCCTGTTCATCGAGGACCCCCTGGTGTTCGCCGGTGAGCCCGGCACGCCCCCCGTGCCGCTCGCGACGCCGGACGACCTCGCGTACGTGATCTACACGTCGGGCTCGACGGGCCGCCCCAAGGGGGTCGCGATCGAGCACCGCGCCGTGGTCAACCTGCTGCTGGCCATGCGGGACCTGCTCGGCGCCGGTCCCGGTCACGTCTGGCTGGCGCTCACCTCCCTGTCGTTCGACATCTCCGTGCTGGAGTTCTTCCTCCCGCTGGTCACCGGCGGCCGGGTGGTCGTCGCGGGAGGCGCGGAGGCGTCGGACGCGCTCGCGCTGGTGAGGCTCGCCGCCGCGCACGGCGTGACGCACGTCCAGGCCACGCCGTCGGGCTGGCGGGCGCTCCTCGACGCGGGATTCGACGGGCCGAGGGTGACCGCCCTGACCGGGGGCGAGGCGCTGCCGCCCGCCCTCGCCCGCGCGCTGCGAGGGCGCGTGCGAGCGATGTGGAACGTGTACGGGCCCACCGAGACGACGATCTGGTCCACCTACGAGCCGGTGCCCGCCGAGCCCGGGACGGTGGCGATCGGCAGGCCGCTGGCCAACACCCGTGTCCACGTGCTCGACGACAGGCTCGACCCGGTGCCCCTCGGGGTGGTCGGCGAGCTGTTCATCGCGGGGACGGGGCTGGCGCGGGGCTACCTGAAGCGGCCGGGCCTGACCGCGGAGCGCTTCCTGCCCGACCCGTTCGGCCCGCCGGGGTCGCGTCTGTACCGGACCGGCGACCGGGTGAGATGGCTGGCGGACGGGCGGCTGGAGTTCCTCGGCCGGGCCGACGGCCAGGTGAAACTGCGAGGCCACCGTATCGAGCTGGGCGAGATCGAGGCCGTCCTGGAGACCCACCCCGAGGTCTCCCGCGCGGTCGCCGCGATCGTCGACGACACCCTGGTGGCGTACGTGGTCGGGGTCCCACCCGCCGCCGGAGAGGACCGTGCCGCAGAAGCCGGAGCAGGAGCCCAGGCCGGAACCGGAGCGGGAACCGGAGCCGCGGCCGGAGGCGTCGAGGTCACCGGTGAGGTGGACCTCGCGAGGCTCCGGGAGCACGTCGCGCGGTCGCTGCCCGCGATCATGGTGCCCGCGGTCGTGGTGCCGCTGCCCGCGCTGCCCCTCACCCCGAACGGCAAGGTCGACCGCAAGGCGCTCCCCGCGCCCGGCAGGCCGTCCGCCGGGCACGGCCGCCCGCCGGAGACCCCCCTGGAACGGCGGGTGGCCGGGATCTTCGCCGAGGTGCTGGGCGTGGCCGCCGACCGGCTCGGCGCCGACGACGACTTCTTCGGCCTGGGCGGGCACTCGCTGCTCGCGGTCAAGGTCACCGCGCGGATCGCGGCGCTGCTCGACGTGGAGGTTCCCGTCAGGGAGCTGTTCGGCCGGCCGACGGTCGCCGGGTTCGCCGAGGTCGTCGGCAGCGCCGTGTCCGGCCCCGCGGACGACCACGACGGTCGTGCCGTCCCGTTGCGTCCGCGCCCCGAGGGCGCGCCGCTCGCGCTCTCGCCCGCGCAGGAGCGGCTCTGGCTCCTGCACCGGCTCGATCCGGACGACGCGGCGTACAACATGTTCAACGTCTGGCGCCTGCGCGGCGATCTCGACACCGCCGCGCTGGAACACGCTCTCCGGGACCTGGCGGCGCGGCACGAGACCCTGCGCACCCGCTACCCGGAGGTGGACGGCGGGCCGGTCGCGATCACCGACCCCGCGACCGGTCCGCTGATCGAGCACATCGACCTCTCCGGCGGGGAACCGGCGGGGGGAGAGCGGCTCGCGGGAGGGGCCGGCCCCGGAACCGCCGGAGGAGAGACCGCAGGAGAGAGCGGCGGGGAACTCGCGGAGAGGGAGCGGGAGGCGCGGCGGCTGGTCGCGGAGCGGACCAACGCCCCCTTCGACCTCACGGGACCGCCCCCGTTCCGGGTCAGCCTGCTGCGCCTGGCCGAGCACGACCACGTGCTCTGCCTCGTCCTCCACCACATCGCGGGCGACGGCTGGTCGCTCAACGTCCTGGCCGACGACCTGGCCGCCCTGTACGCCGCGCACCGGAACGGGACGGAACCCGGTCTCGCCGAGCCGCCGGTGACGTACGGGGACATCGCGTTCTGGCAGCGGAGCCGCGACGACGGGGCGGCGTTCGGCTACTGGCGCGAGCGGCTCGCCGACCTTCCCGTGCTGGAGCTGCCGCTCGACCACCCCCGCCCGCCGATCTCCTCCCACACCGGGGGGTTCCACTCCTTCCGCCTGCCCGCCGATCTCGCCGCGCGGCTGGAGGAGGTGGCCCAGGAGTGCGGGGCGACCCTCTTCATGGTGCTGCTCGCCGCGTACCAGGTGCTGCTGGCCCGCCACACCGGCCAGGACGACATCATGGTCGGCTCCTCCTACGCGGGGAGGGACCGCGTCGAGCTGGAGCCGGTCGTCGGCTATCTCGCCAGCACCCTGGTCCTGCGGGGTGACCTGTCGGGAGACCCCTCCTTCACCGACCTCGTGGGCCGTACGCGGAAGATCGTGCTGGAGGCGATGGCGCACCAGGAGGTGCCGTTCGAGAGGCTCGCGACGGAGCTGGAGGTGGAGCGCGGCCTGAGCCGTACGCCGCTCTTCCGGACCATGGCCATCCTGCACAGCCAGGACGACGGCACCAGGGACTCCCTCGCCGACCTGGACCTGGAGTTCTTCGACGCCGGATACCGGCAGGCCAAGTTCGACCTCATGCTGGAGATGTGGCGGGACGACGACGGGCTCTTCCTGGTGCTCGGCTACGACGCCGAGCTGTTCGAGGCCGAGACCGCCGCCCGCCTCGCGGGCCGGTTCGGCGTCCTGTGCCGCGCGATCGCCGCCGACCCCCGCCGGGCCCTCTCCGCGCTGCCGCTGCGCACCGACGAGGACGACGCCCGGCTGCGCGTCCACGAGGAGGCGACGGCCCTCCTCCCCGGTCCTCTCGTGCCGGACCTCGTCCGGGAGGCGACCGTCCTGCACGCGGACGCGACGGCGGTGGGCTGCGGCGACGAGACGCTGACCTACGCGGGCCTGGAGCGCCGCGTCGCCGCGCTGGCCGCGCTGCTCCGGCGCCGCGGTGTCGTACGGGAGACGGTCGTCGCGGTCGTGGCGGACCGGTCGATCGACGTCGTCGCGGCGATGCTCGCCGTGTGGCGTGCCGGTGGCGCCTACCTGCCCGTCGACCCCGAACTCCCGGAGGAACGGGTGGGGACGCTCCTGTCCGGCAGCGGAGCCGCCCTCCTGGTGACGGCCCGCCGCCTCGGCGGCCCGCCGCCGGGGGACGTCCCGGTGCTGGTCCTGGACGATCTGGAGCACGAGAGGCCCGAGGAGACCGCGCATCGCGTCGACGGGGACGACGCCGCGTACGTCATCTACACCTCGGGGTCCACCGGGCAGCCCAAGGGCGTGGTGGTGGAGCACCGGGCCCTGGCCGACCGGGTGGCCTGGATGAGGGAGGCGTACGGGCTGGGGCCGGGAGACCGGGTGGTCCAGTTCGCCGCGCTCGGCTTCGACGCGCACGCCGAGGAGATCTACCCCGCGCTGGCCTCGGGAGCGGCCCTCGAACTCCTGCCGGGCGGCGCGGTCACCCTTCCCGAGGTCCTCGCCGGACCCCGGGGGCGCGAGGTGACCGTGCTGGACCTGCCGACCGCCTACTGGCACCGGCTGGTCGACCAGATCGACGACGTGGCCTGGCCGGAACGGCTGCGGCTGGTCATCCTCGGTGGCGAGCAGGTGCACGCCGGAGCCGTGGCCCGCTGGCGGGAGCGGTTCGGCGACCGGGTGCGGCTGGTCAACACCTACGGGCCCACCGAGGCCACGATCATCGCCACCGCGGCCGATCTCGGCTCCGCCGACACCGAGGGACGCCCTCCGATCGGGCGGCCGATCGGCGGCACCCGGGCGGTCGTCGTCGACCCCCGCGACCCCCGTGTACCGCCCGGCGCCTCCGGAGCGCCTCCGCGCCGCACGCCGTCCGAGCTTCCGCACCGCGCGCCGCCCGGCGCCCCGGGGGAACTGCTCCTCGGCGGCGCGGGACTCGCCAGGGGATACCTCGGCCGTCCGGACCTGACCGCCGGGCGTTTCCTCGACGACCCGGAGCTGGGGCGGCTCTACCGCACCGGAGATCTGGTCCGGTGGCGCGCGGACGGCCTGCTGGAGTTCCTGGGCCGCGTCGACGACCAGATGAAGGTCCGCGGGTTCAGGATCGAGCCCGCCGAGATCGAGGGACGTCTCCTCGCCCACCCCGGCGTGCGGCAGGCGGCGGTGACCGCCCGCGAGGACAGGCTGGTCGCCTACGTCGCGGGCCCCGCCGACCCGGCGGAGCTCCGGCGCGACCTCGCCGCGGCGCTCCCGCCGTACATGGTTCCCGACGTCTGGGTGACCCTGGACGAGCTGCCGGTGACCACCGGAGGGAAGATCGACCGTCGCGCGCTGCCCGCGCCCGGCTTCGACCTCGACGAGGACCGGCCCTTCGTGGAGCCGAGGAACGACGCGGAGATCCTCGTGGCGGGCGTCTGGCAGGAGGTGCTGGGTGTCGGCAAGGTCGGCGCGCTCGACGACTTCTTCGCGCTGGGCGGTCACTCCCTGCTCGTCGTGCGGGTCGGTTCCCGCCTGCGCACGGCCGCCGGGATCGACGTTCCCGTCCGCGAGCTCTTCAGGAACCGCACGGTGGCCGATCTCGCGGTCGTGGTGGAGCGGATCCTGATGGAGGAGCTGTCCGCGCTGACGGACGAGGAGGTCGCCCGGATGCTCGGCACGGACGGTTCCTGAACACGCTCACCCCTTCCCCGTGACGACCGGCGGGCCGGGGGAGAACCCGGCACCCTCCCGGGACCGGAACCCGGGTTTCCCACTGGAGGTATCGAATGAGTCACCCAGACGTCGCCGGTCCGGCGGGTCCGGTCGAACCGGTGGAGCCCGCCGGGCAGACCGCGCCGGCCGAGCGGGCCGGGGGAACGACGGGGACGGGCGTCCCCCCTTCCGGGGACTCCCTCCGGACGTGGCTGGCCGGAGCGCTGTCCACGGCGTGTGACGGGGAACCCTCCGCCCAGGAGATCCTCGATTCCGACAGCTCGTTCGTCGCCATGGGGATCACCTCCATCGCCACGATCCGCCTGGTCGACGCCATCGAGGCGGAGCTGGACATCATGATCGACTTTGGCGGTGACACCTGGTTCCTCCAGGATCTGAACGCCCTCACCGCCTACCTGACCGACCTCACCCGCTCCTGAGGGGACCGCCGGACACCGGCCCGGCACCGCGCCGGGCCCGCCCCGCCCGCGTGCTCTTCCGCGGCCGACGCGACCCGGCCGCCGTCAGGGGCGACCCGCGCGGCCGAGGGCGATCCTGGTCGTCTCCTCGGGGTACGGCGACCGGCGTACGGCGTCGGCGGGGGACAGGAGACCCGCGCTCACCCGCTCGCAGAGACGGGCCAGAGCGGAGATCTCCGCGTGCTGGGCGACGACGAACGCGCGGCCGGCCGGGTCGCCGTGACCGGGAACGACGACCGCGCCACCGGGGCCGGGACCCCCGTCGAGCAGGTCGAGCAGCCCGGCGACCGTGGCGGGCCATTCGAGGGGGTAGGCGTCCTCGTAGGCGGGCGGCGCGCCGTTCTCCACGAGGTCCCCGGCGAAGATCACCCCGGCGTCCGGCACGTGGACGACCATGTCGTTGCCGGAGTGACCGCGGCCGAGGTGGGCCAGGACGACCGGGCGGCCCCCGACGACCAGCCGGGCCCGGTCGGTCACGAGGTGGTCCGGCGGCACGATCTCGGTCCTCGCGATGTCGCCGGCGATGTCCGGGCGTCCCAGATCCCGGTAGTACCGTGCCCACTCGTCCCTGGCCCGGCCGCCGTTCTCGACCAGGTCGGCGCGGCAGCTCTCGTGTGCCCAGACGGGGCGGCCGAGGAACGGCCGGGTGCCGAAGCTGTGGTCGAAGTGCGAGTGGGTGATCGCCACCGTCCACGGGTCGCGGGTGATCCGTCTCACCTCCGCGAGCAGCTCCGCCCCCTGCCGCTCGTCCCCCCGCGTGTCGACCACCAGGCAGCCGCCGTCGCCCATGACCAGCCCCACCGACAGGTCCAGCTCGGCGTACCGCCGCACGAGCACCCGGTCCGCCACCTCGACCCATCGACCTTCCACGGGCCGTATTCTCCCCGATCGCCGGAACCGGCCGGTGAACGACCTCCGGCTCACCGCCCGGGGGGACCGGCCTCCAGGATGGCCTCGGCCAGGGCGGCGATCAGGGGGGAGCGCCGGGTGCTGTCCCAGGCCAGCACGACCGTGCCCAGCGGGGCGTCGGCGACCGGAACGTAGGTGACGTGGGGCCGCGGGAACAAGGAGATGATCGCGGGAGGGAGGAACACCACACCGCGCCCCGCCCGGACGTACTCCACGATCTCCTCGATGTCGTGCACGGCGGGCCCGGAGCGGGGCCGGGTCCCGTCGGGGCGTGGGTCGATTCTCCAGAAGGCGTTCCACGCCGGGTCGGCGTCGGCGTAGTGCAGGACGGGCTCGTCGGCGACGTCGTCGATGCTCAGCGAGGTCTTGCCCGCCAGAGGGTGGTCGGCGGGCAGCACGACGGTGAACGGCTCGGTGTACAGGAACATCGTGCTCAGTCCCTCGGAGACCAAGGGAAGCCGGACGAAGCCGACATCGACGCGGCCGTCGAGCAGAGCCTCGCTGCGGTTCTTCATGTGCAGGCGTTTGAGGTGGATGATCACGTCGGGGTGGCGCTCGGTGAAGCACCGCAGGGCCGGGGCGGTGTCTATGCCGAGCATGAACCCGACGGTCAGGTGGCGCCCGTCCTCGCCGGCGCGGCGCGCCCTGTCCCGGGCCGCGCGGCTGGCGGCGAGCAGCCGCCCCGCGTCGTGCAGGAGCTGCTCGCCCGCGGGAGTGAGGGTGACCTCCCGGCTGGTACGGACGAAGAGGTCGGCGCCCACGTCATGTTCTAGTTGTCTGATCTGCCGGGAGAGCGCGGGTTGTGTGATGTGCAGTGCTTCGGCCGCCCGGCCGAAATGCAGCCGTTCCGCCACCGCGATGAAGTAGCGAAGCTTGCGGAGATCAAGATCCATTCGAGCACCACCCCCGCCCTGATCGCGTTCGCCGATGTCCGGAGGGCATCGATGACGTCAGAACAAGCCTTGGACTTATGGCGAAATCTGATGAAAGATTGGTCCAGACGGTATGAGCGGCCCGATGACCAGCCAAAAAGCCGTCAGGCCTGACCTGTGCCACCTCATTCTCATCGAGTCTGTCGTGCGCGCCGGCGCCGCCGCGGCGAACGCCCCGCCGCCGCCGATCGAGTTCGATGCTCGCGAGACCGGCCTGGTCGAGGTCATCGGGGTCGTCGCAGGTGGGATCTGGTCGTCCGGCCTCGGTTCACTGCTCGGCCCTTACCCCTTCGCCCGCTGCCCAACCGCCCCCGGCCGCGAGACCACGGAGGCGGTCACCGCCTCCGATCAGGGTGCCGACCGGCCGGAACATGGTTTCCGCGCGGCTCCGCGGACACCGCGACCATGCGGTCGGAATCATCAAGATCGCGTCAAGAAAGGGATGTTCGTGAAGAAGGGAAATTCCGCTCGGGCGATCGCGCTCGCCGGTACGAGTGTCACGCTGTGGTTCGGCCTGGGCGTGCTGGGCGCGTCAGGGTGCGCGGCCGTGACCGGTGACGACGCCATGCGGGAATCGACGTCGATCACGGTGGGCAACTGCGACTTCCCGACCTCCGTCCGCCCTGGCAGCGTGTACGTCACAAGCTTCAGCAACTGTTACCTCTGCCTGTACGAAGAGGTCAGCGCGCACGCCAGATACCCCTGGCGCGACTACTACTGCACCTACGACCCCGGCAGCGGCCTGAACGAACTGCATTACGTACCGAAAATGCCGGTAAAGGGAGCTTGAGACGTTGGAACAGAGCACCACGGGAACGCCGGCCGCCGCTCGGCGCCCTCGGCGGGAAAACGCGGGCGAGGACCTGTTCCCGGCCCGCCCGGCGGTGCCACAGGGGCCGCGAACCCGTCAGCCCAGGACCCGGCCGACCATCCGCGCGTACATCCGTCCCGGGCTCGGCACCGACGACGGGTGCAGGAAGCCGGGAAGCATCGGCAGGTCCACCGCGAAGGGCTGCAGCCGCTCGTAGAGGACGTCGGCGCCCGAGGGACGGTTGTCGGGATCCTTCTCCAGCAGGTCGGCGACGAGGCGGTTCAGCTCGTCCGGGACGCCGGGCACCTCCGGCGGGCGTTCCTTCACCTGGCGCTCGAACACGGCGTATTCGGTGGGGCCGGTAAACAGCTGGCGGCCCGTCAGCATCTCGTGGATCACACACCCGAGGGCGTAGAGGTCGCTGCGGGGGCCGGACAGGCCGCGCTGGATCTGCTCGGGCGCCATGTACGACGGGGTGCCGAGGATCTGGCCCACCCGGGTGAACTGGGTCGAACCGGACTCGCGGAGCACGGCCAGGCCGAAGTCGAGGACCTTCACGCTCCCGTCGGGGCAGAGCATCAGGTTGGTCGGCTTCAGATCGCGATGGTAGATGGACAGCGCGTGGGCGGCCGTCAGCACCGCGCAGGCCTGCGCGGCGATCGCCGCCGCCCACGGCACCGGGAGCGGGCCGTGCTCGCTGACCACGTCGGCCACGGTGACGCCCTCGATGAACTGCATCACCTGGAACAGCCGCTGGTCGAAGGTGCCGAAGTCGTACAGGACCGGAGCGCCGGGGTGTTCCAGCCTGGCCAGGATGCGGGCCTCGCGCAGGAAACGCCGCTTCAGCTCCTCGTCGGGGCCGGTGAGGAACTTCAGGAACTTGACGGCCACCCTGCGGTCGAGATGCTTGTCGTGGCCGCCGTAGACGGCCCCCATGCCCCCCTGGCCGAGGGGAAGGTCGTCGAGCACGTATCGGTCGCCGATGACCATCGACCCTCCCCTGGACCTGCGGGCGTCACGCCCCTTGGTCGCACGGCCGGAGATGGCCGTCGACCAGTCCGTCAAAGCCTAGCCGGAGCAGCGTTTCCCCCAGCGTCCGCGTTTCGCGCAGTCTGTCCTCCAGGTCGAACAGCTCGCGGAAGACCGTACCGTACATCCGCTGGTCGGACAGGGGCAGCATGGGCACCCGCGCCCGTCGCACGTCGAGGCGGCTGGAACTGGGATGGATCCTCGCCGCGTCGGCCGAGCGCAGGAACCCGGCCAGGAATCCGGAGTCGAGCCGCTGCGGGTCGACCCGGTAGAGCGTGAGCTGCGGGCCGAGCGCCGCGCCACTGTGGGTGATCACCCTGACCGCGCCCAGCGCGGTGGTCACCACGTCGCCCGGCCTGATCATGACCAGGGCCGGGTCGAGGGTGGTGCGGCCCGAGGGCGGCACGCCCGCCGCGGTGTCGTCGGCGGTCAGCACCGGAAGCGGGCCCTCGTCCGCGGACATCCTCGCCGGCGCCTGCAGGATCGTGATCAGCCCGGCCTTGGCCAGCTCGCCGACCGTGGTGGTCGGCAGGTCCTGCCGCTCGGCGAGCGGCTGGAGGGCGGGAGTGGCGTCCGGCAGCAGGGCCGAGGTCTCCTTGAACCTGGTCAGGGCGTCGGTGAAGTCGCGCAGGAAGTCGAGGCCGCCGTGCTGGGGGCGGTGCCTGGACGGGGCGAGGTCGACCTCGTCGTCGAGCAGGTCGATGATGCGCACCGTCCGGCTCTCCCCGGACAGCTCGGCCTCCGGGTCCTCCACGTACGCGCGCCAGGCGGGCTCCACGATCGACAGGTCCTCGGCGGCGTCCACCACCAGCAGCTGCGACGGCGGACGCCCGCCGTCGGGCCTGCGGAGCATCCACAGGTCGGGGCCGCCGGGCGCCAGCGTCACCACGGCCCGCAGCGCCCCCGTCCTGAGCAGGTTGCCGCGGATCCGCTTGCCGGGACGGCGGCTGGCGGCGGCGGTGGGCATCAGGATCGCCACCAGGCCGCCCGGCCTCACCCGGGCCAGGCAGTGCTGCACCCAGGCCAGCTCCGACTCCCCGCGCGGCGGCAACCCGTACTCCCAGCGCGGGTCGCCGGCGAGCTCCTCGTGTCCCCAGACCCGCTCGTTGAACGGCGGGTCGCAGACCACGGCGTCGGCGGGCTCACCGGCCAGGCGGTCCTCGCGCAGGGAGTCACCGGCGACGATCCGCGCCTCGGCCCCGCGCAGCAGCAGGCGTACGGCGGTGAGCAGCGCGTTCGTCTCGTTGATCTCCTGCCCCATCAGGACGGCCCCGCGTCCCGCCCGGACGCTCGTCCCCCCGCCCGCCGAGGCGCCGCCCCGACCGGCCAGGGAGTCCGCGCCCAGCAGCAGTGTCCCGACGCCGCACGCGGGATCGAGGACGACGCCCCCGTTCCCGGCCGCCAGCCGGACCATGAGCGCGGCCACGTCGTCCCTGGTGACCGGGAGCTGGCGGGAGTGGGCCTCGGCGTAGCGCCCGAACAGGAACTCGAAGACCTCCAGGGGGCCGCGCTCGGCGGCCAGCTCGGCGACCAGCCGGACGAGGGCCAGGTCGTCCAGGCGGAGATCGGCGGAGCCGGGGAGATCCGTCGTCACCTCGGCCACGCGGGTGAGAGACTTCGTGCCATGATCACGCCAGGCGGTGGGCTCGCGGCGCAGGAACAGCAGGAACGCGCCGACCTTGGCCACCAGCTCGCCCAGCCTGAGATCGTCGACCGAGGTGCGCATCCGCTGCCAGACCAGGTCGCCGAGCGAGACCTCGAAGGACTTGCCGTTCGCGCGCAACCACACGGCGATCTCGGGCAGGGAGAACAGCGGGCTGGAGGCGGTGCCGCCCACCGGCTGGGGAAAGTCCTCATGGCGGCGGCGCCAGTTGCTCACCGCTGCCCTGCCGACCCCGGCGAGCCGGGCGATGTCGCCCGCGTTCACGGTGATCTCCTGGCTCTCCTCCATGGTGGGCCACAGTAGTTGACTGTGCCGCAACGGTCTACAACGACTTTGCTTGTGAAGTGCTTCAACCAATGATTTACTGCCCTCATGGCACTGAACCAACCACTTGCACTGCGCTACGCGGCCCGCTCGGACGTGGGTGTCCGCCGTGAGGCGAACGAGGACTCGGGCTACGCGAGCGCCCGCCTGCTTGCCATAGCCGACGGCATGGGTGGTCATGCGGGTGGAGAGGTCGCCAGCTCACTTGCCGTCACCGCCATGGCGAAGCTGGACGACACTCTGCCCGCCGGCGGTGTCGACCTGCTCGCCGCGCTCAAGGGCGCCGCCAGGGACGTGAACCACACGCTGCGCGACATGAGCGAGCAGGACCCCACGCTGCGCGGCATGGGCACCACCTTGACCGCCATGCTCTGGGACGGCGCCACCTTCGCCCTGGCCCACGTCGGGGACTCCCGGGCCTACATGTTGCGTGACGGCGCCCTTTACCAGATCACCCACGACCACACCCTGGTCCAGTCATTGGTGGACGAGGGGCGGATCACCCCGGAGCAGGCCGCCGAGCACCCGCGCCGGTCGATGGTGCTGCGGGTCCTCGAAGGCACCGGTGACGGCGAGCTGGACCTGTCGCTGCGCGAGGCCTATCCCGAGGACCGCTACCTGCTCTGCTCCGACGGCCTGACCGCCGTGGTCGGTCCCGAGACCCTGTTCAACACGCTGACCGAGATCTCCGACCCCGACGAGGCCGCCCGCTGGCTCATCGACCTGGCCAACCGGGGAGGCGGCCCCGACAACATCACCTGCGTCGTGGCCGACTTCGGGACGCCCACCGACGCGGCTCCGGCGGGCCCGACCATCGTGGGCGCCGCGGTCGAGCGGAGGCTCTCCCTCTGACCCTCTGACCCTCTGGCCCGCGGGCCCGATCCCCGGGTCCCGGGTTCCAGGGCTCCGGCTCTCCCGGCCTGGCGGGACCCGAGAGCCGGCCCCCGTCGGCGGACCTCCTCGTCGGCGGGCATCCTCGCCGGGCGGGCTACGAGCCTTGGGAACTCACCAGGTCTTGCCGGTGATGCGCTCGTACGCCTCGATGTAGCGCGCCCGGGTGACCTCCACGATCTCGGCGGGCACCTCCGGGGCGGGTTCCCGCTTGTCCCAGCCCGTGCCGGTGGCCCAGTCGCGCACGTACTGCTTGTCGAAGGAGAACTGCGGGCGGCCGGGCTCCCACTGGTCGGCGGGCCAGAAGCGGGAGGAGTCGGAGGTCAGCACCTCGTCGCCGAGCACGAGCGTGCCGTCGGCGGCCCGGCCCAGCTCGATCTTGGTGTCGGCGATGATGACGCCCCGCTCCGCGGCGAGCTCGGAGCCGCGCCGGTAGACCTCCAGCGTGATCCGCCTGAACTCCTCGGCGGCCTCCGCGCCCTCCCGGGAGACGACGTCCTCGAAGGAGATGGGCTCGTCGTGCTGCCCGAGCGGCGCCTTGGTGCTCGGGGTGAAGATCGGCTCGGGGAGTTTGGAGCCGTCGACCAGTCCGGGCGGCAGCGGCACGCCCGAGACCGACCCGTGCGCCCGGTACTCCTTCAGCCCGCTGCCGGTCAGGTAACCGCGCGCGATGCACTCGACCTGCACCATCTCCAGCCTCCGGCACCGCACCGCACGCCCCTCGAACTCGGCGGGCACGTCGGTCGCCGAGATCACGTGGTTGGGCACGATGTCGGCGAGCTGCTCGAACCACCACAGCGACAGCCGCGTGAGGATCTTCCCCTTGTCGGGGATCGGGGTGGGCAGGATCACGTCGTACACCGACACCCGGTCGGACGCCACGAGGACGATGTCCCCGCGATCCTCGTAGACGTCGCGGACCTTCCCGGAATGAAGAAGCTTCACTGCGTTCCTTGCTCTCGCTCGACCCGGCGGCCGTCTGCGGGCCGCCGGTCGCTGACCGACACCTGCTCACCGTATTCGACACCCGGCGACGCCCCGCGCCCGCCCTGCCGGACGACCGGCCCCGCCCCCGCCCATGTGCCGGGCCCGACCGGGACGAGAACGACGGCGGGGCCGTCGAGGACCGCGGCCGCCCTCACCTCCGCAGGCCGGTGAGGACCACGACATCACTCATCTTCGCAGCAGGTCGGCGAGGACCACGGCCTCGCTGATGTCGGCCTGCCTGGTCGCGGTCAGGAGCGTCACCGTCCGGCTCCTCGCCAGCTCCCGCAGGTGCTCCAGCGCGGCGGCCCGCTCGGGATCCTCGAGTTCGGCCCGGTAGCGGCGGCCGAACTCCTCGAACCGGGCCGGATCGTGGCCGTACCACGTGCGCAGCTCGGTCGAGGGCGCCACCGCCTTGCACCACTCCTCCAGGTGCGCCTTCTCCTTGGACAGCCCGCGCGGCCAGATCCGGTCGACCAGCACCCGGGCGCCGTCCCGGGGCTCCGGCTCCTCGTAGACCCGGCGCACCCGTACCTCTGGTTCGGCAGCCATACGGTGACCGTTCCCCGGCGACCGGCGACGGCAGCCACAGGTAGTGGCAAATGTCGGTGTGCGACGGGTCGAGGCCGGTGCATGGCCGGGGTGAGCTCGCCCGGGGCCGGGGTGCCCGCCTCGCGGATCTCGGCGGTGGCCCGGCCCCGGGCCTCACGGTTCGGGGGACAGGCGGTCGGCGGCGTGTTCGATGGCGGTGCTCACCCGGTCGGCCAGCAGGCCGACCGCGCCGACCGCGCGGGTCATCGGGTCGTCCTCGGCGCCGCCGAGGGCCTGGGCGCGAAGGTAGGCGGCCTTCACCTCGGCCCACCGCGCGGCCTGTACGGGGGTCATGGTGCCGCGCAGCTCGGCCAGTTTGAGCAGGTTGGCCTCCGCGCCCGAGGTGAGGGTCTGGGCCTCGCCGAGGTAGTGGTCGTCGATCACGGCCTCCAGCTCGGCGTCGTTCATCACCGGGACGACCCGGGCCGCGAGCTTGTTCATGTTCCGGTACGAGCCCTGGAGCTGGAACGGCGGCTCGGTCCGCGACGCGTCCGCCTGGGCGGCCGAGGCGATGTAGGCCTGGTTGTTGGCCAGCACCACCCGCTGGATCCGCAGCAGCTTGCGCAGTACCGCGAGGACCTGTTCCAGCTCCACCGAGGAGTACGGGTGGGAGAGCTGGTCGGCCCGGACCCCCGAGTCGCCGCGCGCCAGCCGCACCAGGAGGCGGATGTCGCCCCGGTCGCGGGTGGAGAGCGGCGACAGGACGGGGTTGGAGGTGAGCGCGTTGTCGATGTAGCTCAGCGCGAACAGCTCGTCGCGCCCCGACAGCACGTCGCCCAGGTTCCACACGTCGGCGCGGTTGGCGAGCATGTCGGGGATGCGGAAGCGCTTGCCCGCCTCGGTGTACGGGTTGCCCGCCATGCAGACCGCGAAGCGCTTGCCCCGCAGGTCGTAGGTGCGGGTCCTCCCCTCCCAGACGCCCTCCATCCGGCGCTGGCCGTCGCACAGGGAGATGAACTTCTGCAGCAGCTCGGGGGAGGTGTGCTGGATGTCGTCCAGGTAGAGCAGGACGTTGTTGCCCATCTCCAGCGCGAAGGAGATCTTCTCGATCTCCTGCCGCGCCGTCGCGTCGGGCGCCTGCGCCGGGTCCACCGAGGTCACCAGGTGGCCCAGGGCCGGGCCGTTGACCTTGACGAAGATCAGCCCGAGCCGGTTGGCCACGTACTCCATGAGGGTGGTCTTGCCGTAGCCCGGCGGGGAGATGAGCAGCAGCATGCCCATCTGGTCGGTCCGCTTGGCGTCTCCCGCCGCGCCGAGCTGCTTGGCCAGGTTGTCGCCGATCAGCGGCAGGTAGACCTCGTCGAGCAGCTGGTTGCGGACGAAGGCGGTCATCACCTTCGGCTGGAACTCCTCCAGCCTCAGCCGCTCGCGCTCGGCCGCGACCAGCTCGTTGCGCCGCCGCTGGTAGGCGCGGTAGGCGGGGACGCGGTGGTCGCGGAAGTGCCGGGTCCTGGCGAGGAACTCGTCCAGGCGCAGCTCCATCGCGCGCCCGGAGACGCGGGGGTGCGCGCCGAGCAGCCCCTCGACCGTGGCGGTCAGCGCCGCCGAGGAGTCGTGCCGCGGCACCTCGCACAGCAGTACGGCCACCGCCTCCACCAGCTCCGCCGATCCGGCCCCCGTCCCCGTACCCGTGCCCGGTTCCCGGCCGGAGCGCGGAGCCGAGACGTCGAAGGCGGAGAGCCACGCCTCGGCCAGGCGGTGGCGTGCGGCGAGGTCGTCGCCGAGCGCCCGCAGGTCGTCCTCGAACTCCGCGCGCGCGGGCCCCAGCGCCCGGTCGAACCGGTCGAGCAGCGACCGCGCCCCCGCGCTCGTCACGAACCCGAACGGCTTGCCCGGCAGCTCCTCGAAGAGATACTCCCCGGCCAGCTCGAAGACGCCCGTGTCTCCCGCGTCTCCCGTGTCGCCGTGCAGGCCCCGACTGAAGGACGCGATCGCGGAGCCGAGGGCGGCGCGGGTCTCCTCCACCGCCTCCACCCTGCCGAACAGGGTCCGTGCCCGTACGAGCGACGTCGCCCGGGTGGTCCACGCCGCCCGGGCGGCCTCGTCGGCGCCGAAGGTCCAGAAGAGCTGGGCGGCGGCCCTCGCGGCGGGCGGGTAGCGCAGCAGTCCCGCGCCCGCGTACAGGCGGAGCGCGGCCTGGAGGATCGCGGTGGCGTCGTGGTCGTGGACACCCCGCTCGTAGCCCTCGTCGTACCTGGTCTCCGCCACCCGGCGGACGATCTCCAGCAACTCCCCGCCGGTCACCGCGGCCTCGTGCAGCGCGTCCAGGGAGACCGGGGCCCCGCCGGTGTCGGGGGACGACGGCGTTCCGGCCTCGGCGGCGGCCAGGATCGAGGCGGCCAGGTGCTCGCCCCGGTAGACCTCAGGCGACTCCGAGACCGTCAGCTGGTTCCAGAACGGCCGGGTGTCCTCGAAGGCCGCGTCGCGCACCGGGGAGCGGTAGTCGGTCCCGGTGACGGCGAACGCCATCCGGTCCTCGTGCGGGACCAGGGTGAGGTCGGCCGGCTGGGTGTTGACCGCGAACAGGTGGCGGCCGAGCCGGATGGTCTCCCCGCCGTCGGTGTAGAGGTCGAGCCGGTCGCGCAGGGCGCGGCCCGCCTCCTGGCGGGCGGACTTGATCCGGCCCTCGAGCTCCTCCGCGCGCACCTGGTCGCCCAGCGCGCGCAGCTCCCCGGCCACGCCCCTCAGCTTGAGCACCATCGGGTCGGACCCGAAGTAGGTGTTGACCTCGTCCAGCGACGCCAGCCCGGCCACCCGCCGCCGCACGCTCGACAGGATCCGCGTGGCGGAGTCGGCGAGCCGGTCGGCGCGGCGGGCCCGCTCGTCGAGCAGCGCCTGGCGGCGCGAGGAGAACGCCTCGTAGACGTCCTCCCGTTTGGCGGCCAGCTGCCCCAGGAAGTCGTCGAACCCGGCGAAGCGCGACTCCAGGTTCTCCAGCTGGAGCATCAGGCGGCCCAGCTGCTCGTCGCAGCGCTCGGGGGTGCCGGACATCGCCAGCGCCCCGGTGATCGCCTGCCCCAGCAGGGCGTACTCGGCCGCGAAGGCCGCCCGCCCCTCACCGGCCAGCAGCTCCCCGCGCCGGGCCTCCAGCGTGGCGCGGGCGCGGTTGACCCCGCCGAGCACCTCGCCGACCCGTTCCAGGATGGCGGTCCGCACGGTGGCGTCGGCGATGTCGAGCGTGCCGACCACCTCGACCACGATCTCCAGGCCCCGGGCCTGCCGCTCCAGCCGCTCGCCGATCGGCCCGGCCTCGGCCACGGTCGCGATGGCGCCCGCGTCGGAGACCAGCCGCTCGACCTCCGCGTGGTATCCGGCGAAGGCGTCGTCGCCCCGCAGGAATCCCGCCGCGCGCTGCGCGGTGCTGTCCAGCTCGGCCGCCAGCTCCGCGTCGAGCGCGTCGATCCTGGCCGTGTCGACGTGGCGCAGCTCGCGCAGGGTCACCAGGTGTCCCTGCGACCGCCGCAGCTCCGACAGCCGGTCGACCCAGCCCTGCGCCGACCTGGGCGCCTCGCCGCGCGCGTGCCGTACGAGCGCGGTGACCTCGGCGGCGGCGCTCTTCAGCGCCTCGGCGGCCTGCCGGGTGAGCGACTGGACCTTCTCGAACTCGTCCAGCACCTGCTCGGCGGTGGCCCGCAGGTCGGCGAGCGGGCCGCGCAGCCGGTGCTCGCCCAGCCAGTGGTAGTGGTCGAAGACCCGGGCGCAGGAGGCGATCAGCGCCTCGAAGACCGGGACGGACGGCGCCATCTCCTCGACCATCCGCGCCACCGACAGGCAGTCGGAGATGCCCCGTACCAGCTCCGCGTTGCCGATCCGCTCCAGCGGCCCGGTGCCGACCGGACGTCCGGCGGCGTAGAGGTCCGACTGGTAGGCCGTCTGCCAGACCTGCATGGGGTGGACGCGGGTGGGCTCGTCGGAGGTGGCCCTGAAGACGACCAGCGTGCCGTCGTCGAACAGCGAGTACCCGTGGCAGGACAGCGGCGTCTCCACCTGCTTGCGGATCACGTTGTACGGCAGCAGCAGCGACCGCCCCTCGGCGCGGGCGTGGAAGACGTACAGCACGTCCTCGCCGTTGGGGGAGCGGATGACCCGCTCGAACTCCAGCTCGGACACGTCGGTGTCGAACGTCTTGCTGACCCCGGTGGACAGGTGGTAGCCGCCGGGGAAGATGATCCCCTGGTCCTCGGGCAGGCGCTGGCAGGCCTGCCCGATGCCGTCGAGGCGGACCACGCCCTTGGTCCGGGTGTTGAACACCAGGTGCCGCCACTCGGGCTCCTTGTACGGCCGCACCCGCAGCAGGATCAGCGGGCCGATCCTGGCGTGGTGGACCTCCGCGTCGGCGAGGCTCTGCAGCGGCTCCGCGACGGGCTCGCGGTAGACGCCCTCCCCGGTCTCGGTGTTGTTCTCGATCTTGATGGTGAGGTCGCCGCCGACGGTCTCGACGAACACCTCGCCCTCGATCGAGATGTGCGGGTGGCGGCCCATGACGTGATCGTCGCGGGTGGCCGGGATCCACTCGAAGTCGTGCGACGGCGGGAACGTGTGGTCGCGCTCCCCCCGGTCGTCGATGTAGGAGAGCGTGCCGTCCGCCTCGACCTGCCAGCGCAGCACGCGGGTGTCCTGCGGGCCGGTCTGGAAGACGGCCAGCATCTTGCCCTCGACACGGCGGAGCTGGAGCAGCCGGGTCTCCCGGTAGTACCGGTAGAGCTCGGCGAAGTCCCGCTCGAAGCGCGGGTCGCGGAACATCGGCGCGGGGTCGAACCGGAACGCGTTCCCGCCGTTCCCGCCCTCCCCGCCGTCCCGGACGAACGTGTGCACGGAGAAGACGTCCTCGACGGTCGTCTCCGGCTTCATCCCGATGAACACGTTGTAGCCGAAGAGCATGAGCCCGCCGACCGACACGATGTCGCGCGGCACGCAGTTGTTCTCGGTGCGTATCCGCTCGGTGCCGACCAGGCGCAGCTCGGTCCCGCCGAACACCGCCAGGCGCTCGGCGTTGAGCGCGTCGGACTGCCGGGCCAGCTCGGCGGCCTGCTCGGCCAGCCGGGCGCGGAGCACCTCGTAGGTGCCCGCGTCCAGCCCCGCCCCCTCGCCGGGGGCGCCGGTGACGGCCTCCGCCGTGGAGGACGTCACTGCTTGGCGGAACCGGCGGAGTTACCGGCGGAGTTGCCGGAGCCGGCGCCCCCGGCGAGCGCGGCGACGGGGACCTCGGTCGTGGTGGCCGCCTGGGCCTCGCCCAGCAGGCCGCGCAGCCTGTCCGCGTCGGGACCGCCTTCCTTGATCATTTTCATCAGCAGCGCGGACAACGAGAGGTTGCGCACGTCGGCGGTGTCGATCGAGCCGAGGGCCCTGCCCAGGTCGGCGGGGAGGCTCGCCGAGCCGTCCAGGTACGGCCCGGCCAGCGTGCGGGCGACGTCGGAGTTCTCCACGAAGCCGTCCACGGCCTTGCCCATGCTGATCGAGCTCATCAGCCGGTCGAAGAACACGGTGTCGCCGCCGACGATGTCGATGTTGGCCTTGGACAGTCCGGCCGACACCACGGAGGCCTGCGCCTCGGCGATCTTGAGCTGGACGTTCACCCCGGCGAGGCGGATCTCCTTCTCGGCCTCCAGCCGCAGGCGGTACTCCTCGTGGGCGCGGGTCGCGTCGGTGAGCGCGGCCATCGCCGCGGCCTTCTCGGTGAGACCCTCGGCCTCGGCCTTGAGCTTCTCACCGACCGTCGCGGCGGCGGCCAGCGCCATGGCCTGCTCGCCCTCCGCCTCGGCCTTGAGCTTCTCGCGCACCGCGGTGGCCACGGCGTGGGCCCTGGCCTGCTCGCCCTCGGCGACCGCCAGCGCCTTCTCCCGCTCGACGGTGGCCTCGGCGCGGCCGACCTTCTCGATCGCCGCGGCGTCCCGCTCGCGTACCTGCACCTCGGCCAGGCCGACGGCGGCCATCTCGGCCTGCACGCCCTCGGCCATGCGGATCTTGGCGCGGGCGTCGAGCTCGGCCGCCTGCTGCCGCGACTCGGCCAGCACCAGCGCCTCGCGCGCCCGGTGCTTGGACGCGGCCTCGGAGGCCTCGGCCGCCTTGATGTCCTTGACCAGGCTCTCCTGCGCCTCGGCCTCGGCCTGGATGATCACGGCCTGGCGGGTCCGCTCGGCCTCCTCGACCACGCGCAGGCGCTTGATGCTCTCCTCCTGCTCGGCGACCGTCTTCTCCACCACGATCCGCTCGCGGATCACCTCGGCGATCGAGCGCTTCTCGCCCTCCAGCTCCTTGTCCTTGGAGATGCGCGACAGCTCGGTCTCGCGCTCGCGGGCGATGACCTCCAGCAGCCGGTCCTTCTCGATCCGCTCGGTCTCGATGGCGAGGACCCGCTCGCGGTTCTTCGCCGCCACCGCGATCTCGCGGGCCTGGTTCTCCTGCTGGACGCCGAGCTGCTCGTCGGTACGCAGGTGGGCGGCGTGCGCCTTGAGCCGCTCCTCGGCCTGGACCTTGGCGGTCTCCGCCTCCTCGCGGGCGCGCATGGTCTCGACCTCGCGCTTCTGCTTGGTCTCCGCGTCGGCCTGGCGGCGCTCCAGCTCCAGGATGGCCTCCCGCGCGTCCACGTTCTGGCGGGTGATCTCCTTCTCCTCGCGCCGCTGGAACTCGTTGGTCCGCACGTGCTCGATGGCGGTCAGCTCGGTGATCTTCCTGATGCCCTGCGCGTCGAGGATGTTGTTCTTGTCCAGGGAGAGCAGCGAGGTCTGCTCCAGGTAGTCGATGGCCGCGTCCTCGAGGCTGTAGCCGTTGAGGTCGGTGCCGATGACCTGGATGATCTGGTCGCGGAACTGGTCGCGCTGGGTGTAGAGGTCCACGAAGTCGAGCTGCTTGCCGACCGTCTTGAGCGCCTCGGAGAACTTGGCGTTGAACAGTTCCTGCAGCGTCTCCTGGTCGCTCGCCCGCGCGGTGCCGATGGCCTGGGCGACCTTCACCACGTCCTCGACGGTCTTGTTGACCCGGACGAAGAAGGTGATGCGGATGTCGGCGCGGATGTTGTCGCGGCAGATCAGGCCCTCACGGCCGGTACGCGCGATCTCGATGGTCTTCACCGAGATGTCCATCAGCTCGGCCTTGTTGAAGACGGGCAGCACGACGGCCCCGGTGAAGGTGACGTCAACCTTGTTGATCTTCGAGATGATCAGGGCCTTGCCCTGCTCCACCTTGTGGAACAGCCGGCTGATCATGAAGAGCACGGCGATGACGACGAGGAGGACGACGGCGAGGAGAATGCCGAGCCCGGTGGAGATGACGTCCAATGTGGTCCCTCGGTTAAATAGGACGATCAGGGTCGAGTTCCGCGTCGTACGGCATCACCCAGAAGAATTCGCCGGGGGAGTCATAGGCGAATATCAGGGCGACGCTGCCGGCTGCGAAAACCTCGTCGCCGGTCTGCCGTACTTGAACGAGAGCGGAGGAGCCGTCGGCGGACGTGACCTCGGCCTGGCCGAAGGTGCGACCGACGCGGCTCGTGCGGACGACGCACACGCGGCCCACGAAGTCGGCGCGGGAGGGGACGCGCTCCTTCGGGACGAGACGCCGAAGTGACAGGACGACGAGGCGCGTACACGCCCAGGCGCAGACCAGTGCCGCGACCAGCACCGCGACCAGGGCGGGGGTGCTCGTGAACAGCGTGCCGCCCACGAGGCTCGCGAACCACGCGACGACGACCAGCAGCGAGACGGCCACCGCGGCGGGGACTCCGCCGAGTCCCAGACCGCTCAGGAGGCCACCGGCCCCTGTCGCCTCGGACCCGTCACCGTCACCGCCGCCGTCGAACCCGAACACCCCGGACACGACGAGCACCCAGTACGCGATGATCACCAGGAGCAGGAACGTGAACAGGACGGTCGGAAAAGACAGTGCGGCATCGACGAACTGGCCCATCGGCGTGTGAGATCCCCCTGCTGGCATACCGGAACGTGCTCCCCCGAGCACGTGTAGGTGACTATATACAGATAAAGTTTCGTTAAAGGGAATAGTTCCCAAAGCGGAAAAATATCCGCATGGATTTCTCGCCCGCGGGGGCTATCGACGCGCGGGGCTCACCCGGCCGCCGTCCGAGGCGCGGAGGCAGGGCGCGGCGGGGCATGGAGAAGCCGGGGTGGGGAAAACCGGAGCACTGAGAAGCCGGGGCATGGAGAAGCGGAGGAGCGGGAGCGGGGCTCCGCGTCCTCGGCCCTGTCCCGGAGAGCCGTCCCGGGAGGTCAGGCGGGGCGAGTGATCATGTAGGCGAGACCGACGAGGATCACGACGGGAATGAGCCACACGATCGCCTCGATGGCGAACTCCTTGTACATGAGGAACATCCCTCCGGAGCGGTGGTCGGCGAGGAGCGCGGATTTCCGACGATAGCCGCTGTTCCCGGCGGCGACCAGGACCCGTCGCGCACCGGTTCGCCCGCGGCTGAAGACCGGTTCCCGCGAGGGGCCGGTTCCCGCGGGGGGCGGCCGTTACGAGGGGGCGGCCGAGCCGACCACCACCGGGGTGTCCGAGAGTTCCCCCTCGACCACGTCGGCGACCACGCAGGTGATGTTGTCGGGGCCTCCCGCCTCGCAGGCGAGCGCGATCAGCTGACGCGTCACCTCGTCGAGGTCGTCGACCTCGGCGAGCACCTGGCGGAGCCGCTCGGCGTCGACCACCCCGGACAGCCCGTCGGAGCAGAGCAGGTAGCGGTCGCCCAGCTCGGCGTCCCGGAGGGAGAGGTCGAGCTCGAGGTTGTCGCCGCCGTCGAGGACCTGCAGCAGGATCGACCGGTGCGGGTGGCGGGCGGCCTCCTCGGCGGTGATCCGGCCGTCGTCCATCAGCGTCTGGACCAGGGTGTGGTCGTAGGTGATCTGGTAAAGATCGCCGTTGCGCAGGAGGTAGGCGCGGGAGTCGCCGATGTGGGCGAGGGCGACGCGGGAGCCGTTCCAGAGCATCAGGGTCAGGGTGGTGCCCATGCCGGTGAGCGACGGGTCTTCCTCGACCAGCTCGCGCAGGCGCTGGTTGGCCTTGCGGACCCCGGCCTCGGCGGCGGCGGCGAGGTCGCCGGGGCACTCCTGGTCCAGGGACGCGACGGTGGCGATCGCCGCCGAGCTGGCGACCTCCCCGCCCACGTGGCCGCCCATCCCGTCGGCGACGGCGAGAAGCCGGGCGCCCGCGTAGGCGGCGTCCTCGTTGCCTTGCCGGATCCGGCCGACGTCGGAGCCTGCCGTATAGCGCAGCGTGATCATCTGCACATCACTAGATCGTCGAGTTGCACGAGCTGAGCCGCTTTCGGACAGTTGGGATGGGCATAGGGCGAACCGAGATGTTCCACGATCCACTTAACACCATGGTGGCGCAAGCGGCCTGGGGAAGTGTTGCCACATCTGTTGACACCTGTGGTGGCGCGTAAGCTGGTTTCGGTGCCACCCGACCGCCTCTTCAGTGCCCCCGCACTGTGCCCGAAGTACCCCACCTTACGCATCGCTAGGAGATCAGTAATGGCCGCGATCCTTCAGGAGGCGGCTCGTCGCCGCACGTTCGCGGTGATCAGCCACCCTGACGCGGGTAAGTCGACCATGACCGAGGCGCTGGCGCTGCACGCCTCCGCGATCAGCCAGGCGGGCGCGGTGCACGGCAAGTCCGGGCGGCGCGGGGTCACCTCCGACTGGATGGAGATGGAGAAGGCCAGGGGCATCTCCATCACCTCCGCCGCGCTCCGGTTCGAGTACCGCGGCCACATGTTCAACCTGGTCGACACCCCCGGCCACGCCGACTTCTCCGAGGACACCTACCGGGTGCTGGCCGCCGTCGACTGCGCGGTCATGCTGCTCGACGCGGCCAAGGGCATGGAGCCGCAGACCCTGAAGCTGTTCGAGGTCTGCCGGCACCGCCGCATCCCGGTGATCACTTTCGTCAACAAGTGGGACCGGCCGGGACGCGAGGCACTGGAGCTGCTGGACGAGATCGAGGAGCGCACCGGCCTGAAGCCCACGCCGATCACCTGGCCGATCGGCACCGGCGGCTTCTTCCACGGGGTGGCCGACCGCACCGCCGACCGGATCGTCCGCTACACCCGCACCCCCGGCGGCGCCACCAAGGCCATCGAGACCGACCTGAGCGCCGAGCAGGCCCTGGCGGAGCTGGGCGGCGACTGGGAGCGGGCCAAGGACGAGATCGACCTGCTCTCCGCGATCGGCGCCGACCACGACCAGAAGACCTTCGAGGCGCACGAGTCGACCCCGGTGCTGTTCGGGGCCGCGCTGTCCAACTTCGGCGTCGGCCGCCTGCTGGACGCCATGGTCGACATCGCCCCCGCCCCCACGCCCCGCCCGGACGTCGCCGACGACCCGCGCCCGCTGGAGGAGCCGTTCTCCGGCCTGGTCTTCAAGGTGCAGGCCAACATGGACCCCTCGCACCGCGACCGCATCGCCTTCGTCCGGGTCTGCTCGGGCAGGTTCGAGCGCGGCATGGTGCTCGTCCACGCGGCCACCGCCCGCCCGTTCGCGACCAAGTACGCCCAGTCGGTCTTCGGCCAGGAACGCGCCACGATCGACGAGGCGTACCCCGGCGACGTCGTCGGCCTGGTCAACGCCAGCGCCCTGCGTCCCGGCGACACGCTCTACGACGGCCCGCCCGTCGAGTTCCCGAGGATCCCGAGCTTCGCCCCCGAGCACTTCTCCACGGCCAGGGTCCGCGACTCCAGCCGGTCCAAGCAGTTTCGCAAGGGGATCGAGCAGCTCGACGCCGAGGGCGTGGTCCAGGTGCTCCGCTCCGACGTCCGCGGCGACCAGTCGCCGGTGCTCGCGGCGGTGGGCCCGATGCAGTTCGACGTGGTCAAGCACCGGATGGCCGCCGAGTTCAACACCGAGATCCTGATGGACCGGCTCGACTTCGGTATCGCCAGGCTCACCGACGCCGAGTCGGCGCCGTTCCTGGCCCGCCAGCGCGGGGTGGAGGTCTTCACCCGCTCGCTCGACGGTGCCCTGCTGGCGCTGTTCACCGACGAGTGGCGCATGCGCGGCGTGATGCGTGACAACCCCGACCTGGTGCTGAACGCCCTGCTCGCCGACACGCGCGGCTGACCTCCCCTCGGGGAGTGCGGGTCGCGTGACATGAGGCGGGTCGTATGAGGTGAGACGGGGAGGTCCTGGTGCCCGGGGCCTCCCCGTCAGGCTTTCGTGGTGAGATATGTCGTTATGAGCGCGATTAAGTGGGGAATTCTGGCGACCGGCGGCATCGCCGCGTCCTTCACCGAGGACCTGAAGCTCCTGCCGGACGCCGAGGTGGCCGCGGTCGGATCGCGGTCGAAGGAGTCCGCGCGGGCCTTCGCCGACCGGCACGGCATCCCTCGGGCCCACGGGAGCTGGACGGAGCTGGCCACCGATCCCGACGTGGACATCGTCTACGTCGCCAACACCCAGAACGCCCACTACGACGCCGTACGGACCTGCCTCGAAGGAGGCAAGGCCGTACTGTGCGAGAAGGCGTTCACCCTCAACCGGGCCGAGGCCGCCAAACTGGTCGACCTCGCGCGGGAGCGGGGCCTGTTCCTGATGGAGGCCATGTGGACGCGCTGCATCCCGGCCGTCCGCAAGATCATGGAGCTGGTCGAGGGCGGCGTCGTCGGCCCGGTCCAGACCATTCACGCCGACTTCGGGTTCTCCGTCTCCGTCCCGCCCGAGCACCGGCTCCGCAACCCGGCGCTGGGCGGCGGCGCCCTGCTCGACGTGGGCGTCTACCCGATCTCCTTCGCCCACATGCTGCTCGGCGCCCCCGCCGGGGTGCGATCCTGGGCGCGGCTGACCCCCGAGGGAGTGGACGAGAACACCGGCGTGCTGCTCGGCTACGACAGCGGGGCGGTCGCCCTGCTGTCCTGCGGCATCACCACGCACAGCCCGGTCGCCGCGTCCATCTCCGGCACGCTCGGCCGGATCGAGTTGCCGGGCCCGTTCTTCCGCCCTGACACCTTCACCCTGCACCGCACGGAAGGCGAGCCGGAGACCTTCCACGTCCCCTTCGAGGGGAAGGGCATGCTGCACGAGGCGGCCGAGGCCATGCGCTGCCTGCGCGAGGGCCTGCTGGAGAGCCCGCTGATGCCCTGGCAGGCGACTCTCGACGTGATGGGCGTCATGGACGAGGTCCGCTCGCAGGTGGGTGTCCGTTTTCCTGGTGAATAACTGATCCGGGTGTGTGAGACGTTTCCCTTCCCGCACACCTGAGGTGTTTTCCGGGTGTGCGGGTGGGGCGTCTGCCGGGTGTACCGGGTGGTTGTTGTCGGTGCTCGCTGCGGTGGGCGGGTGTTCCGGCCGTAGAGGGTTCGGGCCGTAGTCGCTCGCTTTCCGGTCGCCCAGTGGTCCCACCGCCGCTGAAGCGTCACTTCGGGACCGTTCGGGGCGGGTCGCCGTAGCTGAAGCGCCCCGTGCACGACCCGGTCCAGGGCTGAGGCGCCGCAGGTCGCCCTGGCTCGTCGATGTCGGATGTACGGGACCCGTGGTGTCCTTCTCAGGATCTTCTCAGGGAGGTTCAGGAGCCTCTCAGGTCGTTCGTGATGTTGTTGTGCCCGCCGCCGTCACCAGACCCGCAACGCCGGGGGAACGGGACGGGGGCCACACATGCCACTTCCCCCCAGGAGCTTCCCGACCATGACTCCTCTCGCGATTCACGCCGGACTGATGTTCGACGGCACGAGCCTGTCCGGCCCCGCGACGGTGTTCGTGGAGGACGGGCGGATCACCGGCCTGGACACCACGGGAGCCCTTCCGCCGGACGGGGTGGACCTGATCGACCTCGGCACGGACACCTTCCTGATGCCGGGACTCGTCGACCCTCATGTGCATCTCGGCTTCGACGCGGGCCTCGACCCGGTGACCGCGTTCACCACCGCCGACGACGCGGAGCTGCTGGCCATGATGCGGACCGCGGCCGGCAGGGCGCTCCGGGCCGGTATCACGACCGTGCGTGACCTCGGTGACCGCGACTACCTGGCGCTGGCGCTGAGCGCGGAGATGGGGCGATGCCCCGGAGGGGGGCCGGAGATCCTCGCCGCCGGGCCTCCGATCACCACGCCCGGCGGCCACTGCCATTTCATGGGCGGCGCGGCCGAAGGGGCCGCCGCCCTGCGCGCCGCGGTACGGGACCGGCACGAGCGGGGCTGCGCGGTAATCAAGATCATGCTGAGCGGCGGCAACATGACGCCGGGCTCGCCGCCGCCCCACGAGTCGCAGTACTCGGCGGCCGACCTGCGGGTCGTCGTCGGCGAAGCGCATCGGCTCGGCCTGCCCGTCGCCGCCCACGCGCACGGCACGCAAGCGATCAGGGACGCGCTGGCGGCGGGAGTGGACAGCATCGAGCACGCGACATTCGTGACCGCGGACGGCGTCGACGCGGATCCCACCCTGCTCGCCGCCATCGCCGAGAGCGACACCTTCGTGAGCGTGACGATCGGAGTCGTCCCCGGCGACTCACCACTCGTCCTGCCGCCGGAGGTCGCCAGGCGTGTGCAGGCCGTACACGAGGCCCTCAGGGCCCTCTACAGGCTCGGTGCCCGCATCGTGCTCGGTACGGACGCCGGCATCATGCCGGTCAAGCCGCACGACGTGCTGCCGTACGCCGTCGCCCAGTTCACCGCGGAGGGCCCGTCCCCGTTGGAGGCACTCACGGCGGCGACCAGCCTCGCCGCCCAGGCGTGCGGGGTTCCCGAGCGGAAGGGACGGATCACGGTGGGCGCGGACGCCGACCTGCTGGCCGTGACCGGGAATCCCCTCGACGATCTCGACCGGCTCCGAGACGTCCGAGCGGTCTTCCGCGCGGGCATCCGGGTCAGGTGACCCGGCCGGCTCTCCTTTCACTTCTCGGCAGGAAGTGGAAGAGCATGGGTGGGTTTTCGGTCGCCCTGGCGGTACTGGCCCACACCCGCCAACGCATCCACGCCACCGCCACCGGCCGGCGGGTGTTCGTGGGTCTGCCGGCCGGGCTGCGGCACCTGCTGCGGCGCACCGGCCCGTTGCCCCGCTTCGTGCTGGGCGACAGCGTCGACCAAGCCGTCGCCGACCTGCTCCCGAAGGCGTGAAGCTCAGCCTTTGCTTCCTCGGCACTGAAAATCTGTAGTGGCTGAAGTAGACATTCGTGGTTGGTGGGGATAGAGTTCCTGGCATCGCAAGGAACGGATCCACGAGGGCAGAGCAGGACGTAGGCATCACGACGAACTGCCCGGACGAGCGTGGACAGCTGGACGACAAAGACGACGCAGTGAAGAGGGGCAGAAGGTCGGACGTGCCAGGACCAAGCGGTTGAAGGGTTCCGGCCGTGGACGCGCTGCCACAGCAGTGAAACAAGAGACACCGTCGGACGTGCCAGGACCAGCGCAGGTAGAAAGTGAAGGGTCCCGGCCGTGGACGAAGCAGCTGCACCAAGTGATGCATGAAGTTGAGGAAGCAGCGCCGGCGAAAAGTGAAAGGAGTGTTGAACGCCATCAGGATCGCCCGTTGTCGGCTGCTGTTCGCCGCACGGGTACCGCAGTTCCCCGGATTGGACGGTGGTCTACGGTCACGCATTCGCGATCCCCGCATCCCCGCCCCCATCGGGCGGCCACATGCGGAAGCAGGTAAGTCGGCCCCAGGGCCGGTAGATGGTGTTGAACCTCGTGGGCCCCGGCGCATCATGGCGCCGGGGCCCTTTTGGCATTTCCGAGAAGGTCGTTGGGAAGGTTATACGGACCGAGCACCGATGGCGTCGGCCGTCCGCGCGGAGCCCGGGCTCTGTTCGCCGGACCGCACCACGGCACTCTTGCGGCCGGCTAACTCGTCCCCGGCGCCTCATCACCTGTGAGCCCGCTCGGTCACCACCGAAAGTGAGCCGGAGCCGAATCTGCGACAGAGCCGTTTGATTGACCCGCCCGGCCACCGCCTGTGGCGTCGAAACACCGAAGCCGCTGCTCAACGCGCGGGCGAGGACGGCCGCCGACACCCGGACCGGACAGTGGCATCACACAGTCCGCATTTGAGGGGGTTTGCGCTTTTCGCTCCAATTGCCAGAACAGGTGAGGCTTTTCGGCTTTCCGGATACGCGAGAATGCCGGATGTGATCGTAGATAAGGCCATCTACTGCGACGGCTTGCGCGAGACCATCAGCGGTGACATCAGCGATGCGGTCACCGCCGCCCGAGCGCGGGGAGACTGCTTTTTGTGGATCGGCCTGCACGAGCCCACCCAGCAGGAGTTCGACCTGATCACCAGCGAGGTGAAGCTGCATCCACTGGCCGTGGAGGACGCCATCCACGCCCACCAGCGAGCCAAGCTCGAACGCTATGACGACACCCTGTTCATCGTGCTCAAGCCGCTGCTGTACCTGGAGGAGACCTCCGACATCGAGGTCGGCGAGATCAACCTGTTTCTGGGCCGCGACTTCGTCATCAGCGTCCGCCACGGCCAGGCCAACCCCCTGAACGGGGTACGCGGACGCATCGAGTCCAACCCCGATCTACTGGCCGCCGGCCCGGCCGGTGTGCTGTACGCGATCTGCGACGAGGTCGTCGACACCTACTCGCGCGTCTCCCACGAAGTCGAAGCAGACCTCATCGCGCTGGAGCATCGCGTGTTCAGCGGCGAGCAGGCCGACGCCACCGCCGACATCTACTCACTCAAGCGAGAGGTGCTGGAGTTTCGCACCGCCCAGGATCCGTTGATCCCGGTGCTGGAAGAGATCGTCAAAGGCCGGGTGGAGCTGTGCATGGCCAACCGAGAACAGTTCCGCGACGTCCTCGATCACCTGCTGCGTGTCGATGCCCAAGTCGATGAGCACAACGAACTGCTCACCAGCGCCTTGAGCGCGCACCTGGCCTTGATGGGCCGTGAGCAGAACCTGGTCGCGATGCAGCAGAACGCCGACATGCGCAAGATCTCTTCATGGGCGGCCCTCATCGCCGTTCCCACCATGATCGCGGGTATCTACGGCATGAACTTCGACTACATGCCCGAACTGCACTGGCTACTCGGCTACCCGCTCAGCCTGAGCGTCATGGTCGTCGCCGTCCTGATCGTCCACCGGCTGCTGCGCAGGAGCGGATGGCTGTGAAAACGCCCAGGTTCCTCCCCCGCGGGCTCTCCGTCGGCAAGCTTCTGCTCGCCGCGGTCATCGCCTGGATCGCCCTGCTGACCCTCATCATCCTGCTCGATCCGGCCGGCTCGGCCCCTGCCCCCTGACTCCACCGCCGACTGCGGACCCCTGGCCCCCTGGCCGAAAATTCGGCAGATATAGACCTACAAGGACTGCCGGGCCGACCGCGGACCCCTGCCCCCATCAGCTCACCGACGTCGAGCGCCTCCTGGCCGACCTCGCCGCGACCGTCCCGGCCGGCTGCTGCCTGGTCTGCGAGCACGGGAGACGGGCCGGTCAATCGATGGCGGCCCAGGACTTTCGACGACGTCCCATGCGCCGTTGGATCAACGACTCGAAGTAAGCGGATCGGCCCGCCTGTGCGTAAGGGGGGTGTGGAGCACATGGAGTTCGAGGACTTCTACCAGAGCGCCCGGGACGCGTGCCTGCGCGCCGTCGTGGCGGCCACAGGGAACCGGCATCTGGCCGAGGACCTGGTCGCCGAGGCGTTCACGCGGGCCTGGCTGTCCTGGCGCACGGTCAGGCGGCATCCCGCGCCGCGCGCGTGGGTGGTCCGGGTGGCGCTGAACACGCGGGTGAGCTGGTGGCGGCGGCGTCGTCACGAGGTCGTCCTGGCCGGTCACGACACCGCCCAGCCGGCGCGGCCTGATGAGCAGGACGTGGACCCCGCCCTGCTGGCCGCCCTGCGGCGGTTGCCGAAACGGCAGCGGGAGGTGGTGGCGCTGCGGGTCTTCCTGGACCTGGACACCCAGACCACCGCCACGACCCTCGGGATCGCTCCGGGAACCGTCACCGCGCACCTGGCGCGCGCCATCGCGGCGCTGCGCGGCGACCTCACCACTGCCACCGCCACCAGCCTGGAGGAGCACAGATGAACGACGACGACGTACTGAACGTGGTGCGCGACTCGATGTCGGGCGTCCGGATGAGCACACCCGCCCATGAAGTGATCTCGGCGGCCCGCGCCCGCCGGCGACATCGCCGCCTTGCCGCCACGGCCGGTGGCGGCGTGCTCGCCGCGGCGGTCGCGTGGACCCTGACGCTCGGCGGTCAACAGGTCAACGCGCCACCGGCGGTGCACGTGCAGATGGCGGCCTTCTCCATCGACTCCAACGCCGACGGCACCGTGACCGTGAAGCTCACCAAGGAGGAGTCCCTGGATCCGGCGACGATGAAGAACGCTCTGGCCCGGGCCGGGGTGCCCGCCGAGGTCACGATCAACAAGTGGTGCGACACCACGCCTCCTGGCGGCCAGGACGGTCTGGAGGACGTCGTCACCATGGACAAGGTCGGCGACCAGGCACCGCAGATGATCATCACGCCGAGCGCGATGCCCGCCGGCACCAAACTACTGATCGGCATCCGCACCCCCGACTACCAGCCGGACAACCCCAACCCGCTCGGCGCGACCATGATCCTGGCCTCTACGGATGCGCCGCTGACCTGCTCGACCGACATCCCCCACCGGCCCGAGCACGGCAAGCACCCCGCCCGCGACAAGCTCAGCGACACGGAAAAGGACGCGGAAAAGGACGCGACGAAGGACGCCGCCAAGAAGGCGAAGGAAACCGCGGAAACGAACTGACCGGTCACCGAGTGCGGCCTGAGCCAGGGCCCGCGGCAGCGTAGGCGGGCCCGCGCTATGCGGCCGATCACAATGAAGGGCGTCGTCGACCGGTCCGGTCACGGCGCCCTCCCCGTTTAGCCGGCAGGGCCTTTCGGCATCGGTGTCGGCGGCGGTGTCGGCTCCGGAGCCGGCCTGATCTGCTGGGGGAGAGGGGGGCGCGGCTCGTGCTGCCGCAGGGCGCACACCGCCTCGGGTAGCGTCAGGCGCACCTCGAAGTGATCCACCATGCGGGTCAGCTCGAAGAGGCGCCGCGCACGCCCTTGCGCGGGCAGGACCACGATCAAGCGTCCCTGGCGCCGCTGGACGTCCTGGCGCATCCGGACCAGAGCGCCCACCCCCACCGAGGCGATGAAGGTCACCTGGGTGAGGTCGACGACCAGCCGCAGGTCCTCGAAGGTGAGCAGTGCCTCATCCAGCGTCACCGCCACGTCCGGGATCGTCACGGCGTCCAGCTCTCCGACCAGGCGAAGCACCCGCACCGACCCCAGCCGCCAGCTCTGCACCTGCGGCGCGGCTCGATCAGCCGGCACGACGCCATCCCCCTCGCGGTCGCATACTGCGCCAACGTGGCCATTGTCCTGGTTGCTGCATGGGGCGTCCGTTTCGCGAGCACTCCAGAGAGGGCTGACTCGATGGCTAAGGCGATTGATCGCGGCCCGAGCGTGAAGATCAGCCGCAGGCCGCCTCGGCACGCCGGCGGGTCGCCGTCATGCGCACTTGTCGAGGACGTCCGCCCGGTCCAGCAGGCCGAGCAGGCGGCGCATGCCGGTCGGCACGCTGATCAGGTGGGCCACGCCGTCGTGGCACAGGCCGGTCAGCATGCGCAGGCCCGCGAGGTCGACGAACTCCAACCGGCCGACGTCGATGATGAGGATGTCCTCGGCGGTCTGGGCCTGGGCCAGGGTTCGGGCGACTGCCTGAGTGTTGGTGATGTCGAGCTCGCCGATCAGCCGGACCGCGCCTCCGGGCGGGGCCGGGTCGTAGGTGACGCGCAGCGTGCGATCGAGGTAGAGGATGGCGTTGACCCCGCGCTCGCCGGATACGACCTGCTCCTGCTGCTCTTGGATGGTCCAGGCTTCACCGTAGGGCGTTCGTCGCGGCCCGCCGGCCGATGAAGCCGGTAGCCGGTGTTGCCGGGCGCGGTGAGCCGACCGGTGCTGCACGACAGCCATGTGATCGATCCCCTTACCTGCTCTGATGCACGCCAACGAACCTGGGCGTCTCCACCCTATGTCGGAAAGAAGATACACGAAAGATGTTTCCGGTATGCTTCTTCCTATGGTGATGTCTGTCCCCGCCTGCTTCCGTGGCGAGCCGCTCTGCGATGCCGGAAGGATGTGACGTGGCCGAGAACAGTTCCGATCAGCCGTCGTCCTCGTGGACCTTTCTGACCCATCATGCCCGGGTCCTGCTGGAGATCGCCCGTGACCCGCAGGCGCGGCTGCGCGACATCGCGGCCGTCATCGGTATCACCGAGCGCGCGGCACAGGGCATCGTGACCGACCTGCACCAGGCGGGCTACCTGACCCGCTCCAAGGTGGGCCGCCGCAACCACTACACGATCAACCCCGACCAGCATTTCCGCTACCCCACCGAGGCGGATGTGCCCATCGGCGTGCTGCTGGACATCTTCGCCCGCCACGACCAGGCTCAGCAGGCCCTCCACGCAGGTCAGGGCCACTAACGGCGAAGTGGCAGCGAGCGATCGGCTCCATCGCCAACAGAAAGGGCCCCGTCGCCGATCCCGAGCCAGGCGGCCGACTCGACGGACACGGCGACTGAGCACGCCGCGAAATCATCGGCCGGCTGATGCCAACCGCCGCGAGAGTGTCAGTGCGCGGACTGCCAAGCGATACGAGAGCATCAGTAGATGCGTCATGAGAGCGGGGGCAGACGCTGACCACCTGCCTCAGCGCGGGGCATGGACCGCGGTGCATACCCGGGTCGCTGGGTGGCGCTTGCGCCATGTCGCGTCGGCATGACCGAGGGGTCTTCCACGTGGCATATCGGGAGAACGTAACGGCTGCTACATTCCACGACGTGACGACCCGTGAGATGCAATGGCTGGTATTGGTGATCAAGCTACCCGCCGAACCGTCCCGCCACCGGGTGGCAGTCTGGCGCGAGCTACGCAAAGCCGGCGCGATCACCCTCGGACAGGGCACCTGGGCGGTCCCGGACGTCCCCGCCTTCACCGATGGCATCCGCCGCGTCCTGCAGCTCGCCGACACCGCCGGCGGCCAGGCCATGACGTTGACCGCCACCGGACGCGAACCCCAGGACGCGGCCCGCTTCCAGCAGATGTTCACCGCCGCGCGGTCGGCCGACTGGACGGAATTCTTGGCCGACTGCGCCAAGTTCGAGACCGAGATCGCCAAAGAGATCCGGATCGCCAAGTTCACCCTGGCCGAACTGGAGGAAGAGGAACAGAGCCTGGCGCGGCTGCGACGCTGGCATCGCGACCTGAGCGCCCGCGACGTCTTCACCGCACCGGAGTCGTCCCAAGCCGCCGAGCGACTCAAAGACTGCGAACGCCTCTGCGAGGACTACGCCGAGCGTGTCTTCGCGGAACTACACCGGTCGGCCCCGGAGCAGGCGTGAACCCCTCTGCCGCTGCTCGCCCGGCCTCCCGGGCCGCGATGTGGCCGCTGTATGCGGCCGGTTTCACCACCGCGTTCGGCGCGCACGCCATCGCCGCCAACCTCGGTGGCTTCTCCGCCGACGCCGTCACCTCACTGCTGGTGCTCGGCGGCCTGCTGGCCCTCTACGACGGGGCGGAAGTGCTGCTCAAGCCCTTCTTCGGCAGTCTGGCCGACCGCATCGGCGCCCGGCCGGTACTGCTGGGCGGGCTGGTCGCCTTCGCCGCCGCCTCCGCGCTGTACGCGGTCGCGGACAGCCCGTCGTGGTTGTGGGCGGCCCGCCTCGGCCAGGGCGCGGCGGCCTCGGCGTTCTCCCCGTCGGCCTCCGCGCTGGTCGCCCGGCTCAACCCGGCCGCCAGGCGCGGGCGGGCATTCGGCGGCTACGGCTTCTACAAGTCCATCGGCTACACCCTGGGCCCGCTGCTGGGCGGCGTCCTGGTCTGGGCCGGCGGGATGGGCCTGCTGTTCGCGGTGATGGCGCTGCTCGGCGCGGGCGTCGCCCTGTGGGCCGCGCTGGCCGTACCCGCCATGCCGCCACTGCCGCGCGCCCGCCAGACCGTACTGGACCTGGCCCGCCGCCTGGGTGCGCCCGCATTCCTCACCCCCACCGCAGCCCTCGCGGGAGCGACCGCCGCGCTGTCGGTCGGCGTCGGCTTCCTGCCCGTCTCCGGCGCCGCCGCCGGGCTGGGCCCCGTGGCCACCGGCGCCGCCGTCTCCGTCCTGGCGGCCTGCGCCGCGCTCGTTCAGCCGCTTGCCGGGCGGGCCCTGGACGCCGGTCGCCTCAGCACACGCACCGGGCTGACCGCCGGCCTGCTGATCACCGCGGCCGGTCTCGGCTGCGCCATGCTCCCCGGCCTGGGTGGCATTCTCACCAGCGCGCCGCTGATCGGCGCCGGGACCGGACTGATCACCCCGCTCGGCTTCGCCGCCCTGGCCGCCGCCACCCCGCCAGAGCGCCTGGGCCAGACCATGGGCTCAGCCGAACTCGGCCGCGAACTCGGCGACGCCGGCGGCCCCCTCCTGGTCGCCGGCGTCGCGACCCTGTTCACCCTCACCCACGGCTTCGCCACTCTCGCCGTCCTACTGGCCATCGGCCCGCTGGTGACGGTGATCACCGCCCTGATCGCCCGCCGCCCGGCCCCCACACCGCCATGATCATCAGGTATCGCCAACGACTCCACGTCTACCGCGGTGCTCGCGTCGTGGTGGCCTTGAGGAACCACCACTCGGTCGCGATCGCGCTGTGCTTCGGCGCGCTCATCGCGCTGATCGCGGTGCGCTTCTGGTCGTTTTGGAGCACCCTCATCTAACTCCACTGAGTACAGGGTTTTTTGAATTCAGGGAATCCTGTACTTTGGAGGTATGCTGACGATCGCCTCCGAGATCGAGGTCTTGACGCGTTTCGGCCGCGCGCTGGCCGATCCGATTCGCTGCCGGATCCTGCTCGCGCTGCGCGAGGCCCCCGCCCACCCCGCCAACCTGGCCGACCTCCTGGGCATCTCCCGCACCCGGCTGAGCAACCACCTGGCCTGCCTGCGCGACTGCGGCCTGGTCGTCGCCGTCCCGGTCGGCCGCCGCACCCGCTACGAGCTGGCCGACCCCCGGCTCGGCCACGCCTTGGCCGACCTGAGCAGCGCCGTCATCGCGGTCGCCGCCGACGCCGAGCGCACCTGCGCCGACGCTGATGAGAAGGGCTGCTGCTGATGACCGCCATCACGCTCGGCCCCACTCCGGCCCGCCGCGCCGCGCTGGCGCGCCGCATCCGGCTGCTGGTGGCCGCGACCATCGCCTACAACGTCATCGAAGCCGCCGTGGCCATCACCGCCGGCACCGTCGCCTCCTCGAGCGCCTTGATCGGCTTCGGCCTGGACTCCATCGTCGAGGTCGCCTCCGCCGCCGCGGTCGCCTGGCAGTTCTCCGCCACCGACCACGAACGCCGAGAGAAGACTGCGCTGCGGGTCATCGCCTTGTCGTTCTTCGCGCTGGCCGCCTACGTCACCTTCGACGCCGTCCGGGCCCTGCTCGGCACCGGCGAGGCCGAGCACTCCACCCCCGGCCTGATCCTGGCCGCCCTGAGCCTGGTCGTCATGCCGTTCCTGTCGGCCGCCCAACGCCGCGCCGGCCGCGAGCTCGGCTCCGCCTCCGCGGTCGCCGACTCCAAGCAGACCCTGCTGTGCACCTACCTGTCAGCCGTGCTGCTGGTGGGCCTGGCGCTCAACAGCGCCTTCGGCTGGTCCTGGGCCGACCCGATCGCCGCCCTGGTCATCGCCGCCGTGGCGGTCAAGGAAGGCCGCCAGGCCTGGCGCGGGGACGCCTGCTGCGCTGTCCCCTCCGCCACCCTGTCCGGCGGCACGGTGTCCGGCGGCACGGTGTCCGGCGGCACGGTGTCGGAGACCGACGGCTGCGCGGACGGCTGCTGCTCATCCATCCAGGACACGCCGAAGGGCACGTGATGATCGGCCGTCTGATGCCCGTACCGGTGCGGGCCGCCTACCGCGCCGAGATGCGCGCCGCCCGCACCAACACCAACCCCGACGACCGGTGGCGGCATCCGGAGCGGGGCATCTCATCTCCCAGCCCTGGCCCTGGCCGCACACGGCCGACCACATCGCCATGTTCGCCCTCGCCGTGCGCCGGCGCGACCGTCGCGAAGCGTTCGGCCAGGTCGTGCGCATCATCGTCGCCGCGCCCGGCCCGGCGCTGGGCCACTACCCGCAAGGCGACACCGGCCGCGCCCGCGCCGGCCTGACCCGGCCCATGCCCGTCCCCGGAGATTCGGCCACGCCGCCGCGGGCCGGCCTGTGGGCGGCCACCGTAAGCCGTAACAGAGCACCCATGCCATGACCTCCGCCTCTCCACCGGGAGGCGTTCACCTCCATCCTCACTGTCAGACGAGCTTCCAGTCGTGGCGTTCCAGGAAGGCGCGCCCGCCGGTGGCGTACTCGGTGAAGGCCTCCTGGACCGCCCCCAGGTCCGGGACGTGCGTGCGGAACATCCGGTTCCTGACGCTGTCCTTGTACTCCAGCTCGTAGCCCGAGATCTCCGGGGAGCTCTGGACGAAGTGCTCGCCGAAGACGACCAGGGCCGTGAACGGGTTCTGCGGGGACATGGTGGCGAGCGCGTCGGAGATGAGCCGGAGGTCGGGGCCGACCACGATCATCCCGTCGCCCGTCCGCATCTCCATGCTCGGGTAGACGCCTCGCGGAGACAGGTTGTGCACCAGGCCGCGCTGCGGGTCGTAGCAGACCAGCCCGCACTCGGCGGCCAGGGCGAAGACCTCGGCGGACACCTCGTCGGCCCGCTCCGGGTCCACGCTGACCAGGACGTGGTCGGGGGAGAGCCACTCGGCCCCGGGCAGCCGATCGGCGAACGCCGTCACCCCCGGGTGCGCCTCGGCGTCCTCCCGCTCCTCGGGACGGGGATCCTCGCCATGCGGGAGCGTCGTCTCCGGCTCCCCGGGGGGAGGCGTTCCAGGGTCCTCCGAAGCCCCGCGGTGGAGGGACCGGAAGACCTTCTCCGCGTGTTCCCTGGTGATCGGTTTGGGCTCGTACCAGACGGCCAGTTCGAAACTCACGGCTCCATTGTCCTCCGGGTGCCTCTCCCGGTGGAAAGGGCCGGATCGATCGGGTGATCGACCCGGAGGACGCGCCGGTGGTCTGAGGGCTCACGATGCGCGGGAAGGGTCAGCCCCTGTGTGACCCTGCCAGAGATGAGCCCGCCGTACCCGCTCATCCTCGTACGGATCGTGAAGCCTCGAACGACCACATGATCTCCTGCCATCCGGACGCTACGGAGCCGCTGCATATTTTCCGCATATGCCGGACAAGCCGATCAGGGGCAGCCGGTGATCGACGACCCGAGGAGTCCGGCCAGGTCGTCCGCCTTCGTCCCGTCCCCGATGACGGTGAAGAGCTCGTGGGCCTCACGCCAGCATCTGAGGGCCCTCTCCCTGTCGCCGGCCGCCGCGTGGGCGAGGCCGAGGCTGCGGAGCGCGCCTCCCAGGTACGTCGTCCAGCTGCGGGTCCGCCACAGCGCCACGGACTCCGTCAGGCGCTCGACCGCCCGCGCGTGGTCGCCGTCGGCACGGTCGAGGTCGCCCAGGATCCAGAGGGCGTCGGCCAGGTGGTGGGTGAGGTTGTAGCGGCGGCTGAGCTCCTCCACGGTGACGGCCGTGGGGCGCGCCCGCTCGTCGCCCTCGCCGCTGTAGAGCTTCGCCAGCGTGACCAGGGTCATCGTCTCGGACGCCGGGTCCCGCGCCACCCGGGACATGACGAGGGAGCGGTTGAGACACCGCTCCGCGGGTTCCGGCTGGCCGGTCTCGACGTACGCGAGGCCGAGGAACTGCAGGGACGTCGCCTCGAAGCGCGGGTTTCCCATGGTCTCCGCCACTTCCAGCGCGCTCACCAGGTGCGGGATCGCCGAGTGGACGTCCCGCTGGCCGTGCGTGATACCGAGCGCCAGGTGGGCGCGCGCCCGGCCGCCGAGGTGGCCGGTCTCCTCCGCGAGGCGCAGCGCCGTCTCCGCGGACTCCACGGCCGGTTCGACGAATCCCTGCGCGGCCAGGCCCCAGGCGCACATCACGTGGGCGTCCGACAGCCCGCGCAACTCGCCGGCCTCGGTGAACATCTCCGTGAGCCGGACGGCGTTGTTGTGCAGCGCCACCATGGCGCCGCCCTCGTGCTCGACACCGGTCCAGGTGGTCACGTCGAGCAGCCCGCGCAGCATGACGGCCTCGCCGAGCAGGTTCCCGGCCGTACGGCAGGCCAGCATGGCCCGCTCGTTGAGGCGCCGGCACTCGGAGAAGAACCCGTGGGAGTCGAAGTAGCGTTCGAGGCATCCGGCGAGGTCCCAGGCGAAGTCGTCGAGCTCCAGGACGCAGGCCTGCTCGACGAGACCGGCCAGCGCGGTCCGCTCGGCGTTGAACCAGGCGAGGGGGTCGCGCAGGAGGGACGCGGCGACGTCGCCGGGCAGTGCCCGGCGTGGCGCCGGGCCGTGGAGCACGGCGTAGCAGGCGCCGTGGACGTGCTCCATGGCCTGTTCCGCCAGCCAGAGCCACGCGCCGAACGCCCGGGTCGTCGCGAGCAGGAGTTCGGCCGGTTCCTCCTCGGCCTCCGCGCGCTCGCGGGCGTACAGCCGGACGAGGTCGTGGAAGCGGTAGCGGGCCTGCCCGGTGGCGTCGACCCCGGAGATGGTGACGAGCTGTGCGTCCACCAGCGACTCCAGGTATGTCTCCCCCTCCTCGTGCGGGCGGTCGAGCAGCGTGGCGGGGACCCAGCTCGCGAAGCCGGGGACGTCGAGAAGGCCGAGCAGCCGGAAGGCGCGCCGCGCGTCCGCGGGGAGACCGACGTAGCTCAGGGCCAGGCTCGCCCTGACCGCGCGGTCGCCGACGACCAGCTGGTCGAGGCGCCCGCGCTCGTCGCCGAGCCGCCCGACGAGCCAGGCGATGCTCTGCCGCGGGCGGGCGGCCAGCCGCGCGCCCGCGACGCGCACGGCGAGCGGGATGCGGTCGCACAGCCAGACGAGTTCGGTGGCGGCGGAGAGCTGCGCGGCGACGCGGTCGTGTCCGATCAGCCGCGAGAGCAGCTCCACGGCCTCCTGGGTGCTCAGGACGTCCAGCTCGACCGCTCGCACGCCCTCCAGGCCGGAGAGCCTCGCGCGGCTCGTGACGATCACCGCGCAGCCGGAGACGCCCGGGAGCAGGGGTCTCACCTGCTGCTCGGACGCCGCGTTGTCGAGGACGATCAGGACGTTCGCGCGGGCCAGGCGGCTGCGGTACAGCGCGGCACGGGCCTCGACCGACTCCGGGACGCTCGACCCGGGTACGCCCAGCGCGACGAGGAACCGCCCGAGCACGTCGCCGGGGTGCTCCTGCTCCTCTTCGTGCGCGCCGTGCAGGTCGACGTAGAGCTGTCCCCCGGGAAACCTGTCGGCCAGTTGGTGCGCCACGCGCACCGCCAGGGCCGTCTTGCCGATGCCGCCCATTCCGGTGATGACCGAGACGGTCGTCGCGGAACGGTCGTCCAGCCGCGCGACGAGTTCCCTGACGTGCTGCTCGCGCCCCGCGAAGTCGGCGATGTTCATCGGCAGCTCCGCGGGAGGCTCGCGCGGCTCGGCCGGCCCCCGCTTCGTTCTCGGCTGCTCGTCCCGGTCGTCCTTCGCGAGCACGCTCGCGACGTGCCCGGGGCTCGCCCGCTCCCCGGCCAGGATCAGCCGGTGCAGGTCGCGCAGCCGGTCCCCGGGTTCGACGCCCAGTTCCTCGTTCAGCAGGCGCCGGGTGTCGGCGTACACCGTCAGCGCCTCGGAACTCCGGCCGGCGCGGGTGAGCGCCACCATCAGGTGCGCCCGCAGGCGCTCGCGGAGCGGGTGCGCGTTCACGTGACCGGTGAGCTCGGCGACGAGTTCCGGCTGGAACCTCACCGCGAGGTCGGCCTCGACGCGGTTCTCCAGCGTGGTGAGCCGCAGCTCCTCCAGGCGCGCCGCCTCGCCCGACAGGTCCTCGACGAACCGCAGATCGCCGTAGGCGGGGCCGCGCCACAGCCGCAGGGCCTGGTGGAGGAAGTCCGCGGCCTCGTGGTGGTCACCGTGCAGGAACGCGTCGCGGCCGTTCTTCGCCAGTGACTGGAATCGATGGAAGTCCAGCTCACCGGGGTGCACGACCAGCAGGTAGCCGCCGTGCCGGCGCAGGACCCGCTCGTGGCCCAGGCACTGGCGGAGGCGGGAGGCGTACAGGCGCAGGTTGTTGTCGGCCGTCTTCGGCGGGTGCTCGCTCCAGAGCGCGTCCACGAGCAGGTCGTCGGCCACGGACCGGTTGGCGTGGTGGAGCAGCATCGCGAGCAGGGCCCGCTGCTTGCGTCCGCCCAGGGGAAGCGGCTGGTGGTCGGCTCTCACTTCGACCGGCCCCAGGACGGAGAAGTCCATACCACTCCCCTGGAAGGTTTCGCAGTGGCCAAGTTTGCCCGACCTCCCCCCGACCGTCAATGATCGTTAACGATTCCCGGGGGTCGGAACGGGCCGCGGAACCCGGGAATCCAGGGGGATCCCGCTAGGCGGGCGCTAGGCGGGCGGCCGGTCGGCGGCGGCGACCCGCGACAGCTCCACGGTGCAGAACGCGCAGCGCTTGGCGTCGATCGGGATGTCGCTCAGGCACTCCGGGCATTCCTTCTCGGTGGCCTTCTTGTTCCTGTCGAAGAAACCGATCAGCCGGGTCATCGGCATCACGACCAGCCAGTAGATGACCGCGGCGATGATCAGGAAGCTCAGCAGGTGGTTGATGAAGTCGCCGTACATGAACCGGGAGCCGTTGATCGTGAACACGTACTGCGAGAAGTCCGGATTCCTGCCGCCCGTGATCGCTCCGATCAACGGTGTGATGAGGTCCTTGACCAGTGCCTGCACCAGCCCGCTGAAGGTCGCCCCGACCACGACGGCCACGGCGAGCTCGACGAGGTTGCCCCTCAGCAGGAACTTCTTGAATCCGCCCATCACTCATGTCCTCCACTCGTGAGGACGGTCGGACTACCCCCCTGTCGACGGCCAAACTTCCGTATTTTCCGGGTGTTCCGCAGAAAAGGGACAGTGCCGGAACGTCGCCGCGCGGGGGTGGACGGGCCGGGCGGGGCGGTGAACGCGGAAGGCTACCATCGGCTCAGTTCGTGAGCGAGGCGGTCGGATGGACTTTCGTGTGCTGGGCCCCGTCGGGGTGTTCGCCGACGGAGGGGCGGCGCTGGACATCGGCCCCTACCAGCAGCGGCTGGTGCTGGCCATGTGCGTCCTCGCCGCCCCTCGGCCGGTCGGCCCGAACCGGATGATCGACGCGCTCTGGGAGGGCGACCCTCCTCCGGGGGCGCTCAACACCGTGCAGGCGTACGTCTCCAAGCTCCGCCGCGTCTTCGAGCCGGGCAGGACGAGGAACGTGCCCCCGGTGGTCCTGGTCAGCAGGCCGGGGGGCTACGCGCTGGACGTTCCGGGCGGCGCGATCGACCTGGGCAGGGCGCGGGGGCACGCGGCCGGAGGCAGGAGCCTGGGGGCCGGGGGCGACCACGAGGGAGCGGTCAGGGAGCTGCGGCTGGCGCTGGGGGAGTGGAACGGGGAGCCGCTCGCGGACCTGCCGGACACCTCCTGGGCGGTGGAGGAGAGCGCGCGCCTGGCCGAGCTGCGGCTGACGATCGAGGAGGACCTGGCCGAGGCGGAACTCGCGCTCGGCCGGGGGGCGGCGCTGACGGGCGGGCTGGTCCACCTGGTCGGCGCCCATCCGTTCAGGGAGAGGCTGCGCGTGCTCGCCGCCCACGCGCTCTACCAGGCGGGACGGCAGGCCGACGCGCTCGGCGTGCTCGCCGAGGGGCGCCGGCTGCTGATGGAGGACATGGGGCTGGACCCCGATCCCCGGTCGAGGGAGATGGAACGGCGCATCCTCGGCCAGGATCCCGCGCTGGCGCCCCGCCTCGCGGCGGGGGAGGGAAGGACGGCGGCGCGGGAGGAAGAGGAGGAGAAGGGCACCGGGCTGGTGGGCAGGGACGCCGAGGCGGAGGTGCTGGAACGGGCGGTCGCCGGTGACGGGCACCGGGTGGTGCTGCTCGCCGGGGAGCCCGGCATCGGCAAGACCAGCCTGGCCGAGCACGCCGCCGGGGCCGCGCGGGCCCGCGGCCACCGGGTGGTGTGGGGCCGCTGCTGGGGCGGCACCGGCGCGCCGCCCTTCTGGCCCTGGACGCAGGCCGCGCGGGACCTGGTCGGCAGGGACGGTGAGCTGGCGCGGCTGGCCGGAGCCGGACCCGGACCCGCTGGGCAGGCTGGGCAGGCTGGGCAGGCTGGGCAGTTCGCGTTGTACGAGGCGTTCGCCCGGCTGCTGAACGAGCACGGCCGGGTCCTGGTGGTCCTCGACGACCTCCAGTGGGCGGACACCTCGTCGCTGCGCCTGCTGGAGTTCCTGGCCTCCACCCGGCTCTGTCCCGAGCTGACCGTCGTGGCCACGTACCGCGACACCGACGTACGCCCCGGCGAACCGCTGGAGCACGCCCTCGGCGCGCTGCTGCGGCTGCCGCACGTGCGGCGACTCCTGCTGCGCGGCCTGGCGGAGGAGGAGATCCGCGAGTATCTGGGACGTGCGGGCGCCGACCCCGCGCTGGCCGCGGAGATGGGCAGGCTGACCGCGGGCAACCCGTTCTTCCTGGGGGAGGTGCTGCGGCTGGGGGAGACCCCCGAGGCGCTGTCGGACGTCGTGCGCGGCCGGATGGCCGGTCTGCCGCCCGGCACCGAGGAGGTGCTGACCGTCGCGGCGCTGCTCGGCAGGGAGGCGGCGACCGACGTCCTCACGCGCGTGGCGGGACTGCCCGAGGAGCGGGTCCTCGACATCGTCGACGCCGCCGTGGGGGCCCGGCTGCTGGTCGAGGGGGACGGGCCGAGCTGCCGCTTCGTCCACGACATCGTCCGCGACGTGCTGCGCGAGGCGCTGCCGCCGCTGCGGCGCAGGAGGCTGCACGCGCGGATCGCGGAGGTGCTGGAGGAACGGAGTGGGACGCGCCTGACCGAGATCGCCCACCACTGTCGCGAGGGCCTGCTGAACTCCCGGATGGCGGGCAGGGCCATCGGCTACACCCGGCGCGCGGCGGCCCAGGCGAGCGCGCAGTTCGCCCACGAGGACGCGGTGGAGGGCCTGGAGAGGGCGATCGCGATGATCGACCGGTTGCCGGAGCCCGACGACGCGCTCCGCTGCGACCTCCTGCTCGACCTGGCCGAGGCGCAGGCCGCAGCGGGGATGAGCGCCGCGGCCCATGCCTCGCTGGAGGCCACCGCGGAGATCGCCGAACGGCTCGGCGACGACAACCGGCTGGCCAGGGCGGTGCTGGGGTTCTCCGACCCGATCTCTCTGGCCATGTACGAGGAGATGACCGGCATCGACCGGCTCGCCGGGCGCATCGACCGGGTCCTCGCCTCGGACCTGGCCGCGGACTCGCCGTGGCGGGCCCGGTTGCTCGCCGCCGCCGCGCTGACCGGCTCCACCGTACGGCCCGTCGAGCGGAGCGTGGAGACGGCGGGGGAGGCGGTGCGGTTGGCCCGGCTCGCCGGTGACGAGCCCACCCTGGCCAGGACGCTGATCGTCCTGGAGATCCTGCTGCGCTCCGGCCACGACCACGAGCGCCGCGAGGCGGTCGCCGGCGAGATCGTGGAGATCGGCCGCCGCACCGGTGACCCGGCCGTCGAGTGGATCGGCAGGGAGAACGAGTACGTCGAGCTGACCGCCAGGGGAGCCGCCGGGCGGGCCGCGGAACTGCTGGACCGGCTGCGGGAGACCGCAGAGCGGCTCAGGCTTCCCTCGATGGTCAGCCTGGCCGCCTGGCAGGCCGCGGTCCGGGCCTACCTGTCCGGGAGCTTCGCCGACGCGCTCGCCGCGGCCGACGCGTCCGGCGCGGCCCATCCCGAGGGGGCGCTGGGCCGGGACGACGCGTCGCTGCGGCGGGAGGTGTTCCGCTTCCTGTCCCTGCGGGCGGCGGGCAGGGGCCACGAGCCGGATGCTCTTCATGAGCCGGGCGGGGTTCACGAGCAGGGCAGGGCGGGGGAGGCGCTCGCGCTGGCCGACGAGATGCTGGCCCGCCGTCCGGGCCAGAAGCCCTGGCGGATCCTGCGCTGCCTCGCCCTGATCGACCTGGGCAGGACGGCCGAGGCGCGCGACGCCTTCGCCGAACTCGCCCGCGACGGCTTCGCGGCGATAGGTCCCGAGCTGGCCTACCGGTTCGTCCCGGACGCCGTCAGCGAGATCTGCGCGGCGCTCGGCGACGAGGCGGCGGGGAGCGTCCTGTACGGCAGGCTCGCCCCGCACGCGGGCCGGTTGCTGGGCTGGTCGCTGACCGACCTGTGCCTGGCCAGGCTGGCCCTGCTCGGCGGCGACGCGGACCGGGCGCAGGCCCATCTGTGGGCGGCCGAGGCGTTCGCCGCCGGGGCGGGGCTGCGCGTCTACGGGCCCGCGCTCCGCGCGCTGGGCGAGACGCTCCGCCCGCCGGGGGCGTGATCGGCCGCGACGCCCCGCGGCCCGCGCACCGGCGGGCACGTTTCGCCTGCGACGAGAGGGTTAGGTGGTAAAGGCCTGAGGGCGTCCGTGGCCGGGGGGCCAGGAGGAGCGAGGAGCGTGCATGGCCGTCAATCGTGTGGTGACCGACATCCTGTCCGGCGGTCCGGCCGGGACCACGGTCGTCGCGCCCCCGCGCGACCGGTTCCGTGGCCGGCGCGGCCGCCCGCCGCTCGACCCCGGCGGGCCGGTGGTGGACATCTCCACCCCGGTCTGATCTACGCTCGGTCGACGCACGTCATCGCCAGGATCTGAGATCACCGTCACAGGAGTGGGAATGTGCGCATGGCCACGCGAGCACGGGGCATATTCCTGCACCGCTGGAAGGCGGCGCGTTGACATCCTCCCCCCATCGGCCGAGTTCGCTCAGACTTTCGAGAGAAATCCGCAGTACGGCGTCGTGCCGTGTTCTCTCCTCCGCCTCAAGGCGGAGGTCTCCACGTTCAAGAGGGACTGATGATCGAGATTTGGCCGGGTGACCCCTATCCTCTCGGGGCCACTTACGACGGCGCGGGAACCAACTTCGCGCTTTTCACCGAGGCCGCGGAACGCGTCGAGCTGTGCCTGTTCGACGAGGAGAACAAGGAGACCAGGGTCACCTTCACCGAGTGTGAGGGCTTCGTCTGGCACGGATACCTGCCGGGCGTCGGCCCGGGGCAGCGGTACGGCTACCGCGTGCACGGCCCGTACGACCCGCCCAGAGGGCAGCGGTGCAATCCCGCCAAGCTCCTGCTCGACCCGTACGCCAAGGCGGTCGAGGGGGACGTGAAATGGGACGAGGCGGTGTACGGCTACCGCTTCGGCCATCCGGACAGCCGCAACGACGCCGATTCCGCCGAGTTCGTGCCGCGCTCCATCGTGATCAACCCGTTCTTCGGGTGGGGGCACGACCGGCCGCCGAGCACGCCGTACCACAACACGGTGATCTACGAGGCGCACGTCAAGGGCCTGACGATCAACCACCCGAAGATCCCCGAGCGGATCCGCGGCACGTACGCCGCGATCGGCCACCCGGAGATCATCGATCACCTGACCGCGCTCGGGGTGACGGCGATCGAGCTCATGCCGGTGCACCAGTTCGTCACCGACCACGTCCTCGCCGAGCGGGGGCTGACGAACTACTGGGGCTACAACAGCATCGGGTTCTTCGCGCCGCACAACGCCTACTCCAGCACGGGGCAGCGCGGCGGGCAGGTGCTGGAGTTCAAGGCCATGGTCAAGGCCCTGCACGAGGCGAACATCGAGGTCATCCTCGACGTGGTCTACAACCACACGGCCGAGGGCAACCACCTGGGTCCGACGCTGAGCATGCGCGGCATCGACAACGCCGACTACTACCGCCTGGTCGACAGCGACAAGCGCTACTACATGGACACCACCGGCACCGGCAACAGCCTGTTCATGCGCTCCCCGCACGTGCTTCAGATGATCATGGACTCGCTCCGCTACTGGGTCATCGAGATGCACGTCGACGGCTTCAGGTTCGACCTGGCCTCGACGCTGGCGCGCGAGCTGCACGAGGTCGACCGGCTGAGCGCCTTCTTCGACCTGGTCCAGCAGGACCCGGTGCTGTCGCAGGTCAAGCTGATCGCCGAGCCGTGGGACGTCGGCCCCGGCGGCTACCAGGTGGGCAACTTCCCCGCCAGGTGGACCGAGTGGAACGGCATGTACCGCGACACGATCCGCGACCTGTGGCGGGGCGAGCCCGCCTCGCTGCCCGAGTTCGCGTCCAGGCTGACCGGCTCCAGCGACCTCTACCAGGACGACAGCCGCCGTCCCGCCGCCTCCATCAACTTCGTCACCTGCCACGACGGCTTCAGCCTGCAGGACCTCGTCTCGTACAACAACAAGCACAACGAGGCCAACGGCGAGGACAACCGGGACGGCGCCGACGACAACCGCTCCTGGAACTGCGGCGAGGAGGGGCCCGCCTCGCTGGCGATCGAGTCCCTGCGCGAGCAGCAGAAACGCAACTTCCTGACCACGCTGTTCCTGTCCCAGGGCGTTCCGATGATCTCCCACGGCGACGAGTTGGGCCGTACCCAGCGGGGCAACAACAACGTGTACTGCCAGGACAACGAGCTGAGCTGGGTCGACTGGTCCGACATCAGGGAGAACTGGCTGCTGCTGGAGTTCACCCGGCGGCTGGCCAAGCTCCGTGCCGACCATCCGGTCTTCCGGCGGCGCCGGTTCTTCTACGGGCGGCCGGTACGCGGCTCGGAGGAGAACCTCAGCGACATCGCCTGGCTCACTCCGAGGGGGGAGAAGATGACCGACGCCGACTGGAACGTGGGGTACGCCAAGTCGCTCGCCGTCTTCCTGAACGGTGAGGCCATCACCGAGCCCGACCGCCGGGGCCGGCAGATCGTCGACGACTCGTTCCTGCTGCTGTTCAACGCCCACCACGACGTCATCAAGTTCACGCTGCCCAAGGACTACGGTGAGATGTGGCTGACGGAGATCGACACGGCCATGCCGATCACGGTCGACACCCGGGTCTGCCGGGCCGGAGAGAGCGTGCCGGTCGTCGGCCGCTCGGTGAGGGTGCTGCGCCGTGTCTGATCCCGTGACCCAGCCCGTCCCCGAGCCCGCCCCCGAGCCCGTTCCGCTGGAGCCCGCGCCCGGGATCGTCCCCCCGGAGTCGGTGCCCGAGCCGGGCCCCGCGCCGGGACCCGGGCCCGGCATGCCGCCGGACCCGCTGCCGGAGATCTCGCCCGAGACCCCGCCCGGTGTCGTCCCGCCGCAGGTCGCCCATGAGGAGATCCTGCCGGAGTCCGTTCCCGGGACGAGGACCGGCGTGGACGTCCCCGACCCCCGGGCCCTTCCCGAGGAGGTGCCCGCGCCCCCGCCGCCGCCGGGTTCGTACGCGGTGCCGGTCTCGACCTACCGCTTCCAGCTCACCCCCGACTTCGGGTTCGAGAAGGTGGCCGAGCTGGCCCCGTACCTGCGGGACCTGGGCGTCAGCCACGTCTACCTGTCACCGATCCTGCAGGCCGTGCCGGAGTCGCGGCACGGCTACGACGTGACCGACCACTCGCGCGTCCGCGAGGAGTTCGGCGGCGTCGAGGGGCTGCGGGAGCTGTCGGCGACGCTGACCCAGCACGGGATCGGCATCGTCGTCGACATCGTGCCCAACCACATGACGATCCCGGTGCCCGAGTCGGGCAACGCGCAGCTGTGGTCGGTGCTCAGGGACGGGCGGGACTCGCCGTACGCGTCGTGGTTCGACATCGACTGGTCCGTCGAGGACGGCGAGGACGATGACGTCGGCGGTGTCGGCGGCGGCAAGGTGAACATGCCGGTGCTCGGCGACTCGGGCGAGGTGGTGGCCGACGGCGACGTGCTGCGCTACCACGACCACGAGTTCCCGCTGCCCGACACGCACTACCGGCTCGTCGACTGGCGGCGCGGGCCCGGCTACCGCCGGTTCTTCGACGTGTCCTCGCTGATCGGGGTGCGCGTGGAGGACCCGGAGGTGTTCGACGCCACGCACGCCGTCATCCTCTCGCTCGTCAAGGAGGGGGTCATCCAGGGGCTGCGGGTGGACCACCCCGACGGGCTCGCCGAGCCGCGCGGCTACCTGTCGCGGCTGCGCGAGAAGTCGGGCGTGTGGACCGTGGCGGAGAAGATCCTGGTCGGCTCCGAGCGGTTTCCCGCCGACTGGGAGTGCGACGGCACCACCGGCTACGAGACGCTCAACCGGATCACCGGGCTGTTCGTCGACCCGGCGGGCAGGGAGCCGCTGGTCGAGCTGTTCGCCCAGCAGACCGGGGTGCGGGACGACTACGCCACCGTGGTCCGCGAGTCCAAGGCGGAGGTGCTGAACCTGTTCTTCGGCGCGGAGATCGACCGGCTGCACGCCGTCGTCGGCTCCGACCGGCAGACGCTGGTGGAGCTGCTCGCCGCGATGCCGGTCTACCGGGCCTACGCGGTGCCGGGCGAGCCGGTGCCCGAGACCTCGATCAGGATCGTCGAGGAGGCCGGGCGGGTCGCCGCCGGGCGGCTGCCCGAGGGCGCCCCGGTGGCGGAGGTCGTCGAACGGGTCCTGAACGGGCCCGCCGAGGCGGTCACCCGCTTCCAGCAGACCTGCGGCCCGGTGATGGCCAAGGGGGTCGAGGACACCGCCCTCTACCGCTGGTACCCCCTGTCCTGCCTCAACGAGGTGGGCGGCGAGCCCGACCGGTTCGGCGGGTCGGTCGAGGAGTTCCACGCGTTCTGCCGGGAGATGTCGCCGGGCACGATGACGACGCTCTCCACGCACGACACCAAGCGCTCCGAGGACGTACGGGCCCGGCTCGCCGTGCTGTCCGAGCTGCCGGGGGAGTGGGCGGCGGCGGTCGGCGAGTGGTCCTCGAAGGTCTCCTTCGACCCGGCCCTCGACTACCTGGCCTGGCAGAACCTGATGGCCTCCTGGCCGATCGGGCCCGGCAGGTTCTTCGACTACCTGTTCAAGGCCGCCCGCGAGGCCAAGACCTCGATCTCCTGGGCCACCCCCGACCCGGCCTACGAGCGCGGCATCCGCGACTTCGTCGGCCGGGCCGTCGAGGAGTGCGGCGCCTCGGTCGCGGAGTTCGCCGCGAGGATCGAGCCGTACGCCAGGTCCAACTCGCTGAGCCAGAAGCTCGTCCAGCTCATGATGCCCGGCGTGCCCGACCTGTACTGGGGCAACGAGATCACCGACTTCTCCCTGGTCGACCCGGACAACCGGCGCCCGGTCGACTTCCCGCTGCGCCGCCGGATGCTCTCGTCGGCCCAGGCCCACGCGAGCCAGGCCCACCCGGACGAGCCCCACCCGAGCCCCGCCGCCACCGGCAGCCTGTCGTGGGACGAGGCCAAGCTGGTGGTCACCGCCCAGGCCCTGGACCTGCGGCGGAGGCTGGACCCCGAGGCGCCGTACGTCCCGATCGAGGCCGGGGAGCACGCGATCGCCTTCGCCAGGGGGGAGCGGGCCGTGGCGGTGGCCACCCGGTTGCCCGTCGGCCTGGAGCGGCGCGGCTGGGGGAGCACCACGCTCACCCTGCCGCACGGCACGTGGCGGGACCTGCTGTCGGGTGCCGAGTACACCGGCCGGATCCCGCTGGCCCACCTGCTGTCCATCCACCCTGTCGCGCTGCTGGAAAGGGGCTGACCGATGTTCGAGGTATGGGCACCGCGGGCGACGGCGGTGGATGTGGAGATCGGCGAGGTCCGCTACCCGATGTCGTCCGCCGGAGGCGGCTGGTGGACGGCGGAGGTGCCCGGCGCCGGGCACGGGACCGACTACCGGTTCCGGCTGGACGGGGGCGAGGCGCTGCCCGACCCCAGGACCCGCCGGCAGCCCGAGGGGATCTTCGGGCCGAGCCGGGTCTACGACCACGACCGCTTCGAGTGGGGCGACGCCCTGTGGAAGGGCCGTGACCTGCCGGGTTCGGTCATCTACGAGCTGCACATCGGCACCTTCACCCCCGAGGGCACCTTCGACGCGGCGATCGGCAAGCTGGAGCACCTGGTGGAGCTCGGCGTCGACTTCGTGGAGATCATGCCGGTGCCGCCGGTGCCCGGCGGGCGCAACTGGGGCTACGACGGCGTGGACCTGTGGGCCGTCACCGAGAACTACGGCGGCCCCGACGGGCTCAAGCGCCTGGTGAACGCCTGCCACCGGCGCGGGCTCGGCGTGATCCTCGACGTCGTCTACAACCACCTCGGCCCCTCGGGCAACTTCCTCGCCCCCTTCGGCCCGTACTTCCACTCCAGCGCCTCCTCCTTCTGGGGGCAGGCCGTCAACCTGGACGGTCCCGGCTCCGACGAGGTGCGCGCCTACTTCGTCGGCAACGCGCTGCAGTGGCTGCGCGACTACCACATCGACGGCCTGCGACTGGACGCCGTGCACGCGCTGCACGACGACCGGGCCGTGCACCTGCTGGAGGAGATCGCCGTCGAGACGGAGGCGCTGTCGGCGGCGGTGGGCAGACCGCTCACGCTCATCGCCGAGTCCGACCTCAACGACCCCCGGCTGATGACCCCGCGTGAGGCCGGCGGGTTCGGCCTCGCGGCGGCCTGGAACGACGACGTCCACCACGCCCTGCACGTGGCGGCGACCGGTGAGCGGCACGGCTACTACGACGACTTCTACGGCGCCCTGCCCAAGGTGCTGACCCGCGCCTACTACCACGACGGGACCTACTCGTCCTTCCGGGGGCGTTCCCACGGCCGCCCGGCGTCCCACGTGCCCGGCTACCGCTTCGTCTGCTGCGCGCAGAACCACGACCAGATCGGCAACCGGGCCGAGGGCGACCGGATGGCGCCCGAGGCGCTGCGGCTGGCCGCGGGGCTCCTGCTGACCTCGCCGTTCACGCCCATGCTGTTCATGGGGGAGGAGTGGGGGACGCGGGCGCCGTTCCTGTTCTTCACCGACCACGTCGAGCCGCAGCTGCGCGAGGGCGAGGGCGAGCGGCGGCGGCGGGAGTTCGTCGGCTTCGGCTACGACGACTGGGCGGACAAGGCTCCCGATCCGGGCGAGGAGCTGACGTTCCTGCGCTCCAAGCTCGACTGGAGCGAGCTGGACGACGACGCCCACCGGGCCCACCTCGACTGGTACCGCGCCCTGATCGCGCTGCGCCGCGCCCACCCCGAGCTGACGGACCCGAGGCTGGATCGGGTACGGGTCGACCACGGCGAGTCCTGGCTGGTCGTGCACCGGGGAGGGCTCAGGGTTGCGGCCAACCTCGGCCCGGTCGCGCTCACGGTCAAGCTGGGGACGGGCCGGTTCGCGCCCGGCCACATCCTGCTCGCCTCCGACCCGTCGGCGACCGTGGAGGGGGAGGAGCTGTTCCTGCCTCCTCGCTCGCTCGCGGTGGTGAGGCTGGATCCGGCCCTCTGAGCTTTCCCCGGCCGCTCCCTCGCGGCGGTGAGGGGGCGGCCGTCCGCGGGGAGCCTGTCGTCCGGGCCGGCCGCGGGCTCAGGCCGGCACGTGGTTGCGCAGCCGGAGGTCCTCGGGGTACGGGGAGAAGTACGTCTGGTCCCGCACGTAGCCGGCGGCCAGGCCCTGGGCGTGGTGGCGGATCAGGGTCGCCGGTACGCTCAGCGCCACCCGCCCGGCCTGGTAGGAGGCGATGACCTCGGCCAGGTCGGCCCGGCGCACCGGGTCGAGCGCGTCGCCCACCATGCCCACGCAGTGCTGCAGGACGTTGACGTGCCGGCCGATGCTGGCCTTGGCGGCGAGCGCCGTGCCGAAGACGCGGGCGTAGTCGGCGGCCAGCTCCTCACGGGGCCTCGTGCCCGCCTGGGCCACCACCCTGCCCGCCTCCCGGAAGGCCGCGGGGTTGTGGGCCAGCAGTTGCATCTTGTGCCGGGCGTGGAAGGACACCAGGTCACGAGGGCGCCAGTCGCTCTCCAGCAGCGCGCGGAGCCGGGCACGGGCGAAGACCCGTTCCACGAAGGTCTCGCGGAGCAGGGCGTCGTTGAGCCGTCCCTCGTCCTCGACGGGCAGCAGCGGATGGGTGCCGAGCACCGCGGCCGCGAACACCCCCGTGCCCTTGTGGTCCACGGTCGTGCCCCCGGCGTGGACGGGGATGCCGTGCACCCCGCAGCTGGGGCTCCTGGACTTGAGGACGTAGCCGTCCACCTCGCGCAGGGCCGGAGCACGTTCTTCGGCGAGGGCGGTCATCCTGTCGGTGAGGTCCACCCGGCTCTTCCTGGAGACCAGCCGCGTACCGTCCGGTGAGAGCTCCAGGCGGAGGGTCTCGCGCGGGCTGCCGAGGCCGATCTCCATCTCCGGGCAGATGTGCACCCACTCGACGTGTCTGTCGAGCTCGCCGTTGAGGAACCGGTTGCGGCTGTGCCCGCCGTCGAACCGGACCGGCTCGCCCATCAGGCAGCTGGACACCGCGATTCTCGGTCTGACGACCTGCTCGCCCGTCTCGTCGATCCGGCCGGTTCCGTGCATGGTGCCCACCTTGTCCATCGCGCCGATCGCGCCCGTACCGTCCGCGCCACGCGCGGCGGCCACTTCACCCCGGCGGGGTTCGGCGTGCAGGCCGCCCGTCGAGGCCGTGCCGAGGATGCCGGACAGGCGGCGCAGGCCGCGTGCCGTACGTGCCTTGATCGTGCCGAGCGGGACGCTCAGCCTCTCGGCGATCTCCCGCTGGGTCAGGTCGCCGTAGTAGGCGAGCTCGATCGCCTGGCGCTGCGGTGCGGGCAGCTCGGCCAGCGCCCGCTGCACCTGGTCGCGCTCCGCCAGCCCGTCACCGTCGGTCCGGCCGTCGGCTCCGGTGCGGTCCGCGACGACGTCCAGCGGCACCGTTTGCAGGGTGCGGATCCGCAGCTGGTCGACCGCCCGCTTGTGGGCGATGCCGAGCATCCAGGCGGGGAGGCTGCGCGCCGGGTCGAAGCGGTGCCTGGAACGCCAGACCTCCACGAACACGATCTGCTGAAGATCGTCGACATCCTGCGGGCGAACGAACCGCCGCAGGTAGGAACGGACGAGGGGTCCGTGGACCTGGAAGCACTCGACCAGCGCCGCCTCGTCGCCCGCGGCGAACCGGGTGTTCAGGGGGTCTGTCATGATGCCTCCTCTTACCGAGAAAAGCTACTCAAAACTTATTCATACTCGCTCAACGGCCGTGATCGCAAGCGAGCGGCACGGAGGTGCCCGCAGGTGCGTGGGCGGGGAGAGGTGGCGCGAGACGGCCTGGGACGGCCTGAGGCGGCCTGAGGCGGCCTGAGGCGGCGGGGGCCGGGCAGGCGGAACGGCGGGGGGAGCGGGCCCGGGGGCCGGTGGTGCGCCTGGCCGATCGGGAGAGGAGGAGGCGCCCTTCAGGAGGGTCGGAGGTGTGCCGGGAGGGGCGAGGCGTGCCGGGAAAGGATCAGGCCAGGGCGGCGGCCGTGACGCGGGTGATCGCGTCCTGGAACGACGCGACGCGCGGGATGGACGCGGGCAGGCCCTCCCACCAGCCCGTGCCGCCGGCGACGACCAGGCTCGGCGGGCGGAGCACGGGCAGCGACACGAGCGGGGCGGGGTCCCCGGTCTCGGGCAGCTGGGACCAGACGAAGACCACCGAGGGCCCCAGCCGCCGCATCGCGTCCGCCAGCGCCGGGTACGGGGTCCGGGCGCCCAGCACCCGGGTCTCCACCTGATGTTCGATGGTCAGCGCGGCGGCGAGCGCGTAGATCGGCAGGCTGTGCAGGTCGTTCTCGGCGCAGGCGAGCAGCACGGGACGCGGGCCGGCCGGCCGGGCGGGACGTTCGGTGAGCCCGATCAGCGCGGCCATCAGCCGGTCGGAGAACAGGTGCTCGACCTCGATGCTCGCCCCGCTCTCGGACTGGCGCCTGCAGATCGTCTCGAAGACCGGCATCACCAGGCGCTCCCAGGTCCACAGCACGCCGTGCCTGGCCAGCGCCGCGCCGATCCAGTCGTGCACGGCCCCGCTGTCCAGCATCATCGCCGCCCGCGCCAGCATCGCCACCGTCGGCACGCCCGGCCGCCGATCGGCCGTGAGGGACGGGATCCCCTTCGGGGTCGGCCACTCGGGTTCCCGCTCCCGCTCCCGCTCCGCAGGAGGCGCGGGGGGGACGACCTCGATCCGCAGGACCCTCCGTGCCGCGTCGGAGGCCGGAATCCCGCTCCTGATGAGCCGGTTCATCTCCTCCAGACGCCACAGGTCACGGGCGTCGTAGCGCCGGTGTCCCCCCGGGCTCCGGCGGCTCGGGCCCACGCCGTAACGTAGGTTCCAGGTCCGCAGCGTGGGGGCGGGTACTCCGAGGCGCCGTGCGACGGCTCCGATGCCGTATCCGGGCTCCTCGTCGGCTACCACTTGACGCTGCTCGTCCATCTCATCCCATTTCGAGCCTGCTATGTGCGGTACCAGCGTGACAGGCGAGGGGAGCGGTCGCTCCCTGAACGTTCTTTCGAGTTCCGGGCCTTTGGCGGACGCAACCGACGGAGCGTTACCGGGCGAAGGAAAAACGTGACCGATACTGTGATCGTTTTGTTCAGCCGCGACCTCCGGGTGCACGACCACCCGGCGCTCGCCGCGGCGTGCGAGCGCGCACGTCATGTCATACCGCTCTTCGTCTCCGACCCCGCCATTCCCTCGGGAAACCGCGGGGGGTTCCTCGCCGAATGTCTCGCCGACCTGCGTGGATCGCTCCGCGAGCGGGGTGGCGAGCTGGTCGTGCGCCACGGCGACCCGGTCGCCGAGACGATGCGCCTGGCGGAGGAGACGAAGGCCCAGGCCGTCCACACCAGCCTGGACGTCAGCACCCTCGCGCGACGCAGGCAACGGCGCCTGGCCGAGGAGTGCGAGCGCCTCAGGACGGCGTTCCGGATGTTCCCCGGCCTGACGATCGTACCCCCCGACGCCCTGAGACCGACGGGCGGAGGTGACCACTACCGGGTCTTCACGCCCTACCTGCGGGCCTGGGCCCGGCAGCCGCGCAGGGAGGTGCTCAAGGCCCCCGACATGGTGCACGTCCCCGGCGGCCTGAGGGCCGGGAAGCTGCCCGAGCCGGGGCGTGAGCCGTACGAGCTGTTCAGGGGCGGCGAGAAGGCCGGGCGCCGGAGGATGGAGCAGTGGCTGAAGCACTGCGTGGAGGACTACGCCGACGGCCACGACGACATGGCGGGCAACCGCACCTCCAGGCTCAGCCCCTACCTGCGCTTCGGCTGCGTCTCGCCGCTGGAGCTGGAGGCGCTCGCCAGGGAGGCGGGGGGCGCGGGTGACGCGAGGGACGTGGGGGAGGTGGAAGAGGAGGGCGAGGACCGCAGGGGGGCCGACGAGTTCGTCAGGCAGCTGTGCTGGCGTGACTTCTTCTACCAGGTGACACGGGCCTTCCCGCGCGTCAACCGGGACGACTACCGGCCGCGCGGGCACGAGTGGCGCGACGACGACCACGCGGCGCAGGCGTGGAAGGCCGGCATGACCGGGGTTCCGATCGTGGACGCCGGGATGCGGCAGTTGCTCACCGAGGGCTGGATGCACAACCGTGCGCGCCTGATCGTGGGCTCGTTCCTCGTCCGGCGGCTGGGCGTCGACTGGCGCGTCGGCGCCGACCACTTCTTCGACCTGCTGCTCGACGGCGACGTCGCCAACAACTACGGCAACTGGCAGTGGGTGGCGGGGACCGGCAACGACACCCGGCCCAACCGGCCCGTCAACCACATCCGGCAGGCCAAGAGGTACGACCCGGACGGCGAGTACGTCCGCCGTCACGTCCCCGAACTCGACGCCGTGCCCACGCGGATGATCCACGAGCCCTGGAGGCTCCCCTCGGGCGTCCCGGGCTATCCGGCGCCCCTGGTGTCCATGGGCTGAGCCCGGCCGGGCGGGGGCCGTGAGCGATGATCCGGGGAGGTTCGGAACGAATCGTCCTCCCCGCGCGTCGCACAGGTGTGACCCCCTATGACAACGCCGCCGACGCCCTGCTCGCCGCCCGCGAACGGGTGCGCCGGCTCGAACAACTGACCAGCAGGCGCGAGGCGGTGGCCGTGCAGCTCGACGAGGTCGGGGCGCTCCTGGGCGACCTTGAGGAGCAGCTCGCCAAGGAGGAGCGGGACGTCTCCAAACTGGAGGGCGGCGGCTTCGCGGCCCTCCTGTCCGGGCTCACCGGGTCCAGGGAGGAGCGGCTCGCCAGGGAGCGCGCCGAGGCGCTGGCCGTACGGCAACGCCTGGACGGCCAGCGCAACCGCCTCGAATGGCTGAACGCCGACCGGGCGGCCGTCGACGAGGGGCTCGCCGGGCTGGGGACGGCGCGGGAGGAGTACGACGCGCTGCTGGAGCGGGAGGAGCGCCGGCTGGTCGCCTCCGGCGCCCACGAGGGTCGTGAGCTGGTCGAGATCGGCAACCGCCTCGCCGACACCCGCGCCGGCCTCGTGGAGCATCAGGAGGCCCACCAGGCCGGGGTCGACGCGCTCCACGGGGTCGGCGAGGTCCTGCGCTGCCTCGGCGGCGCCCGTGGCGCCTCCAGGTGGGACATGCTGGCCGGGGGCGGCTTCGCGGACATGGTGGAGCACGGCCACCTGCGCAACGCGGACGAGGCCGCCTGGCACGCCCAGCAGCTGCTGGACACCTTCTCCAGGGAGCTCGTCGACATCGGCGTGCACGTCACCCCGAAGCTTCCCAAGGTGGACACCCGCTGGTTCGCCGACATGTTCTTCGACAACATCATCACCGACGCGATCAAGCACCACCGGATCGCGGAGACCGGCGCGGCCGTCGCGGACGTCGCCGAGTGGGTGAGGCGCACGGTCGACGGTCTGGACCTTCGCCTCGAAGAGCTGGCCCGGCAGCGGGACGCCCTGGTGGCCCGCCGCGAGAAGGTCATCGTCACCGGCTGAGGCGCGGGCCTTCCCGGTGGGCCCCGGCGGTGAAGAGCCCCGGCAGTGAAAAGCCCCGGCGGTGATCGTCTCAGTGCCGTGGTCTCAGTGCCTGTGGTCGTGGCCCGCGTGGTCGTCGTCCTCATCCTCGTCCGAGGGGCCGTCGGAGGGCTCGACGCCCAGCACGGCCTCACGGGGCTCGATCTGGTCGACGTGCTCGATCAGGCCCAGGACGTGGTCCGGCTCGATCAGCCACTGCAGCGCGCTGGCGCCGGTGTCGTCGGCCGAGACCAGCTCGGCCTGCTCCTTACGCTCGTCGTCGTCCAGATCGGCGTCAGGGTGGTTGATCTCCTTCAGCGCGGCGGTTTGCAGGGCGGCGAGGTCCTGCACCTCCACGGTCAGCTCAACGGTCAGACGCAGATAGCGTTCGGTGCCCGATACATCACTCATGGTGTAAATCCTAGTGCCTGGGTGGGGTGAGAACTGCCTAGGGGAGCTTCCACTCCACGGGGCCCGCGCCCTGCTGCTCGAGAAGCTCGTTCGTCCTGCTGAACGGGCGGGAGCCGAAGAAGCCGCTGCGGGCCGACAGGGGGCTGGGGTGGGCCGACTCGATGGCCGGGGTGGACCCGAGCATCGGGCGCAGATTGCGGGCGTCGCGCCCCCACAGGATCGCCACCATCGGCTTGTCGCGGGCGACGAGGGCCTTGATGGCCTGCTCGGTGACCTCTTCCCAGCCCTTGCCTCGGTGCGAGGCGGGCTTGCCCGGCATGACGGTGAGCACCCTGTTGAGCAGGAGCACGCCCTGCTCGGTCCAGGGGGTCAGGTCGCCGTTGCTCGGCATCGGCAGCCCGAGGTCCTCGGTGAGCTCCTTGTAGATGTTGCGCAGGCTGCCCGGGATCGGGCGCACGTCCGCGGCCACGGAGAAGCTCAGGCCGATCGGGTGCCCCGGCGTGGGGTACGGGTCCTGGCCCACGATCAACACTTTGACCTGGTCGAAGGGCTGCTGGAAGGCCCGGAGCACGTTGGCGCCCGCGGGGAGGTACTGCCGGCCTTCCGCCACCTCCTTCCGGAGGAACTCGCCCATCTCGGCGATCTTCTCGGCGACGGGTTCGAGGGCCTTGGCCCACCCGGCTTCCACGACTTCGTTCAAGGGGCGTGCGGCCATGTGCAGGACCCTATCGAGGTTTTAGGCCCGGTACGGCGCGTGCTGGAAAGTGTTGGAAATCAGCGTGTCGCACCGGGCCTGCCCCTGTGACTCACTTCACCGAACCGGCCATCATCCCCTGGACGAAATACCGCTGGAAGGCGAAGAAGAGGATCAACGGGATGATCAGCGACAGGAAAGCTCCTGGCGCAAGAATGTCCACGTTGGTCCCAAACTGCCGCATCTGGGACTGCAGGGCCTTGGTCATCGGCTGGTTCTCGGTGTTGGCGAAGACCAGCGAGACGAGCAGGTCGTTCCAGACCCAGAGGAACTGGAAGATCCCGAGTGAGGCGACCGCCGGCTTGGCCAGCGGGAACACCACGGTGGAGAAGATCTTCCATTCCCCCGCGCCGTCCATCCGCGCCGCCTCCAGCAGCGAGCGTGAGATGCCCGCGAAGAAGTTGCGGAGCAGGAAGATGGCGAAGGGGAGTCCGAAGGCGACGTGGAAGAGCACCACGCTCACGATGGAGCCGAAGATCCCGGCGGAGCCGTACAGCTTCGCGATCGGGATGAGCGCGATCTGGGTCGGCACCACCAGCAGGCCGACCACCACCAGGAACAGCGCGTCCCTGCCGGGAAACTCCATCCAGGCGAACGCGTACGCCGCCATGGCGGCGATGCCGATCACCAGGACGGTCGAGGGCACCGTGATGAACACGGTGTTCCAGAACGACGCGGTGAACCCGGTGGCCAGCAGGTCGGAGTAGTTCTTGAAGGTCAGCTCGGCCGGCTTGGTGAGGACCGTCCACCAGCCGGTGGAGTTGTTGGCCGTCTCGTCGCGGATCGAGACCACGAACAGGCCCAGGGTGGGAACCAGCCAGAACAGGCCGATCACCACCAGTACCGCCTGGACCAGGCCGCCGCCCAGCCGGTCCACGATCCTGCCGAGGGCGCTGCGGGGCGGGGCGCCAAGGGTGGAGGTCGTCACTGGTTGTCCCTCCTGAACCGGCGGATGTTGATGATCATGAAGGGCAGGACGAGGACCAGCAGGAAGATGGCGAGCGCGCTGCCCAGCCCCTGGTTGCTGCCCCCGCCGAACGAGACCCGCCACATCTCCAGCGCGATCACGTTGGCCTGAGGCTGCACCGATCCCGGCGCGATGACGAAGACCAGGTCGAAGACCTTCAGGGTGTTGATGATCATTGTGACGAACACGACGAGCAGCACCGGGGCGAGCAGCGGAACGGTGATCTTGCGGAACACCTGCCACTCGGTGGCGCCGTCGATGCGGGCCGCCTCCAGCGCGTCCCGCGGGATGGCCGCGAGCCCGGCCGCGATCAGCACCATGGCGAACCCGGCCCACACCCAGATGAACGCGCCGATGATCGCCGGGGTGATCAGCGTCGGGCCCAGCCAGGGGATACCGCCGAAGGCCGCGTCGAAGTTCGACTGCGGCAGCCGCACCTGGTACTCGCCGGGAGCGAGCCCGGTGAAGCGGAAGGTGCCGTCGGCCCCGCTGGTGGCGGTGGCCTTGACGGCGCCGTTCTGCACCGCCTCGACCGTCATCCCGGCCAGGGCCTTCTCGGTGCCGTCCACCTGGTTGGGCGCGCCGCCGCCGCCCTGGGTGAAGTCGAACCAGACGGTCCCGGCCAGCTCGCCGGGGCCCGGCTGGGCCGCCTTCGCCGTCGAGGCCGAGGCGAGGGTGGCGGGCTTCACGCCCACGAGCGGCAGGAGCACCGCCTGCCCGGGCTGCGCGGGCCGCTTGGCCACCACCCCGCCGCCCTGCCCGGGGGCGACCGGGGACTGGTCGTTCTCCCTGGGACGGGCGTCCGGATAGCCCTGGTCCGAGCCGAAGAGACCGGTCACCGAGGTGATCACGGCGTTGGCCACGCCCCGGTCGGGGGCCTGCTCGTAGACCAGGCGGAAGATGACGCCGGAGGCCATCAGTGAGACGGCCATCGGCATGAACACGACCAGCTTGAACGCGGTCGCCCAGCGGATCCGCTCGGTCAGCACCGCGAAGATGAGACCGATCACGGTGACCAGGGCGGGAGCCACCGCGACCCAGATCAGGTTGTTCCTGATCGTGGTCAGGGTGGAGGAGTCGCTGAAGATCGTCGCGTAGTTGTCCGCCCCGACGAAGGTGCCGCCGCTGGCGTCGTAGAGGCTCCGGAAGATCGAGTAGATGATCGGGTAGATCACCATCACGCCGAGCACGAGCGCGCCCGGCAGCAGGAACCAGAGCGCCAGCGTCGGCGGAGGCCCCAGCCGGGAGGCCCCGGCGGGTATCACCGCCGGCGCCGCCGCGGGCGCCGCGGCCCCGGCGGTCGCGAGCTCCGGCTCGGCGACGGGCTCGGCGACCGGCGCGGCGGGGTCGTCCGACCTGACGTCGGCCAGGGCCGGGTGGCCGTCCCCCTCGCCGGAGGCCGTCGCCCCGGAGGGCTCAGGGGCCTCCGGGGCCGCGGCGGCCGGAGTGCCGGTCGTACGGGGCTCCGGGGTGGGTTCCGGAGTGTGGGCGGGGCCGGCGTCCTGCGCCGGCCGCTGGGTGTCGTCCGGTCCGGAGGAGGGGTCGCGGGCGGCGTCGCCGCCACGCGAGCCCTGCGGGCCGTCTAACCGATCGGTCACGGCCGCTCCCCCTTACTTCCAGGCCTGCTTGGCGGCGTCTTCGAGCTTGGCCTGGATGCCCTTGACGTCCGAGGGATCGCGGACGAAGTCCTGCAGGTACTTCCACTCGGCCTTGCCGTCGGTCCCGCCGAAGGCGCTGGGCGCGAGGTCGGACATGTCATAGCGGACGGCGTCGCCGGCGGCGATGATCGTCTCGGCGAGCTTCTTGGTCAGCTCGTCCGGGTAGTTGTCGGGCGAGACGTTGCGGTTGGGAGAGAGGTAGCCGGGGAGCTTCGCCCAGACCTCGCCGCCCTCCTTGGAGGCGAGGAACTCCAGCAGCGCCATCGCGCCCTTGGAGTCCTTCAGCGCCACCGCGATGTCGCCGCCCAGCACGACCGGCTCGGTCTCACCGGCCTTCGGGAACGGGAAGTACTTGGCCTCCTCGCCGAGCTTCGCGCCCGACTGCTCGGCCGTGACGCCCACGAAGTCGGCCTCGATGACCATCGCCGACTTGTCCTGGCCGTAGACCTGGGTCACGCAGGTCGGGAAGTCGGTCTGCAGGGCGCCGGCGGAGCCGCCGAGCAGGAACTCCTTCTTGCCGACGAGCTGCGCGATCTTCTCCAGCGCGGTGGTCACGCTGGGGTCGGTCCACGGGATCTCGTGCTTGGAGAGCTTGGTGTAGTTCTCCGGGCCCGCGGTGGACAGGTAGACGTTCTCGAACAGGTCGGTCAGGGTCCAGCCGGAGGCGCCGCAGAGGGAGAACGGCGGGGTGCCGGAGTCGGCGACCGTCTGGGCGGTCTTGATCAGGTCGTCCCAGGTGGCCGGCGGCGTCGCGCCGGCGTCCTGGAAGGCCTGGTCGCGGTACCAGATGAGCGACTTGTGGGCCGCCTTCACCAGCACGCCGTAGGACTGGCCGTCGGCGGAGCCGAGTTCCTTCCAGTACGGGGTGTAGTTGTCGTCGATCTGCTTCAGGACCTCGGCGGTGAGCGGCTTGAGCGCCTTCTGGTCCGCGTACTGCTGGACCAGGCCGGGCTGGGGCAGGATCGCGACGTCCGGCGGGTTGCCGCCCTCGATGCGCGGGCCGAGGTAGGCGCCGGTGTCCTCGCCGGTGGAGGCGTAGGTGACCTTGGCGCCGGTCTTCGCCTGGAACGCCTTGAGCACCGCCTCGAAGTTGGCCTGCTCGGCGCCGGTCCACTTGGCGGCGACCTCGACGGTCACCCCTTCGAGGGTCTTGGCGGCGGCCGGCGCCGACGCGGACGCGCCGCCGCTCGTGGTCGGTGCCGGGGTGGCCGACTCGCCGCCGCCACACGCGGCGAGTGCCAGAGCGAGTCCCGCCGTCGTCACCGCGGCAATGGTTCTGCGCATGCTGAACAGACCTCCTGAGACGTTGAGGCAGACAATGGAGCGATATATGGGACGAACAAGCAGCCGAAATGGGGATGACGGCTTGTGCCGGGGGCCGGCCCGGCGTCATTGAGCCCGGATGATCTCTTCGAGTTGGCCCTTCATGGAGGAGACGACGTCCTCGCTGTCGTGCTCGGTGAAGGGCGGTGTGAGGGCGTTGGAGACCGCGCTGGCGATCACCAGACTCACCTGGTCGTAGTTGGCGCTGGCGGGCCTGGGCCGGGCGGAGAGAATGCTCTGCTTCAGGACCGGCAGGTAGGGAAAACGCTTGATCAGGCCGGGGTCGTCGTACAGCTCGGCCCACACGGGCGGGAACGAGCCGTCGGCGAGCACCCGCCGCTGGTTCTCCAGGCTGGTGAAGTAGCGGATGAACTCGGTGGCCGACTTCTGCCGCTTGGAGAAGGCGCTCACCGCGAGGTTGTAGCCGCCGAGCGAGCCGGTGCCGGGGCCGTCGAGACCTGGCAGCCGGGTCACCCCGAACTTGCGGGCGACCGCCGAGGTGGTGGCCGGTCCGTAGGCGTGCGGCCAGTTGCGGGCGAAGGCCAGCCGCCCCTCCTCGAAGGCGAGCTGCGCCTCGTCCTCCTTGAAGGAGAGCGACTCCTGCGGGATCCACCCCTCCCGGAACCCGTCCACCAGGAAGTCCAGGCCGGCCTTCGCCCTGGCCACGTCCATGGTCACCTTGGTGCCGTCCGGGCTGAGGATCTGCCCGCCCGCCGACTGCACGGCCTCGGCGAAGTTCACGGTCAGGCCCTCGTAGGCCAGGAACTGCCCCGCGTAGCCGCCGATGCCGTACTTGTCGTGCAGGACGCGCGCCTGGGCGCGCAGTTCCTCCCAGGTCCTCGGCGGCCTGAAGCCCTCCTTGGCCAGCAGGTCCTTGCGGTAGTAGAGGAGGCCGGCGTTGCTGGTGTACGGGACCGCCCAGAGCTTGCCCCGGTAGACCGCCGTGTCGACGACCGGCGGCAGGAACCGGCCGAGCGGGAACATCGCGCGCTCCAGCGGCAGGATCCAGCCGGCCTCGGCGAACTCGGCGGTCCAGATCACGTCCAGCCCGATCACGTCGTACCGGTCGCTTCTGGCCTGGAGGTTGGCGACCATCTGGGCCCGCTGCTCGTCGGCCGCCTCGGGGAGTTCGAGCAGGGTCGCCCGCTCCCCGGGGTGGGTCTGGTTCCACCGGTCGAGCAGCGGCTGCAGGTAGGCGGTCGCGGGGCGTCCGATCACCAGGGTGAACGGACCGGTCCCGCCGAACCGTTCGCCCTCCCGCTCGCCGGCCGCCGAACACCCCGCCCCGAGAAGCCCGAGAAGCACGGTGAGCGCGACGGGGATGAGTCGGCGCACCATGACCTCCCGGTTTCCAGTTGGTTACATACGTGTTAGGTAGATGCATGCATGTTATGCATAGCGATAACATCACCGTCAACGGATAACCCCGTAACGCTCACGTAACGAGCTCTCCGAGGAGGTGGGGCGTGCGGCTGACGCTGCTGGCGCTCCTCGCGAAGGAACCTGCCCACGGCTACGAGCTCAAACAGGCACTTGAACAGATCTTCGGCAGCGCCTACCCTTCACCGAACATCGGGCAGATCTACGTCACGCTCGGCCGTCTGGAGAAGGACGGCCTGGTGCGTGCCGTGGACGTCGAGCAGTCCAACCGGCCGAACAAGAAGGTCTACTATCTGACGGCCGCCGGCCGCGAGATCCTCGACACGTGGGTGGACGAGCCCACCGAGGGGCCCAGGGTCCGGGACGAGTTCTTCATGAAACTCGTGCTGGCCCCGATGACCGGCATCGCCGACAGGATGGCGATGATCAACCGCCAGCGCCGTCACTACCTCGGACTCATGCGTGACCTCAACGAGCTCGCCGAGCGGACCGACCCGGACAACCGCGTCGCGCTCCTGCTGGTCGAGGGGGCCATGCTGCACCTCCAGGCCGACCTCGACTGGCTCGAACGCTGCCAGGAGGAGCTGAGTTGACGTCTCCCGTGGTTCCCGTGGTCGAAACCGTCAACCTCGTCAAGATCTACCAGGACGGCGGGATTCCGGTGCCCGCGGTGCGGGGGGTCGACCTGCGGGTGAGCCCGGGGGAGTTCGTGGCGGTCATGGGCCCGTCCGGCTCCGGCAAGTCCACCCTGGTCCACATGATCGGCGGCCTCGAGGCCAGGACCAGCGGCGAGATCTGGCTCGACGGGCAGCGGGCCGACACGCTCAACGAGAGCGCCTGGGCGCTGCTGCGCCGCCGGAAGATCGGTTTCGTCTTCCAGTTCTTCAACCTCGTCGCCAACATGACGGTGGCCGACAACGTCGAGCTGCCCGCGCTGCTGGCCGGCGCCTCCACGCGCGAGGCCCGCCGGCGCCGCGAGTACCTCCTCGGCGAGCTCGGCCTGACCGCCCGCGCCGACGCCGCCCCCTCCCAGCTCGCCGGGGGCGAGCAGCAGCGGGTCGCGCTGGCCCGCGCGCTGGCCAACGAACCGAGCCTGCTGCTCGCCGACGAGCCCACCGGGAACCTCGACAGCCGCAACACCCGCGACGTCCTGCGCCTGCTCGGCGAGGTCCACCGCGAGGGCCAGGCCGTCATCCTGGTCACCCACGACGCCAGGGTGGCCAGCCTGGCCGACCGGGTGGTCTCCCTCCTGGACGGCCAGATCGTCGACGACGGCGGCGCCGGGCTGGCCCGCCGCCGTCCCAAGGGCAGCGCGGGCGACGTCGTCGAGCTGAGAGGCTGACGGTGCGCTTCCTGCCTTCCCCGCCCGCGACCGCGCGAATTCCCCGGCCCGCGGCCGCGCGGGCCTCACGGGTTTCACGAGCCGTGCGGGGAGCGTCGCGGTGAGCACCGTACGCGCCTCCGTCAGGTGGATCCGGGCCGACCTCAGGGCCCGCAGGGTCCAGGCGCTGCTGACGGTGCTGGCCGTGGCCGGGATCGTCACCGCGCTGATCACCTCCGCGACCCTGCTGGAGGACGGCACCAACCCGTGGCGCGGGCTGTTCGCCGAGTCCAGGGGCGCGCACGTGTGGATACACACCAAGGACGCCCCCGACCGGACCGCGCTGTCGAGACTCCCGGGCGTGGTCCAGGTCGCCGGACCCTACCGGTCGGCCCCGGTCACCCTCACGCTGGACGGGAAGAAGTCACCGGTCGCGCTGAGGGAGATGTCCGCGACGCCGCCGCGGGTCGCCGTCCCCCTGATCCGCGAGGGGCGCCCGCTGCGCCCCGGCGACACCGACGGCGTGGTCGTCGAGCGCTCCTTCGCCAGGGCGCTCAGCCTGCGGGTGGGCGGCACCTTCCCGGTGACCGCGCTCAACGGCGCCACCCACCCGCTCGTCGTGGTCGGCCTGGCCGACACCGCCGACCAGGGTTTCTACCCCGAGTGGACGCCCGGCCTGGCCTGGACGCTCGCGCCCGTCCTGGCCAGGGTCGAGCCCGCGCTGGGCCGCAGCGAGTCGGTCACCGGGCTGCGCCTGTCCGACGGCGAGGCCACGCTGCCCGCCGTCCACGGCGCCGTCACCCTCCTGGAGGGGCAGATCCAGCGGATGTCCACCTGGCGCGAGGTCCGCGCCTCGATGGAGCTGGACAACCGGCTGCTCGGCCTGCTGCTCGCGCTGTTCGGGATCACCGGGCTGGTCGCCGCCGCGCTCGCCATCGCCAACGCGGTGGGCGGCCGGGTGCTGAGCCAGACGCGCGACATCGCCACCCTCAAGTCCCTCGGCTACACCCGGGGCCAGGTCTTCGGCGTGCTCATGGCCGAGCACGGGGCGCTCGGGCTGCTCGGCATCGTCATCGGGCTGGTCTGCGGCCAGGTCGCCGCCTCGTTCGTCCTGGACGGGGTTCCGATCCTGCCGCTCTCCCCGGTCCCGCTGCTCGCCATCGCCGGCGGCACCGCCGCCGTGGTCCTGGTGGCGGTGGCCCTGCCCGCCTGGCGGGGCGGCCGCACCCCGCCCGTTCCCGCGGCCCCCGCGGCGCCGCCCAGGGGGCACCTGTCGCGGCTGGCGCGCCTGGCGCTGCTCGTACGGCTGCCTCCGGCCCTGGTCCTGGGCACCCGCGACGCCTTCACCCGGCGCGCCCCGGCGTTCCTGAGCATCTTCGGCGTCGCGGTCCCGATGATGATGATCACCATCGGGCTCGGCTGCTGGGCCACCCTGGACGACTTCCTGCGCCACCCCGAGCGGGTCGGCCAGGCGGCGGCGCTCACCGTGCGCCCGGACAAGCTCCCGGCCGACGACGCCCTGCGGATCGCGAGAGCCGATCCGGGGGTGCTCACCGTCTACCCCGGCACCGAGGTGCCCGCGCTGGAGCCCGAGCAGACCAGGAGCGTGCTGGCCCGCGCCGCCGGAACCTCCGCCGAGCCGTACCCCTTCTCGGTCGTCGAGGGGCGGATGTACGCCGCCAGGGGCGAGGCCGTCGCCGGGCAGGGGCTGCTCGACCTGCTGGACGTGAAGATCGGGGACCGGGTCCGGCTCACCGTCGGCGGCACCCCGCTGATCGTGCACCTCGTGGGCCGGGTGGTGGAGCCCGACCAGGACGGCGAGGTGCTCTCCTTCGGCATCGACAGCCTCGCGGCCAAGGACGCGGTGCCGCCGCAGTTCTACAGCCTGGTGCTCAGGCCGGGCGCCGACCCGGCGGAGGTCAGGGCGCGGCTGCTGATCGCCTCGGGCGAGGCCCTGGAGGTGCAGCGGGTGGTCAACCCGGCGGAACGGCTCGCGATCATCCGCGTGGTGATCGTGGCGCTGATCGTCGTGCTCGCCCTGCTCGGCCTGGCCAACCTCCTGACGGCGAGCGCGCTGGGCCTGCGGGACCACGCCTTCGACCTGGCGGTGCTCAAGGCCATGGGTCTCACGCCCCGGCAGGTGGCCGCCACCCTGGTCACCGGGACCGGTCTGCTGATCGTGCTGGGCGTGGTCGCGGGCGCCGCGGCCGGTGCCTCGCTGGCCGGCGGGCTGATCGACCTGCAGGGGCACACCAGCGGCGTCGGGGCGGGGATCGGCCGTACGCCCTCGGCCCTGACGCTCGCCGTCGCGATGCTCGTCGCGGTCGGGACCGCCCTGCTGGTGACGCTGATCCCGGCCGGGCGCGCGGCCCGCGCCCAGGTCCCGGTCACCGCGCGATAGCCCCGGGACGGTGGCCGTCCCGGGGCGCTCCCTCTCAGGAGGGGCTCAGCCCTCGACGCCGGGGATGTCGGCGTTCTTGAGCGAGAACCAGTAGAAGCCGTGGCCGGGCAGGGTCAGCAGGTACGGCAGGGTGCCCACGGGGGGGAACCGCACCCCGCCCCTGGCCTCGACCGGGGTCATGCCCGCGAAGCGGCGCAGGTCGAGCTCGACCGGCTGCGGGTACTTCGACAGGTTGTTGACGCACAGCATCAGGTCGTCGCCGTCCTCGCGGACGAAGCTGAGCACCGCCTGGTTGCTGGACCACAGCTCGTTGTAGACACCGGTGCCGAAGACCTGGTGGTCACGGCGGATGGCCAGCATGTTCCTGGTGAAGTGCAGCAGCGACGCGGGGTTCTTCTGCTGCGCCTCCACGTTGATCGCCTGGTAGCCGTGGATCGGGTCCATGACGACGGGCAGGTACAGGCGCCCGGGGTCGGCCTTGGAGAAGCCCGCGTTGCGGTCGGGGCTCCACTGCATCGGGGTGCGGACCGCGTCGCGGTCCTCCAGCCAGATGTTGTCGCCCATGCCGATCTCGTCGCCGTAGTACATGACCGGGGAGCCGGGCAGCGACAGCAGCAGCGCGGTGAACAGCTCGATCTGGTCGCGGTCGTTCTCCAGCAGCGGGGCGAGACGGCGCCGGATGCCGAGGTAGGCCCGCATGCGCGGGTCCTTGGCGTACTCGGCGTGCATGTAGTCGCGCTCCTCCTCGGTGACCGTCTCGAGCGTCAGCTCGTCGTGGTTCCGCAGGAAGATGCCCCACTGGCCGCTGTCGGGGAGCTTCGGCGTCCGCGACATGATCTCGGAGATCGGCTCGCGGCTGCCCTGCCGCACCCCCATGAAGATGCGCGGCATGAGCGGGAAGTGGAAGGCCATGTGGCACTCGTCGCCGCCGACCGAGGGGTCGCCGAAGTACTCGACCACGTCCTCGGGCCAGCCGTTGGCCTCGGCGAGCAGCACCCGGTCCGGGTAGAGGCGGTCGACCTCGGCGCGGACCTTCTTCAGGTACGCGTGGGTCTCCGGCAGGCCGGAGCAGTCGGTGCCCTCGCGCTCGAAGAGGTAGGGCACCGCGTCGAGCCTGAAGCCGTCGATGCCCAGGTCCAGCCAGAACCGCAGGACCTCCAGCATGGCCTCCTGGACCGCCGGGTTCTCGTAGTTCAGGTCGGGCTGGTGGTGGAAGAAGCGGTGCCAGTAGTACTGCTTGCGGACCGGGTCGTAGGTCCAGTTGGACTCCTCGGCGCCGACGAAGATGATCGGCGCGTCGGGATACCCTGTCGGGTCGTCGGACCAGACGTAGAAGTCGCCGTACGGACCCTCGGGGTCGTGCCGGGACGCCTGGAACCAGGGGTGTCTGTCGCTGGTGTGGTTCATCACCAGGTCGGTGATGATGCGCAGGCCCCGCTTGTGCGCCGACTCGATCAGCTCCACGAAGTCTCCGAGGTCGCCGAAGTCCGGCAGGATCTTCATGTAGTCGGAGATGTCGTATCCGCCGTCACGCAGGGGAGACTCGTACAGCGGGAGCAGCCACAGGCAGTCGACGCCGAGCCACTCGACGTAGTCCAGCTTCTCGATGAGGCCGCGCAGGTCGCCGGTGCCGTCGCCGTTGGAGTCCTTGAACCCGCGGACCAGGACCTCGTAGAAGACCGCACGCTTGTACCACTGAGGGTCCGCCGAGACGAAGTCCTCGGCCACGGACTCTTGGGAAGGGGAGGGGAGGGGGGATGGGGTCATCGTGTTCTCGCTCACGGTGATGGAGGGCAGGACGAAGTCACCGGATGCTCCGGCTGATGATGTTTGGTGACCGCGCCGGCGGGAGCCGTCATCCCCACGAGCTCCATGCTCTCGGGCGGACCGAATTTGTGATTCTGTGCCGTCCCTTGTGGCGCTTTCTGGGCCGAACACTACCAGCCGTCCGACGCCGTGGAACCCCCCTTGGCGTGGGACGTCGCCACCGCCCCACGGAATCGCCGCGCGCATCGCGTCGAGGCCGCGTAATCGTGGCGTCGCTCACCGTTTTCACAGGCGAAACATGGGACGCCCCGAAAGAACGGTCTCGTGCTGTGCCCGCAGGTCAGGCCCGTACGCGCGGTGCCCGGAGAGAGTACGGGTCGGCCCCCGGTTCAGGGGTTCCAGACCCGGCCCCCGGAGGCGTCGCGAGGCTCCGCCGGACCACGTCATAGGGGTCCGGCGGGTGGGTCACAGGGGCCGGGCCGAGCCCGGGGCGGGGTGGGTCGGGCCCGGGCAGGGGTGGGTCCGGGGCGGGGTGAGCCGGGCCTGGAGAAGGGGAAAAGGGGGTGGGACCGGGGCGGGTGGGTCAGGCCCAGGGAGGGGTGAGGTCGGGGAGGTCGTCCCGGTAGTCGCCGAGCCAGGCGCCGAACAGCACCAGGCCGCGTACCCAGAAGCGGTCGTTCCAGCCGTTGAACCGCGCCAGCCCGTCGGGACCCTCGGCGATCACGGCGTGGAGCTGCTCCGACAGCAGCGAGGGCACGGTGCCGGCGACCCGGCTGAGCATCCGGTGCCCGTACTCCCTGGCGGGCGCGGCGGCCGAGCGGAGCGGGACCCGCTGGAGCGGCTGCTTGACCACGTTGGTGGAGGGCAGCGCGGCCACGCGGGGGTTGGCCGCGTACAGGATCTCGCGGTAGAAGCGCCCCTGGTCCTTGCGGTGCACGCCGACCGAGAGCGCCGCGTCGAAGAAGGCGGGGTGGATGAACGGCGCCGCGAACGAGGCCTCGGGGCCGACCAGGTTGACCGGCGAGCGGGCGATGCCCCGCGCGGTCCTGGTGTGCAGGACCGACAGCGGCAGCTCCGCCCGGTGGCCGTTGAGCATGGCGGTCGACTGGGTGAAGGCGTGCCCGACGCTGTCGGTGATCCAGGCCTCGGCCTCCTCCGACAGGAACGGCACGGACGGGGAGCCCAGCGTCAGCGAGCCGAGCAGCGCGGCCTTGCGCTCGGCCTGCGTGGAGGCGTCCAGCGCGGCCCCGCTGACCATGAAGTTCTTCAGCAGCGGCCCCCCGGCCAGCCCGTCGACCAGGGTGCGTCCCGCCCGGTGCACCTCGCGGGCGAACGGGGTGTACCAGGCGTGGTGCGGGGTGAGGAACTCCAGCCGCCGCGCCGCGGCCAGCGCGTCGTCGGGGTAGGCGGCGGCGTCCTGGGGGATCACCCGGTGGCGCACGCCCAGCTCGCGGGTGATCGCCTTGGCGAAGACGATGTCGGTGTCGGTGCCGTCGTCGGGGCTGGTCGTCCACGACTCCACGTCGGCCCCGCGCGCCACCGCCACCGAGCACAGCAGCCGCGAGTCGTAGCCGCCGCTGACCGGCACCAGCAGCGGGCGCCCGTCGAACTCCTTGTAGACCTCGTGCAGGATCTCCAGGATCTCCCCGGCGGTCCGGCCCGCCTCGTAGGGCTCCTCGCGCAGCCACCTGGGCAGCATCCGCTCGACGCCGACCCGGCCCGCCGCCCGGTCGAAGACCAGCGCGCTCGCCCCCGGCAGCCGTTTCACCTGCGTGTACGGGGTGTCGTCGCGCAGCGGGAAGGTCATCTGGATGATCGAGGCCCAGGCGTCCCAGTTGATCTCGTACGGCGTGCGCGCCAGGGAGAGCAGCGGTTCCAGCAGCGAGGAGAAGTAGACAGCCCCGCCGTGGGACAGGTAGTAGACGTCGACGAGGCCGAGACCTCCGGCGTGCAGCGTGATCCGCTCGCCGTCGTCGATCAGGCCGGGCGTCTCGTAGGTCTCCGCCACGGTGATCCACGGGGCCGCCCCGCCGGGTTTGCGCTCCCCCCAGGCGAAGGCCCAGGTGCGCTCGTCCCGCTGGTAGGGAGGCAGCGGGGAGGAGCTGAACAGGGCCGCGTTCCCGGCCTGGACGGCCGGCCTGACCCGCGGCCCGGCCCCGCGCAGCGTCTCCAGGACGGCCTCGTCGAGGTGCCCGATGCCACCGCAGACGTACGGCCTCACATTGAACGTCGGCCACTGCACCGTGCTGACTCCTCTGTGTCGCGATTGACCAAAGGGTATCCTTTCGCCCGGCTCACGAAACGGAGGACGGCGTGGCGGGCGAGCAACTCGAAAGCACACGACAGGCGTTGCGGGAGGCGGTGGCGCACGCGGAGAGGGCTTCCGAGCTGGCCCGCCTGCTTGACGCGGCACAGGCAAAGATCGCCGATGCGGAGCGTGCGGCCGAGGAACTGCGCGGGGTGAAGGAACTCCTGAGCGAGACCGAGGAGCGGCTGGAGGCCGCGAACGCGGCCGAGGAGAAGCTCCGCAAGGACCTGGCGGAGCAGCGCTACCAGGCCGAGGTCGCCAGGTGGAAGCTCTCCTCGGTGCAGGTGGCCCGCTGGTCGCGGCTGGGTGACGCGATCAAGACGGGTAAGAGCAACCCGGTGCGGCTGGCGCGCGGCCTGCGCGGGGCGGCCAAGCCGGCCAAGCGCCCGACCGCTCCCAAGCGCCAGCCGGTGCCGCGCAAGGCGGGGGACAAGGCGCCCGTCCCCGGGGCGTCCTTCCAGGCCACCAGCTCCGTCAGGACCGTCGGCGGCAGGTCGGTGAAGCTCAAGCCGTACCGCGTGCCGACCGGCCCGAACACCCGCCCGCACCTGACCGCGGCCGTGATCGCCGCGCCGCACGGCGAGGCGCTGCTGCGCTACGAGTGGCGCCAGACCACCGGCTTCACGCCGAGGGACTTCGCCCGGGTGCTGGCCGCCGAGGTCCCGCACCTGCTGCTGGTCGAGTCGGTGACCGAGGGGCCGTGGGCCGCGGAGCTGCGCAGTCCCGACCAGGGGCTGCGGTCCCTGCTGGCCTGGTGCGCGGAGCGGGGCATCCGCACCGTCTTCTGGCACACCGAGGGTGAGCCCGGCGAGTTCGTAGCCGCGGCCAGGTTGTTCGAGCACGTGGTGACCGCGCTGCCCAGGTCCGTGGGACCGTGGGGCGCCGCGCTGGCGGCCCAGGAGCCCGAGCAGGGACGCCGGGCGCCCTCGCTGGGAATCCTGCCCTTCGCCGTCCAGCCGCGCGTGCACAACCCGCTGCCGCTGGCCGGGGACCGGTTCGGGCGGGTGCTCTCGCTGGAGGAGCTGCTTCCCGGGCACCTGTCGTACCCGGACGTGCTCACCTCCTACCGCTGGCCCGTCGCGGTCGACTGCCCGCCGGGCACGGAACCCTGGCGGATGGCCGAGCTGGCCGCCTGCGGCACCCCCATCGGCACCGAGCCCGACCCGCGCCGCGCCCACCTGGCGCTCCGCCAGGCGTACGCCTCGGGCACGATGACCGACAAGGTCGACGACCTGCTGGACGCGATCGGCCTGCCCAGCGGCAGGGCCACCCTGAACATCTCGGTGATCATGATCGACCGGGGCGACCTCGACTACGCGCTGGCCCAGGTCGCGCCGCAGAAGGGCGTCGTCCAGCTGGTGCTGCTGTCGGACGCCCCGGACGCCGTCGTCCGGGCCCGCGAGGCGATGCCCGACGGGGTGGACGTCGCGGTGCGCCGCTCCGACACCGAGCTGACCACGGGCGGCCTGCTCAACCGCGCCCTCGACCTGTGCCAGGGCGACCTGGTGGCGGTGATGGACGCCCGCGACCGGTACGGCGAGCACTACCTGTCCGATCTCAGCCGGGCCTTCCTGTTCGCCAACGCCGACATCGTGGGCAAGGCGGCCTACTACGCCCACCTGCGCGACGTCGCGGCGACCGTGCTGCGCCAGCCCTCGGCGGAGTACTCCTACCTGCCCGACGTGGCGGGGGCCACCCTGCTGGCCCGCCGCGCGGTCCTGCGGGGCATCGGCTTCGCCGACGTCTCGGACAACTGGGCCGACGTGCTGATGCGCCAGTGCCGCGCGGACGGGATCAAGGTCTTCTCCGCCGACCGCTTCGGATACGTCTGCCTCCGCGACCGTGACCGCTGGCTGCTCGGCTCGGCCCAGCTCGTCGACTACGGCCCGGCCGACCCGCACGCCCTGATCTGAGCGCGTCCTCGGGTGCGCGTTCTTCGCCGTGACGGCGGCGGACGGCCCGGCCGGCCCGCACGCCCCGGTCCGAGCGCGGGCCGTCCGGGGGTCGTTAGGCTGCCGGGATGACGCCCGGCGCGCTCGGCGAGGTCCTCGGCCTGCCACCGATCCCCAGGGGGACGTGGGCCGGGGAGGCGCTCTACGTCTCCCCGGCCGCGCTGCGCCGGGGCGAGGACCCCGAGGAGACGGCCGGCCGGCTCCGCGCGCTGCCGGGGATCACGGCCGTCCGGGTGCGGCCCGGCGGTTTCCTGGAGATCGTGGTGGCGGTGCCCGGCGAGCTGGTCACGGAGATCGGCGCGGACGCTCCCGCCGTCACGGGCGGGAGCACGGGCGCGGCCGGGGTCATCGGCGCGGGCAGAGTCGCGGGCGGAGTCGCGGGCGGGGTCGCGGGCGCGGCCGGGTCCCCGTGGGAGGACCTGCCCAGGACGTGGGCCAACCCCGGGTTCGTCGTCAGGTACGCGCACGCGCGGGCGGTCGCCGTACAGCGCTGGGCCGCGGAACTCGGCGTCGGCGGGGACTTCAGGCCCGAGCTGCTGGAGGACCGCAGGGACCGGGCGGTGCTCAGGCTGCTGGCCGAGGTGCACGGCAGGCGGGTGAGCCGGGACCCGGGGTGGGCCGCCTACGCCGAGCAGCTGGCCCTGGCCTACCACGACGCGTTCGAGGGGGCCGCCGCGCTTCCCTCGGGGGACGAGGAGCCGTCGGAGCTGCACGCCGCCCGGGTGCGCCTGGCGCGGGCCGTGCGGGACGTGCTGGCCGAGGCGTTGGCGGCACTTGGCGAGACGGCGCCCGACAGATTGTGATAGACCCTCCCAAAGAAGCTTAAAGAGATCAGGGGAGAGGTGAATGGCCGGGCCCCGGGACTGGGAGGCGCGCGAGCCGCGCCGATCCGGGATGGTCCGGCGGGTGCTGCCGACCCTGCTCGCCTTCGCCGTCGTCCTCGGCGGGCTCGCCTATCTGGGCGGAGACCTCAGGGAACTCCTCGGGACCGCCCCGGGCTCGTCCCGCTCGGCCGCGGCGACGCATCGCCTCTACCAGGAGACCCGGCCGGTCGACGGCCGTTGCGGCACGCTTCCCCGGGACCTCGACGCCGACCTCACGACGTCGCTGGAGGCCCTCGGCGGGTGCCTGGACCGGATGTGGGCGGCCACCCTGGCGCGGGCGGGCATCGACTACGAGCCGCCGGAGGAGGTGCGGCTGGTCGACGCCCCCGAGGAGGCCGCGTGCGGGATCGACGACTACGACTGGGCCGGGATCTACTGTCCCGAGCCGCGCGTCGTCAACGTGCTGGTCGAGGGTGAGCGGGCCTTCCCGATGATGTTCACGCTCGCGCACGAGTACGCCCACCACGTCCAGGAGGTCAGCGGGATCGCCGACCGCAGAGGCTCGGAGGCCTTCGACGAGGCGTGGTCGCGGCGGCTCGAACTGCAGGCGGACTGCCTGGCCGCGGTGACGCTGCGCGCCGCCGCGCCGCGCCGGCTGGAGAGCCTGCGCCGTCTCGCCGGGCGCGGTTCCGGCGCCGACGAGGGCGTCGAGGCCGGCTACCGGCAGTCGCACGGCTCGGGGGCCAGCAGCGCCGAGTGGATGCGGCGTGGCCAGGAGGGCGGCACCGTGGGGTCCTGCAACACCTGGGCGGCTCCCGCCGAGTCGGTCTCCTAGGCTCGCCCGGGTCTCCCCGGAGCTGGTTCGCTCCGGTCTCTCCCGAAGATCATGCCGCCGTACGACGTTAAAATATGTCGCCAAAGTGGCACATAACGTAAAAAGTTCGCGTGTTCGAGGTGGATCGCGTCTCGATAGGTGGGCAATCGTCTCAGGGGGATCACCGGGTCCGATAGCCTCGATCGGGTGAGTCGATTCGCCCACCCCGCCGGTGACCGGCATGCAGAAGTGCTGCCCGAGGAGCGCCCTCCGCACGCACCTGCCGATCTGAACACGCTCGACCCCACCATCTGGCCGCGAACGTCGAGCCGCGCCGACGGCTCGATCACGATCGGCGGCGCGGATGTCAGGGACCTCGTCGAGGAGCACGGCACCCCGCTCTACGTGGTGGACGAGGAAGACTTCCGCTCCCGCTGCCGCGACTACGCGAGCGCGTTCTCCGGGGGCGAGGTCCATTACGCGGGCAAGGCGTTCCTGTGCCGCGAGGTCGCCCGCTGGATCATGCAGGAGGGTCTCGGCCTCGACGTCTGCAGCGCCGGCGAGCTCGCCGTCGCGCTCAGCGTCGGGTTCCCGCCCGAGCGGATCACCATGCACGGCAACAACAAGTCGCTCGCCGAGCTGGAGAAGGCCGTCGAGGCCGGGGTCGGGCACATCGTGGCCGACTCCTTCGAGGAGATCGCCCGCCTGGGCTTCCTCGCCGACAAGCACGGCAGGCGTCCCAAGGTGATGATCCGCGTCACCGTGGGCGTCGAGGCCCACACCCACGAGTTCATCGCGACCGCCCACGACGACCAGAAGTTCGGCTTCTCGCTGAGCAGCGGCGCGGCGGCCGAGGCGGCCAGGCGGATCCTCGCCCTGCCCCAGCTGGAGCTCGTCGGCCTGCACTCCCACATCGGCTCCCAGATCACCGACACCGCCGGGTTCGAGGTGGCCGCGGCCCGTCTGGCCACCCTCCTGGTCAAGATCAAGGACGAGCACGACGTCGTGCTGCCCGAGCTGGACCTCGGCGGCGGCTACGGCATCCCCTACGTCGAGGGCGACACCGCGCCCGACGTCAAGGAGATCGCCGACAACCTGCGGGAGATCGTCAGCAAGGTGGCCAGGTCCGCGGGCCTGCCGGTGCCCAAGCTCACCGTCGAGCCGGGCAGGGCCATCGCCGGGCTGGCCGGGGTGACGCTCTACGAGGTCGGCACGATCAAGGACGTCGAGGGCCTGCGCACCTACGTCAGCGTCGACGGCGGCATGAGCGACAACATCCGCACCGCCCTGTACGGGGCCGACTACACCGCGCGCCTGGCCTCCCGCGAGAGCGCCGCGAGGCCGATGCTCTCCCGCCTGGTCGGCAAGCACTGCGAGAGCGGCGACATGGTCGTGCGCGACCTGTGGTTCCCCGCCGACCTGGCCACCGGCGACCTGATCGCCGTCGCGGGCACCGGCGCCTACTGCCGCTCGCTCGCCAACAACTACAACTACCTCCCCAAGCCCGCCGTGGTCGCGGTCAAGGACGGGGTGTCCCGCGTGATCGTCCGCCGGGAGACCGAGGACGACCTCCTGAGAGGACAGCTGTGAAACGACCCGGAGCGGCGGGGAAAGCCCGTAAGGCGGAGAAACCCGTCCACAGTGTGAGCGACAAGGGGGCGTGACCGCATGGCACTGAAAGTCGCACTGCTGGGATGCGGCGTCGTCGGCTCCCAGGTGGTCAGGCTCATGCACGAGCAGGCCGACGACCTCGCCGCCCGCATCGGGGCGCCGCTGGAGCTCGCCGGGGTCGCCGTGCGGCGCCTGGGCCGCAGGCGGGACGCCGACGTGGACCCCGCCCTGCTCACCACGGACGCCGAGGCCCTGGTCACCCGGGACGACATCGACATCGTCGTCGAGGTGATCGGCGGCATCGAGCCCGCCAGATCGCTCATCCTGGCCGCGCTGAACAACGGCAAGTCGGTCGTCACGGCCAACAAGGCGCTGCTCGCCGAGGACGGCGCGACCGTCCACGCCGCGGCGAGGGCCGGCGACGCCGACCTCTACTTCGAGGCGGCCGTCGCGGGCGCCATCCCGCTGATCAGGCCGCTGCGCGAGTCGCTCGCCGGAGATCACGTGCACCGGGTGCTCGGCATCGTCAACGGCACCACCAACTACATCCTCGACCAGATGGACTCCAGCGGGGCCTCGTTCTCCGACGCGCTCGGGGAGGCGCAGGCGCTGGGCTACGCCGAGGCCGACCCCACCGCCGACGTGGAGGGCTTCGACGCCGCGGCCAAGGCCGCGATCCTCGCCGGGATCGCCTTCCACAGCCGGGTGACGGCCGCCGACGTGCACCGCGAGGGCATCACCGAGATCACCGCGACGGACGTGGCCAGCGCCAAGGCCATGGGATACGTCATCAAGCTGCTCGCGATCTGCGCCCGTTCCGACGACGGCAGGTCCTTCGGCGTACGGGTGCATCCGGCCATGATCCCCAGGACGCACCCGCTGGCCGGGGTCCGCGAGGCCTACAACGCGGTGTTCGTCGAGGCGCGCTCCGCCGGGCAGCTCATGTTCTACGGCGCGGGCGCGGGCGGCGCCCCGACCGCGAGCGCCGTGCTGGGCGACATCGTGGCCGTGGCGCGCAACGTGCTGGCGGGCACCCGGGGGCCCGAGGAGTCCACGTACGCCGACCTGGTCGTGCACCCGATGGGTGAGACCGTCACCCGCTACCACGTCTCCCTGGACGTCGCCGACAAGCCCGGCGTGCTCGCCAGGGTCGCCGACATGTTCGCCAAGCAGGACGTCTCCATCCAGACCGTCCGGCAGGAGGGGCACGGCGCGGACGCCCAGCTGGTGCTGGTCACCCACCGGGCCAGCGACGCCGCGCTCTCCGCCACGATCGAGGGCCTGCGCGAGCTGGACATCGTCCGCGACGTGGTGAGCGTCATGCGCGTCGAGGGCGAGGACACCCCCTAGCGCCGCCCGGCCGGGCCGGTCCGCGCCGGTTCGGTGTCGGCCCGTCGGTCTGCTTGGTCTGCTCGGCCCGCGCCGGTTCGACGCGGGCGCGTCCCGCCGTCGCCGGCACTGTCAGGGGACTCGGTCGCGGCCCTCGCGGCGATCGTGCCATGCCGGCTCGGCATCGGGTTCCTGGGCATTTGGTAACAGATTATTTGGTGGCCTCTATCGGCTTATAAGGTGTTTTCATGCTTTATTTGCCGTTCCGCGAAAGAGGGCTCACCGGGAAGGTCTTTCGCCGGGCGGCGGCGTTCGCCACGGCGCTGGCCGTCGTGGCGGCGCTGGGCCCGGCCGCCCACGCGGCGGCCGGGCGACCCGCGAAGAAGGCCAGGACGGTCGTCGCGCTCACCTTCGACGACGGCGACTCCTCCCACCCCGCCGTGGCCCGCATGCTGGAGAAACGCGGCATGCGTGGAACGTTCTACGTCAACACCGAGACCGTCGGCGGCGAGCAGAAACTGACCCGCCGCGGGCTCGCCGGGATCGCCAGGAAGGGTCACGAGATCGGCGGTCACACGCTGACCCACGTGCGTCTCACCGAGCTGACCCGCAGCGAGCAGGAGGGCCAGATCTGCGACGACCGCAGGACGCTGGTGGCGTGGGGGTACCGGCCCGCCACCCTCGCCTACCCGTTCGGCGCGGTCGACTCCGACGCCATGGCGGTGGCGCGGCGGTGTGGTTACGACGCGGCCCGCGGGGTCGGCGGGCTCAAGGAGTGGGGGTGCCCCGGCTGTCCGGCCGGTGAGACTCTGCGCCCGAAGAACCGCTACGACATCCGCACGCCGGGCTCCATCCGCGAGGACACCCTGCTGCGGCACATGAAGCAGCAGGTGCTCAACGCCGAGAAGAACGGTGGCGGGCTGGTCCCGATGGTGTTCCACCGCGTCTGCGACGACTGCGGCCTCTACTCGACGACTCCCGAGCTCATGGGCCAGTTCCTCGACTGGCTGGTGAGCCGCAAGGCCCACGGCACGGTCGTGCGGACCCTGCAGAGCGCCGTCGGCGCCCGATACCGCCCCCTGCCCAGGCAGGAGTGACCGGGCCGCCGAGGACGCCCGGTGTCCGGGGCGTCCTCGGCGGCAGGGCGTGGCGGCAGGGCGTGGCGGCAGGGCGTGGCGGCAGGGCGTCAGGAGCCCTCGGTGAGTCTGCGGAGGCGGCGGGCGGCGCGGGCGAGCAGGGAGCGCTGCTGGGCCTGGCGCAGGGCGACGGCCTCCAGGCGGCGCTGCTCGGCCTTCTCCTTCCACCTGACGGTGTCGCGGCTGCCCTTGGCGGCCTTGGCGCGCAGCTCCTTCAGCTCGGCCTTGAGCGCGGCGACCTGCCGCTGGGCCCGCTCGGCCTCCCGCGCGCGCGACTCGGCCGCGGCCTTCCAGCGCGCGGCCTCCCGGTTGCGGTTCACGGCCCAGTAGGGGTAGGCACGGGCGGCGGGCCGCATCTTCCACGACTCCGCGTCCAGCCAGGTCGCCCCGTGCAGGTCGGCGATCACGTCGTCGAGCCGCTCGCCCTCGCGGAGCACGCGCGTCGCCCTCGCGACGGCGGAGGTCCGCTCCAGGCGGGCGGCCAGCACTCCCGACTCGTCCTCGTCCAGCGCCACGAGCAGCAGGCCCTCGTCGTCCTTCTCCGCCTGCTCGATCAGCCTGGCCAGCGAGTCCGCCCCCGGTACCCACCCGGCCGGGCAGACCAGGCGGAACGGCGCGGGCGCCGAGGTCGAGGGGACCCGCTCGGCGAAGGAGACGCGGCCGTCGTGGGCGTACTGGCCGCGCAGCAGCCGCAGGTCGAGCAGCGGGTCGTCCAGCGGTGCCGGGCGCTCGCCGGCCAGTGACGCCCACGGCCCGGTCAGGGTGACGTGCACGTCGGGCAGGGTGCTGGCCAGCGCCCCGTCGACGCTCGCCCTGACGTCCTCGAAGGAGGCGCCCCCGGCGTCCACCACGACGTCGACGTAGGGGACCAGCCACTGCCGGCCCGCGTCGGTGCGCAGGTGGCGACGGTACGGGATCCGGTCGGCGATGAACGGGTCGTTGTGCCGCCTGACGTCCGCGGGCCTGCGCATGGCCGTCGTCGTGCCCAGATGCCAGCTCAGCGCCTCGGCGTCGGGGACGAACACCGCGCCCGTCTGGGTGAGCCGGTAGCCCAGCTCGGTGTCCTCGCCGAGGGCCAGGGAGGTGTCCAGCCCTCCCGTCTCCCTCAGCAGGGCGGCCGGCAGCGAGACCGTCGCGCCCACGTGGACGCGGTGCAGCAAGGAGCTGGGCGCGTCGCGGAAGTCGCGGTGGGCGGCGACGAGCTCGCCGATCCAGTCGTGCCCGTGCTCGGGATCCTCCTCGAAGAGGAGACCCGCCCTGTCCTTGGCGACGGCGATCTGGACCTCGGCGGGGGAGGGCGGGATGCCGGCCATCGCGGTGAAGCGCAGCGTCCCCATCACCACCAGGTAGCCGGCCAGGTGGTGCCAGCGCATGTGCGCCTCGACGTGCTCACGGTAGGAGACGATGTCGGCGTCCATCCGGTGGATCACCTGGCCGTCCGCGACGGCCGTACCGGTCTCCAGGGCCCGGGCGATGCCCCGGCGGCCGGAGGCGTCGCCGACGATCCGGGTGTGTTCCGGGACGATCTCGGGGAGCCGCAGCGGGGGCGAGCTGCCGTCGTCCACGACGATCACCTCTAGGAGGTGGGAGGGGTAGGTCTGGGCGGCGAGCGCGGCCAGCGTGAGGTCGAGCCTGTCCTGCCGTCCCTTGGCGGGGATCACCACGCTCACCGTCAGGCGCGGCTCCCACGTGCCGGGGGCGGGCACGGCCAGCACCCCGTAGTCGTTGCCCGGGATCCGCGGGATGTTCACGTCGCCTCCGGCCGGGACCGGCGGGATGTTCACGTCGCCTCCGGCCGGGACCGGCGGGATGTTCGCGCCACCTCCGGCCGGGACCGGCGTCGCGTACGGCGCGTCAGAGGGGATCCGCGACGTGCTCACGGTGCCTCCGGGGGGAGTTCCATGAGCGCGCTGGGCCGGAAACCGCGCCACTGGCGCTTGTTGCGCCGCAGGAACGTGCCGATCGGCTCGCGCCAGGTGTGGTTGGCGACGTTTCCACGCCGCAGGATGTAGCCCAGACCCTGGGTCCGGTAGATCTGCCCGCCCGCGGCCTGCACGGCGTGCTGGAACTGGGCGTCGATCGTGCCGGGCATCGGACGGAAGCCGCCCACGGCCTCGAAGGCGGAGCGTTCGGAGAAGATGGTGCCCCCGGCGATGAAGTTGGTGATCTGCTCGGTGATCTGCTCGCGGTGGACGGTCACCCCGATCGAGGCGAGATAGACGAACTCGGGGACCATGCCCACGACCTGGGCGCCCGAGTAGGAGTGGGCCAGCAGCAGATCGGAGATGAAGTCGGGCCCGTACCAGTCGTCGTCGTCCATCTTCAGCAGGAACGACCCCGACGCCCTGGCCGCGGCCTGGTTCAGCACGGTCCCGAAAACGGTCCCGCCGTCGGCCTCGACCACGGTGACCGGCCGCTCGAAGGACGCCAGGGCCCCGGCCACGCCGGGATGCGTCGCGGGGACGCCGTGCAGGGCGAGGATCACCTCGAACTCGGCGCCGCGCTGCCTGGACAGCTGCTCCAGCGCGAAGCCCACCATGTCCGGGCGGCGGGTGACGAGCAGCACCGAGACCGTCGGCACGGGCGCCGCGGGGGCGCCCAGCTGCTCCCAGCGGGCGCGGACCCCGTGGAGGCGCAGCGCCTCGCGGCGCAGCCGGATGCTGTGCTCCTCGCGCTCCAGGTCGTCCTTGAGCGCGGGCCCGCCGACCGAGGTGATCAGCCTGGCCAGCTCGGGGCCGAGGGCGCCCGCCCAGCGCGGTACGGCCTCGGAGACCAGGGGCACCCCGGCCGCCGCCAGTCCCGTGACGACCCGCAGCGCGGCGGCCGGGCCGGTGTGGCTGCGCCGCCAGTCCACCTGTACCGCTCTGACCTGCCTGATCCGGTTGACGTCCACGTCCGTGACGCGGCCGGAGGCGTCGAAGGAGGTGAGCGTCCTGCCCTCGCAGGTGATCGTCCAGCGGCCGGACTCGGCGGACAGGTCGGCCGTGCCGAGGGACGGCACGGTGACGAAGTTCATGGGGTTGACCGAACGGTCGTCGACGGGGGGGATGGTCCAGGGCTCGGACAGGTCGCCCAGGCCGTTCTCCAGGATCCTGCCGCCCCCGGGACGGCCGAGCCTCTCCCAGGTCATCAGCCCGGCGGCCGGGCGGTCGATCGAGGTCTCCGCGCCGGTCCACGGCGGCGGCTCCTCACCGACCGTCCGCACGACCAGGTCGGCGCCCCGGGCGCCGAACCTGTCGGGGACGGGCCCCGTCAGGGGGGCCGGGGCCGCGTTCGGGTCGCCGGGGCGCCAGTGGGCCGCTCCCGGCCCCGCCAGGCCGGCGACGGGCCCGGCGACGGCGTCCATCCGGTGCCCGCCGAACGCCCTCGCGGCCGCGGCGAGCGTCCGACCCGCCGGCACCGGCTTGGAGAAGCTCGCCTCGACCACCCAGGCGTGCTGTTTCGGCTGGTGGACGCGGAGCTCCACGAGAGCGCGCCAGCGGTGGGCGGGGGTGGGGGAGATCACCGGCGCGGTGTACCAGTGCGGCGTCTCCCGCACGGCGACCACGACCCGGGGGGCCATGGGCAGCAGCGACTGCAGGCTCGCGGCCCTGCGGACGTCGGTCGCCGTGCGGGCGAGCACCAGGATCTCCGCGGCGCCCTCCTCGGCGCGCGGGATGCCGTCGAGGTCGCCGTCGAGGTCCATCGCCCCGTACGGCTCCAGCTCGCCGAGCGTCTCGAAGCCCGCGCAGTAGACGAGGACGCGTCGCTTGCCGCTCCGCTCCAGGGCGGCGCGGACCAGTTCGATCAGAAAGGACATCAGCCGGTCCTCCCCCGACGCCTGGCCATGGAAGTGATCCTTCCCAGCGGGCCGCGCCGCCGCTCGGCCGCCAGGCGCGCGGCCTCCGCCCGCAGCCATTCCGTCTCGGCGCGCAAGCTCTCCACCTCGTCCTTCAGGCCCTCCGCCTCGCGCTTCCAGCGCGCGGAGTCGGCCCGCCACTTCGCGGTGTCCCCGGCGACGGGCTCCGCCTCGTCGGCGGTCGTCACGCCGACCTCCGCGGCGCTCACCCAGAGCGAGCCGAACATCTCGTGGACGACATCGTCGAGGTCGGCTCCGGGGTCGTCGCCGGGATCGCCGTTCACCAGTGCCGCCCTGGCGAAGGCGGCGGTGCGCTCGAACCTGGCCGCCCTGACCCCGGAGGCCCCCTCGTCGAGCGCGGCGCTCAGCAGCCCGTACTCCTCACGCTCGGCGAGTTTGACCAGCTCGGCCAGGCTGTCGGCGCCGAGCGCCCACCCGGCGGGGAAGGTGAGCCTGAACGGCGCGGGAGCGGAGCCCGCGGGCACCTCCTCGGTGAAGGAGACGCGCGGCTCGTGGACGTACAGGTTGCGCACCAGGCGCAGGTCGAGCAGCGGCTCGTCGAGGGAGGGGCGGCGTCCGGGGGGAAGGTCCGACCAGGGCCCGACCACGGTGACGGCGACGTCGACGAGGGTGCCCGCGAGCGCGGAGTCCACACTCGCCCGCACGTCCTCGTAGGAGGCGCCGCGGGCGTCGACGACGACGTGCACGTACGGCACCAGCCAGGCCCTGCGCGGGTGGGTGCGCAGCCAGCGCAGGTCGGGGATGAGGTCGGGCAGCACCGACCAGTTGTGCCGGTGCACCTCCTTCTCCCGGATCATGACCGTGGACGGCCCGAGGTGCCAGGCGCGGGCCCGCGGGTCGGGGACGAAGACCGCGCCCGCCTGCGCGAGGCGAAAGCCGAGATCGGTGTCCTCACCCATGTTCAGCGTGGTGTTCACCCCGCCGACCGAGCGCAGCAGCGCCACGGGGACCGAGGTGGTGGCGCCCGAGTGGAGCCGGTAGGCCCCGGCGCCCGCGTCCCGCAGCCACCGGGTCTCCTCCAGCACCCCGGCCCGCCACTCGTGCGGTGCGGACTCGTTGAACAGCTTCTCCGCGTCCCCGGCCTCCACCGCGGAGAAGACCTCCCCGGCGGAGGGGCCGGTCCCGCCGGGGGTGAAGCGGACGTCGCCCATCACGACGGCGTAGGGGGCGAGATGGTGCCAGCGCATGTGCGCCTCGACGTGATCCCTGTCGAGGATCATGTCGGAGTCGACCCAGTGCAGGATGTCGCCCGCCGCCGCGGCGGCGCCGGTCTGGCGGGCCCAGCCGCGTCCCCACCGGCCGTCGGGCACCCGGACGAGCCTGGTGTTGGCCGGGGTGATCTCGGGGACGCGCAACGGCGGGTCACTGCCGTCGTCGGCGACGACCACCTCCATGAGGTGCGCGGGGTAGGTCTGCGCGGCCAGCCCGGCGAGCGTGCGCTCCAGGGCCTCCTGGCAGTCGTGCGCCGGGATCACCACGCTCACCCTGAGCCGGGGCTCCCATCCGCCCAGGTCGGGCGGGAGAAGCGACCCGTAGTCGTTGTGCCTGATCCTGGCGCGCGGGACAGCGGCGCGGCCGGCCCGGTCTCCCCGATCGGCCCGGTCGTCGCGCGGGCGGGCGGACGGGGCGGCGCCGGAGGTGGCGAAGCCGGTTCCGGTCACGCTCTCTCCTCCGCGGCCCGTTCGGTCCCGGCCTCCTCCGCGGCCAGGCGCGGCAGCAGGTCGTGGACGATCTCTTCGATCTCCTGGCGCCGGGGTACGGAGGCCAGGCGGTCCTCGCCCAGGGAGACCAGGATCGCCTGCAGGTCCTCGTCCCGCTTGCGCTCGTGATCCTTGAGCAGCTCGACGATCTCGTCCAGCCGCCGGTCCAGCCGCTGGGTGGCCGTCTTGACCGTGGCCAGCTCCGCCTCGTAGCGCTTGACCCGGGCGTCGATCCGCTGGGCCTTGCCGTCGACCCTGCGTACGGTCGCGACCGCCAGCACCTGGACGGCGAGTACCGTCGCGATCGCGCCGAGCACGATGGCCGCCGTGACCGAGATGATCCCGGTGCTCGCGAGCAGCGTCAGCGCGATCAGGAACACCGGGCCGAGGATCGCCGCCAGAAGCGTCAGTTTTCGGGGCGTGGGCATCCGCGCTTACCTTCCGTGCCGCTCTGTCTTTACCTGTCCTTGTGGGTGGTAAATGAGGTTATCGGCTTCTCAAGTGCAGATACGTCGATAAATAGGAAATTCGAAGGTTCCTGTGACCTGTGTGACAGCTGTGAGTGTTCGGTGGTGATCCTCGATGTCAAGTGTGATGTGCGGCGAGAAGGGATCTTCTCACCTCGCTATCCTTCGCTCGTGCCCGCGCAGCCGACCGCCCTTCCCCCGCCCCCTCCCGCCACCCCGGTGAGCCTCCCGCGGCCGGTGCCGGGGACGCGCGCCCCCGGGGTCCACGGGGGCCGCGGCGCCCACGGTTCTCGCCGCCCGGCCGGCACCGAGCACACCCGGCGGCTCTCCCCGGCCCGTTTCCCGCGCGTCGCGCCGAACCGGTGGCGCGGCCCCCGTCCGAGCCCGATCCTGGAAGCGCCATGACAGCACGGATCGCCGGTAACGACTACCGGAGCCTCACGCCGCCCGCCCTGGGCTCCTGGACCCCCTCGCTCCGGGTCAGCGTCGTCGTTCCCGCGTACGGCGACCAGGAGAAACTCGACCTGGCGCTCGCCGGGCTGGCCGCGCAGACCTACCCGGCCGCGCTGACCGAGGTCGTCGTGGTCGACAACGGCAGCAGCCCGCCGCTGCGCCTGCCGGCCCTGTGCCCCGCGGACACCCGCCTGATCGTCTGCCCGGTCCCCGGCCGCGCCCACGCCCGCAACGCCGGGCTGGCGGCCGCCACCGGCGACGTGATCCACTGGCTCGACTCCGACGTGGTCCTGGACCGCCGGTCGGTCGAGGCGCACATGCGCTGGCACCACGCCGCCCCGTACCTCGTGGTGACCGGCTACCTGCGCTTCACCCCGGCCGGGCTGCCGGCCCCCGAGGTGGTCGCCGCCGCCGACGACCTGGCCAAGCTCTTCGAGCCCGCCGAGCCGCACGCCTGGCTGGTCGACCTGGTCGAGCGCACCGACGGCCTCACCGCCAACCCGCACCGCGCGTTCAGCCTGCACGTCGGCGGCGCGACCTCGGTCAACGCCGCGCTGCTCGCCGCCGCGGGGCCGATGGACACCGACCTGATCCTCGGCCAGGACACCGAGATGGGCTACCGGCTCGCCCAGGCGGGCGCCGTCTTCGTGCCCGAGCCGCTGTCGCGCGCCTTCCACCTGGGCCCGACGATGCGCATGCGCGACAAGGCCCCGATCGACCGGGTCAGCCACGCCTTCGTGGCCGACCGGATCCCGTCCTACCGCTGGCTCCGCTCCCACCCGGCCCGGCAGTGGAAGGTGCCGTACGTGGAGGTGGTCGTCGAGCCCGCGGGGTGGCCGGGGAAGGGCTACACCTACGACGAGGTCCGCGCCACCGTCGACGCCGTGCTCGCCGGCACCCTGCCCGACGTCGCGGTCACCCTCACGGGGCCATGGGACCGCGTCGGCGCCGAGGGGCGCGCTCCCCTGAAGAACCCCGACCTGGACCTGGTGCTGATCCGCGGCCACTACGCCCACGAGCCCAGGGTCCGCTTCGCCGACGAGGTCTCCGCGGCCTCCGCCGTCCCGGCCGTCCCCCCCGACCGGACCGACGGCTCCGCCGCGCCGGGCCCCGCCTGGGCGGTCCCGTACCGTCTGCGACTGCCCGCCGGATGGGTGCCAGGCGAGGACACCCTGGCCCGCCTGCTCGACCTGGCGAGGGACGAGGGGTACGGCCTGGTCTCGGTGCTGCTGGCCGAGGAGGACGACGCGGCCGGTGGGGACGGCGGCGCGGACGGCGCGGCGGACACGGCGGGCGCGGCGGGCGCGGGCCCGGGGAGGACGGTCGTCAGGGCGCGGCTGGAACGTGCCGCCGCGTTCGCGCGCGCCGCGATCGTGCTGGAGGAGGGGGAGGATCTCGACGACGCCGTGGACGACACCTTCGGCGTGATCTGGGTGGACGGCGAGACCTACGGGTTCGCGCCCGAGGCCGGTGTCCTCACCGGCCGTCGCGGCGCCTACCGCGCCAGGGCCGAGGCGGCGGCCGAGGTGGCCCGTCTCACCAAGGAGACGGAGCGGCTCCGCGAGCAGGTGGCCAAGTGGCGCGACGAGGCGGGCCGCTGGCGCAGGAGCACGGTCGAGCTGCGGCGCGAGGTCGGCACCCTGCGAAGGGAACTGGCCGCCGCCAGGAAGGTCGTCCAGTACGGGCTGCTGTCCTCGGTGAGGCGGGTCATCACCCGCCGTCGCTGACGACGCCGACGCCCCCCAGGAAGTAGGAGCCGATCCCCCGGTAGGGCACGGCGGTGCCGGGCGCCGGCCGCCATTCGGGCAGGTTGACGATGCCGGGCTCGACCATGTCGAAACCGTCGAACAGGCGGACGATCTCCTTGCCGGTACGGGTGACGAAGGGGGCGGAGGCCCGGTCGTAGACCTGGGCCACCTCGTCCGCGGCCTTCGGGCGGACGTCGGTCGCGACGTGGGACAGGACGAGGTGGCTGCCGGGGGCCATGGCCCGGCGCAGGGTGGCGATGATGCCCAGGGGGTCGTCCGCGTCGGGGACGAAATGCATGATCGCCACCAGGAGGATCCCGACAGGCCGGTCGAAGTCGATCGCCGCGCGCACGTCCGGGTGCTCCAGGATCTCCCCGGGCCGGCGGACGTCCCCCTCGACGATGGTCACGTTCTCGTTCTTGCCGAGGATCGCCCTGCCGTGGACCAGGACGGTCGGGTCGTTGTCGACGTAGACGACCCGGGCGCCGGGAGCGACCTGGTGCACGTTGTTCCGGGTGGGCAGTCCGGCGCCGAGGTCGAGGAACTTTCCTAGAGGTACCGTGGATGTATGTCGATCACGCTCTTTCCCCGCCGCCGCACCGCCGCCCCCGACGCCTCCGCCGCGCTCCCGGCTCACATCCTCCTCACGGGCCGGGAGTATCTCCGGGTCTCCAAGGACCGGTCTGGGCGCCTCAAGTCCACGACTCAGCAGCACGACGAGAACATGGCTGCGGCCGACCACCACGGGATCACGCTCGGAAAGCCCTACGCCGAACACGAGGCCGTGTCGGCATCGCGGTTCTCGACCAAAGAGCGCGACGAGTTCAAGATCCTGATGGACGACCTGGAGACCGGCCGGTTCGGCGCGGACGTCCTGGTCCTGTGGGAGTCCTCCCGTGGGTCCCGCCGCGTTGGTGAGTGGGTCACGATGCTTGACCTCCTGGAGGATCGCGGGAAGCTGGTCCACGTCACGACCCACGGCCGCACCTACGACCCGGCCAACCCCCGTGACCGGCGGACCCTCCTGGAGGACGCCGTGGACAGCGAATACGAGAGCGCCAAGACGAGAGACAGGATGTTGCGAGACACCAAGGCCAACGCGGCTCAAGGTCGCCCGCACGGCGTGTGCCCGTTCGGCCTCGTCCCCGTTCACGACTCCCGCACTGGCCGTCTGATCACGTGGGGGGCTGACCCGGACAAGGCCCCGATCGTCCTGGAGCTGTTCACGCGCCTGCGGGAGGGGCACAGCTTCAAGGCGATCACGGCGGACTACGCAGCGCGCGGGATCGTGAACCGCAAGGGCGAGCCGTTCTCTCACCAGCACCTCCGCGACATGGCCACCAAAGCCGTATACGCCGGATACCGGCCGTACCTCCCCAAAGCCCTTAAGGGCACCGGGGCCAAGCCGGAGCTGATCGAGGGCACGTGGGAGGCGATCGTGCCTCGTGACCTCTTCTGGGACGTCCAGCGCATCCTGTCGGAGCCCGGCCACCAGATCAGGGCCGAGCGACCCGGGAGCATCCTGCACGAGTACACGTCCACGATCCGCTGTGACGTCTGCGGAGCGGCGATCGGTGTACTCGGCAACCGGGGACGGCCGGAGTACAAGTGCCAGGGCAAGGGGTGCGTGCGGATCGAAAAGCCCGCCGTGGACGAGATCCTGACCGGCGTCATCCTGGACTACCTCTCGCGCCCCGACGTCTATGAGTCGTGGACCTCGCGCGCCACGTCGGACGAGGCGACGGAGGCTCAGGCGGAGCTCTCCCGCCTGCGGGCGGAGCTGGAGGAAGCGGAGAACGCCAAGCCCGCGACCCTGGGGGAGGTACGGATGATGGGGGCCCTCATTGACGAGCTCACGGGCAAGGTGAAGGAGGCGGAGGCACGCGTCCACGAGCTGTCCACGCCCGGTGCTCTGGCCGCGCTCATGGCGCCCGGGGCCGACGTCGCCGATCGCTGGGAGGCCGCCCCGGTCTCCGCCCGCCGGAAGACCGCCGCCATCCTCCTCACGCCGGAGTACCTGGGAGAGGTTCGGATCACCCGCTCCCCGGTCAAGAACCACCGGGTTCCCGTCACGGAGCGCATGGTGTGGAGGCGAGACGCCTCCTGACCTGCACGACAAAGGCCCTGGACTATTCAGCTGAATAGCCGGGGCCTTTGCTATTGCCATTAAGTCAAGTAATTGGGCTGGATAACTGGGCTTGACATAAACGCAAACTTGCGAACTGCGATCGTAAGACGTATCTTGAAAGAGCAGTACGAAGCCCACGAAGGCACCCGGGGAGCAAAAACAGCAGGGCCGCTCAGGATTCCCCACGGCCGACAGATTCGAGTCGGAAAGGGACTCCTCTCGTGGGCCTTAACGCCAGTTCTGAGGCACTCAGCATCACGAACCGGATCAACGTGATGCGGCGCCATCACCCGGACCGGGACCTGACCGACCTCCGCCAGGACTTGGCAGAGGTCAAGATCGCGGACTACATCAAGGCCGTGGTCTCCTCTGCGCCTCCGCTCAAGCCGGAGGCTGCGGACCGCATCGCGAACCTCCTCCGCTCCTCTGCCACGAGCGGGGAGGCGGCCTGACATGTCGGAGAATGCAAATCGCCGCCCCGGCCAGGACGGCGATTCAAATGCAAATGACGCTAAGAACGACTCTACGCCGCCAAATGGTCCATTGACAAATGAGCAAGCGGTCCAGGATGGCCAATCCCGTGACGGTCGCCAGAGGGTCAATATCTCCAGCCATGCCGTGGCCGCCGCGTGGCTCCGGGAGGAGCTGGGACGCGGTCAGCTGGCCGGAGTGTTCCGCCGGGATGGCCTGATCGTCCAGACCCCCCGCATCGGTCAGGAGGGATACATTCCGCCGCGCGAGGGGGACGAGGACGGCCCCGCACAGGTTCGCCCGTTGGCCATGGCCGAACTCAAGGCGCGCGTGGAGGTCCGTTACGCCGTGGGCCGGAGTCGTGAGGTCCCGCGCAAGACCGGCAAGACCGACCCCAGCACCGGGGAGGAGGAGGTGGTGATCCGCAAGGAATGGGAGCCCCACCTGTTCCCGGTTGCGGCCACCCAGCACGCGCACAATGCGGCCCTGACAAACGACGGGGTCCCCAACCTCCGCCACCTGGCAGGCGTGTCCCACACGCCCGTCATGCGCCCGGACGGCAGCGTGGTGGACACCCCCGGGTACGACACGGCCACGCGGCTGCTGTACCTCCCCGCCGTGGGCCTGGAGGTCCCGCCCGTCTCCCTCCGGCCCACCCCGGCGGAGGTCAAGGCCGCCGTGGAACTCCTCATGCGGCCCGTGGCAGAGTTCCCGTTCGTCCAGGAGCACTACCGGGCCAACTGGCACGGGATGCTGTTCACGCCCGCGCTTCGGCCCATGCTCCCCCCGCCGTACCAGCTGGGCGTGATCGACGCGCCCAGCCCCGGCTCCGGCAAGAGCTACCTGGCCACGATGCTCCGGATCGTCCACGGCGGAGTTCTGCGATCGGAGTTCCCCGCCGACGCGGACGAACTCCGTAAGGCGGTCACGGCCACACTCGTGGGCACCACGGCCCCCGTGGTGACGTTCGACAACGTCCGTGGAGTCATCCGGAGTTCGGTCCTGGAGGGACTCCTGACCACGGCCTCGTGGTCAGACCGGCCCCTGGGACACACGAGCAACGTCACGGTGCCGAATGACCGTCTGTGGACGATGACCGGGAACAACGCGGTCATCGGCGGGGACCTGGCCCGGAGATGTCTGTGGGTCACGATCGACCCCCAGATGCCCAACCCCCACGAGCGGACAGGGTTCCGGCTCAACCCCGGGACCTGGGCACGGGACAACCGTGGCGCGGTGCTCCACGCCATGCTCACGATCGCCCGTGCATGGGTCCTGGACGGAGCCCCCACGGCGGATCCTGGCCGGAGCGACGACTACGCGCACTGGGTGGCCAACCTCCGGGGGCTGCTGTCCTGGGCCGGGTTCCCCGGGGAGTTCGCGCACCGGGAGGCGGTTACGCGCGTGGAGTCCAGTGATGACGACGAATGGGGTGGATTCCTGGAGGAGGTTCACCGCGCGTTCGGAGAACGGTGGTTCGAGATAAAGGACCTCGTGGACAAGCTCACCCCGGACCCATACGACAGGGGCGGCAGCGGAGCAATTGACGCGGCCCTCCTCCCCGGAGATATGGCAAATAAGCACTCCGCCATGGGCCGGGGCAGCGCGGCGGGATTCACAAAATCGCTGGGGAAATGGTTCGGGCACCGCGCCGGGAGATGGTCACGAGGTCTGACTGTGCATCGGGACGAGGCATCTACCCGGAGAGCTAAATACAAGATCGTCAAGTGGGGAGAGCCGGGCTCGTAAGCGCCAGGGGTTGGGGGTGGGCTTCGGAATCTGCGCTTTGCGCTTTGATGCGGTTTCTCAGCTCCCCCTCTCTAGGAGATGGGGTGTAGATGAAGACACCTACACCCTGTCTCCGGAGCAGTGGACTCCAGGAAACCGCACTAAAGCGCAAAGCGCACAAGATCCCGAAGCCCGCACATAAGCGGGAGGGTGGCACGCCTCGGAGATCAGAACAAGATCTAGATCTGATTCCGAAGCCCACCCCCAACCCCGACCCCCGACCGGGCACGAGCACGCGCACCCCCAGAAAGGACCACGAAATGATCATCGACCCGCTCGACGTCCCCCCGCCCGTCCCGCCGTGCATCTGCGTCGGGCCCGTCATGGTCTACGCCGGGCGGAGGCCGGACGGTCTGGTCATGCTCCGGACCGTCCACGCCCCGTACTGCGAGTCCCCGAACCAGATGGAGGCCGTCCAGCCGGAGCCGTGCGCCTCGTGCTCCGGCTCCGGCCCGCTCCACGACCGTGAGTGCCCGCACTTCATCGACCTGTCCAACAACCCCATAGGGAGCGCGACATGACCACCGAACCGACCCTGACCCCGCAGTCCTACCCGCTGTGGCTGTGTGTCCGGCGGGGGCCCCGCATGTCCCGTCACCTCGTGGTGGCGTGGCAGCGGGACCACGACCGGGGGGAGCTCATCCCCTGGGGGCCCAGTGGGGGGCCCAACGCCCCGATCACGTCCCTGGCCAAGGTCGTCCAGGCCGCGCGGAGCCAGGGCCACACCGTCACCTACAGCGCCCGCCGGAACCACATCACCACCGCAGAGGAGAATTGATCATGCTTCCCATCGCCTCCCACGGACGCCGAGGCCGCCGCCTCGTGCGCTGGCTTGTCCTGGCCCTCGTGGTCCTGTTCGTCATCACCCGGCCCTCTCAGGCCGCCGACACGGCCACCGCGCTCATGGGTCACGCCGTGACCGCCGGGGACTCTCTGCTCACGTTCATGTCGGCCCTGGGATGACCATGACCACGGAACCCACCACGCCGAGGCTCCTCCGCAACGTCTGGCCGGGACGCGTGGCCGTGCGGGTCTCCAAGCACGCGGAACACCCTGGCCTCCACGCCTACCTGTCCCGCCGGGCGCGTCGGGACGGCCTGGAGGTCCCCCGTATGGGGCCCTTCTACCTCGTGCCGGGCGCGTGGCTGGCCGAGCTCGTGAGCCTGTTCGTGACGTCTCCGGACCCCGGCCACGACCTGATCATTCGGCGCATGACCACGGAGCGGGAGGCGGACCCCTCAGGGCCACGTACGCACTGCAAGCACGGCCACCTGTACGACACGAAGAACACGCGGGTGAGGACGGACGGCACACGAGCGTGCCGGGCGTGCGACCGCGAACGGAAGAGAGAGAGCCGATCATGACCGCAACCGGCGGGACCGGACTGCTGATATCAGCCCGGTCCCTGACCGCCAATCATCCCGCGCCTTGCCTGGAGTGCAAGGCGGCCATGGTGATCAGCAGGGGGGCCGTGGAGGTGGCCCATGTCGTGGGTGCATCGTGCGATACCCGGGCCCACAGCCACGAGGGGAGGGCCGCGTGATGACCATGCTCCCGCGTGCCAGCGCACCCGTACCCGTGCAGCAGGCAGAGGCAGAGGAGGCGGAGGACTTCCGTCCTCAGCTGATCACCCCGTCCCAGAACGTCCGTGACTGGCCTTGGGCTAACCAAGTTCGTCCGCCGTACATCGACGGCACGGTGCAAGAGAAGTGGTCCAAGGTGGTCGTGCCCGTGCGAGTCCTGGCGCTGTTCACCTTGTGGATCACGTGGCATGTTGCCCGCTGTGCCGCGCTGCTCGTGGTCTTGGTCCTGCTCTTGGTCCTCGTATTGGTGCGCTGACCTGCGATGAGCCATTTCGGTACAGAGCTATGCGCCACTTCGGATCGCTCTGTGCCGTTCTGGCCCAGGTCTGCGCCACCCCCGGACCGGAATGGCGCATCGGTGGCGCACCACGTGTGCCATTCCGGTTCGGGTCCGCGCCACCCCGGACAAGGTGGCGCACGGGCGGAGGGAGGAGGGGGCATCCGGGGGCGGGTATGGCACGGGGCCGAAACCGGACGGCAGCTCGACCGCACAATCGACATTCCCCTCTCCCCGATACGTCACAGGAAACGATCATGCCTGACCTGCACAAACACGAAAGGAGGCCAGCGTGGGACGTATGCGCACCCTGGGAGTGGACAACGTCCGTTCTCAAGCGTGGAAGGAGTTCCGACTTCTGATCTTGAACCGGGACAACTGGACGTGCCAGAACTGCGGACGTGGACCCCTCACCGGCCGGTACGCGGCCACCGTGGACCACATCAAGCCCCGGGCGGAGGGGGGCCGGAGCACCCTGGAGAACTGCCGGACCCTGTGCCGTCGCTGCAACACCCTGTTGGGCGCGTCCACGGGGGCCCTGATCGCCTACCGCAAGGAGGCAGAGGGACGCCCCGGGCGCGCTCCGTCCCTCCCCGGGCCCTCGTGCCGGTTCCACGCCCCGCCCCGTGACGACTGCCCGCACTCGGAAAGGCTCTGATCATGACCGACCCCCAGACCCCCACGCCCGGGACCGCCAAGTCCCGGATTGCCGCCGCCGCGCGCATGGTCACCGACACGACGCGCGTCTCCTCTTCCCAGCCCATCCAAGTCCTCCAGGTGGACGAGGCCACCCTGCCCGACGCCGTGGCGCTCCTCCGCGCTGGCCTCCAGCAGAGTGAGGCCGACGCCCTGGCGATCCTGGACCAGGTGGACCCCCGGGAGCTGTGCTACTGGCTGGCCTACCTGGCCGACTACTACGGCAAGCGGGCATACGGGAGCGCGGAGGCGCTGGATGAGGCGCTGGCCGCGTGGCAGGCCGGGGGAGTCATGCCCCTGCCCGAATGATCGCTTACGCTGATCAGCAGCACGACCCCGGGCACTCACTCCGCGACGGCGGAGGGACCCGCCCGGGGACCGGGCACTCTCACCGCCTCGGCGGAGGGACCCGCCCGTGAACGGCCCTCTCGGACCCGCACCGGCCGCGCCGGAACCCTGCACTCCGTACGGCAGCACGACAGACGCACCATTCCCCGGCGTAGAGCGACCCGGCCCAGGGGGCCCGATCGATCCGCCGCAGGACCCGGGCCCGTCTCGTGCAACCTCCCGCGCTGATCAGCGCGGTTGAGACACGAACCCCTGGGAGAACCCCATGCGTAGAAACTCCCGCCTTGAGGAGCTCAAGGCCCAGCGCGAGAGCATCCGAGCCGACATCGCGGCCCTGGCCGAACTGACCGAACCGACAGAGGAACAGGCTTCGGAATCGGATGCGCTCCTGGTCCAGTTTGAGCACGTTGACGAGATGTGCCGGACTCAGGAGGAGCACGAGGAGCGCGTTTCCCGTGCCCGCGCCACCGCCATGGACATCCGTTCCCACGAGGGCCCCACCTCGCGCTCCTCTGGCGGTCACTCCGGCGGAGACGGCCTCCATGCCCGCGCCCGGCGGACCGTGGACATGGCCCACCGCTCCGGCCTCCTGCCCGACCACGGCGCGGAGCGCGCCGTGGAGCTGATCACCTCCGGCTCCCAGATGGACAGGGACATGGCCGCCCGGTGGGCCACGGCCACGGGTGACCCGGCCTATCTGCGCGCGTTCGTGTCCCTCCTGGGTGACCCCCAGCGCGGGCACATGCTGTGGAGCCAGGAGGAGCAAGAGGCGTACCGGGCCGTGGAGTTCCTCCACGCGGACATGCGCGCCCTGTCGCTCACGGACGCCTCCGGTGGATTCCTCGTGCCCCTGACTCTGGACCCGACCGTCCTCCTCACCTCCGGCGGATCGAGCAACCCCCTCCGCCGGATCTCCCGTGTCGTCCAGACGGTCACGGACACGTGGAAGGGCGTGAGCTCCGCCGGAGTGACGGCCGAATGGCTGGCGGAGGCCAACGAGGCCGCCGACGCGTCCCCGACGTTCGGGAGCCCGGAGATCCCTGTCCACAAGGGGTCCGCGTGGGTGCCGTACTCCTATGAGGTGGGCATGGACGGCTACGGGTTCGCCCGTGAACTCCAGAAGCTCCTCCTGGACGCCGCCGACCAGCTCATGGCGACGGCCTATACGGTCGGCGACGGCATCGGGAAGCCCAAGGGCATCGTGACCGCGCTGGCCGGGACCGCCTCCGAGATCAACAGCACCGGGACGGAGGCCCTCGTGGCCGCCGACGCGTTCGCTCTCCAGAACGCGCTCCCGCCCCGGTTCTCCGCCAACGCTCAGTGGACGGGCCACCTGGCCACGATCAACGCCCTCCGCCAGATGGAGACCACGAGCGGCGCCCTCAAGTTCCCGGAGCTGGCCAGTGGTCAACTCCTGGGACGGCCCGTGAACGAGAACAGCAACATGGACGGCGCGATCAACCCGGCGGCCACGGCGAACAACTACGCCCTGATCTACGGGGACTTTTCGCAGTTCGTCATCGTGGACCGCATCGGGACCACGATCGAGCTCATCCCGAATCTGATGGGTGCGAACGGGCGCCCGACCGGTCAGCGCGGCCTGTTCATGTGGTTCCGGACCGGATCGGACGTGGTGGTCCCGAACGCGTTCCGCATGCTGGACGTGCCGACCACGGCGTAACCCCAGACTCCGGCCGGAGGCGTCGGCTCCCGATCTCCTCCGCCTCCGGCCGGAACCACGAGACCCCCGTTCGGCTTGGGCGGGGGTCTCGGCATGTCCGGACCCCCTCCGGCCGGAGTCTGGTCACGATCCGTGACGGGCGCCCGATCATGGAAATCGCGAGGCTCTCAGATCCACGGAGACGGCCTATCTCGCACCGGCCGGATAGATGAGACCCGGGACGCCTCCACGCCCGTCAGTGTGGCGTACGTGGCGCGCTAGGTGCGCTAGGGGGTGGAGGCAGGCTCCCAATGCTCCGGATCTGCCACGCGGGAGCCGATTCCGGGCGATGTGCGGATCAAGCCGTCCTCACGGAGCTGCCGGACCACCTTCATGGCCGTGGCGTTCGCGATCTCGAATTCGGTCATGAGATCCACGAGCGACGGGACGCGCTCACCCACCTTGAGCTCTCCGGAACGGATGCGCCCGCTGATCACCTCGTGGACCTGGCGCCACCTCGGCGGGTCCGTCTCGATCTTTGCCACACGGTCAAGCTAGGTACTCCAGATCCGCCAGGCGAGAGCGGCGCACGTAGAGGACCTAGCGCACCTGGTCCGCCACACCTACTCTTGACCCATGGGCAAGCTAGGCACTTCCCCCACGGTGGCGCTGGACCACGACCCGCCGCCGCTCGTGATCCGCTTCTGTCGTGCGTGCTCCGCGATGTTCACCCGGGCGTTCCCCTGCCCGCGCTGTGGGTGCCCCGATGACCCCCGCTCTTGAGTGGAGGCCGTACACCCGGCAGGGCCGTACAAGCCGGGTCCGGGCGTACGTCGTGCGGGGGGTCGCCGAATACGAGCTGTGCGCCGAGGGCGGTCAGATGGTGATCCGTCGCACGGTCCGCCACGGGGGCCGACGCATCATCACGGAGGCCGCCCGGGGCCGGGTCTGCGACGTCGAAGAGATCTGGAAATCGATCGCTCCCGCCGGGAAGTAGGGGAGCCTCACGAGCCGACAGGGCCACCGATCTGGAGGGAGCGGTGGCCCTGTCTCGTGTCCGGGGTCGGGGGCCGTCCTCGCGTGCGCGCACGCGCCCGCGCGTGCTGGACCGCATGCCCGGGGAGACTAAAACTTAGAGACTTATCTGCCCATGGCGCTCGTTTTCGCAGGTCAGATGGGGTCTCTCGCATGGGCAGAGATCAACTTCCGGTCTGCCCATGCCCGATGGATTGTTAGGGGACCTTTACGAAAGTTCCTCGGTCGAGGAACTGGTCGATCCCCGACTCGGCGAGGAAACCGACCGTCCGGCCCAGGAACGCGCGATTGGCGCGGGCACCCTGCCGCATCTCGGGGACGATCTCCAGGGCCCTCTCCGCGGCCTGCCGGTCCGCCGGAAAGTTGTCCTTGCCTCCCAGGTAGTAGTCGTACATGCGCGCGACGTTGGGAATATGCGTCTGGACACCCTTGGGTATCTGGTCGGCCACGTGCCGCTCCCAGGTAATGAAATTTTCAGAATTGCATAGATCGTAGCCACTCATAACATTGGGGAAGCCCTTAACGGACGAGCGAGATCGCGTCATGGCCGGCCTCCCCTCGCGCCGCCCCCCGGCCTCCCCCGCGCGGCGCGCGTCCGGCCCCGGCCGGCGGCATGCGCCCGGCCTCTGTCTCGCGGAGCGCGTGTCCGGCCCCGGCTCGCGCCGTGCGCCCGGCCTCCGGCTCGCCGGCGGCGCCGGCCGGCCTTGACCGTCCCCGGGCACCCGGCCGCCACCGGGCCGCCGCTCAGTTCCTGAGGGCGGTGCGGAGCCTGCCGAGGAGGGAGTCGCGCCCCTCCTGGCGCCTCCCTTCCCCGCGCTTCTCCTCCTGGCGCCGCTGCTCCTGTCCGGGGGCCCGCTCCGCCGCGGGCCTCGCGGCCTCCGGCCCCTGGGCCTTGGCCCCGGGCGAGGCCGGAACCCGGGCGGGGGGCGGAGTGGAGGCCGGGGGCGTGGGCCCGGCCGGCCAGAACTCCGGCCGGTCGCCACGCCGCACGCCGTGGGTGGCCTCGATCGACGCGGCGACGTCGTCCGCGCCGAGCAGCCTCGCCCGGCCCAGCGCCTCGGTCCGCTCCAGCGTCGCCTCGCCGTCGCCGCCGAGCCCGACGACGAGCATGCCCGCGCGGTCGTCCTGCATCACGCGGATCATCCGCTCCAGCGTGTCGCGTCCCAGCGGGACCGAGACCGGGCCCGTGTAGCGGAACGGGATCGGGGCGGGGGTGGCGGAGACCTCGTCGGCGAACCGCACCCGCTCGTCGTGGGCGAAGTGCTCGCGCAGCAGCCGCAGGTCGAACAGGGGGTCGTCCAGCACCGGCCGGCGGTCCCCGGACAGTTTCGACCACGGGGCGACCAGGGTGACGATCACGTCGCCGAACGACCCGTCGAGCGCGGCGCCCACCGCCTCGCGTACCCGCTCCTCGGGCCCGTCGACGTGGAGCACCACCTCCACGTACGGGACCAGCCAGTGGCGTCCCCGGTCCCTGCGCAGGTCACGGCGGAGCGGCACCCGGTGGGCCAGGTAGGGGGCGACGACGCGCACCGCCCGCTGCGGGTCGCGGCGCTGGGCGGGAAGCCCCAGATGGACGGCCTGGGCGGCCATGTCGGGGACGAAGACCACGCCGTGCGCGGCCAGCCGGTAGGCGAACTCGGTGTCCTCGCCCCGCAGCACACCGGGATCCACCCCGCCCACGGCGTGGAAGATCTCGCGCCGCATCGACACCGTCGGCCCCGTGCACACGTGGTAGGGGTTGCGGCTGGCCCGCAGGCCGTCGGTGCGGGAGATCGTCTGCTCGGTGGAGCTGGGCAGGGCGCCCGACAGGTCGAAGAGGGAGCCCAGCGAGCCCGCCCGCACGCCCTCGTGCACCTGCGCGGCCGTCAGCGACGGCTCCTCGACGAACTTCTTCGCGCCGATCGTGACCAGGTACCCGGCCAGGTGGTGCCATCGGGCCAGTGCCTCGATGTGCTCGCGGCAGACGACCATGTCGGCGTCGAGACGCTGGATGATCCGCCCCTCGGCGAGGGCGGCGCCGGTGTTCACCGCGTGGGCGATGCCCCAGCCGGAGGAGCCGGCGGTCACGATCCTGGTGCCACCCGGGGCGATCTCCGGCAGCCGCAACGGCGGTTCGCTGCCGTCGTCGACCACGATCACCTCCATGAGGTGGTCCGGGTAGGTCTGCGCGGCCAGCGCGGCGAGGGTGAGGTCGAGCCTGTGCTGCCCGCCGTGGGCCGGAATGATCACGCTCACCGGGAGCTCCGGATCCCACTCGCCGAGTGCGGGCGGGTCCAGGGGCGAGTAGTCGTTGTGCCGGATCGGTGGCAGGTCCGCCGCCGTGCCGCCCGTCATGATGTGACACCCCTTGTCGTGTTCCCCGTCTGTCAAGCTCTGTCAAGCCCCGCAGACCATACCGGTCGATCCTTAGAGTTCCCTGGAGACAGGACGCCCGGCTTGTCCATTTGGTGGACAACGCATCCCAGAGCCGAACGTGTTGCCCGTAGACTCGTTTTCCAATACCGCAGGTAGCACGCGCACGGACCGGCCGCGCGCGGTGAGGAGCAATCATGACCAGGGCGTGGCGTGGCCTCATCGAGGAGTACCGTGACCGACTGCCGGTGAACACGGCGACGCCCGTCGTCACGCTCCTGGAGGGCGGCACCCCGCTCGTCCCGGCGAACCGGGTGTCGGCGCTGACCGGCTGCGAGGTCTACCTGAAGGTCGAGGGCCTCAACCCGACCGGAAGCTTCAAGGACCGTGGCATGACCATGGCCATCAGCAAGGCCGTCGAGGACGGGGCGAAGGCCGTCATCTGCGCCTCGACCGGCAACACCAGCGCCTCCGCCGCCGCCTACGCGGTCCGCGCGGGCCTGACCTGCGCCGTGCTGGTGCCCCGGGGCAAGATCGCGATGGGCAAGCTGGCCCAGGCGCTGGTCCACGGGGCCAGGCTGCTCCAGGTCGAGGGGTCCTTCGACGACTGCCTGGAGATGACCAGGAAGCTGTCGGAGAACTACCCGATCGCGCTGGTCAACTCGGTGAACCCGTTCCGGCTCCAGGGCCAGAAGACCGCCGCCTTCGAGATCGTCGACACGCTCGGGGACGCCCCCGACATCCACTGCATCCCGGTCGGCAACGCGGGCAACATCTCGGCGTACTGGATGGGCTACACCGAGTACGCCCGGGACGGCGTCGCGGCGAGGACGCCGCGCATGTTCGGCTTCCAGGCCAGCGGCGCCGCGCCGATCGTCAACGGCGCGCCGGTGACCCACCCGCACACGATCGCCACCGCGATCCGCATCGGCAACCCGGCCTCGTGGCAGCTCGCCGAGGCCGCCCGCGACGAGTCCGGCGGTGTCATCCAGGCCGTCACCGACCGTCAGATCGCCGCCGCGTACAAGCTGCTCGCCCAGGAGGAGGGCGTGTTCGTCGAGCTCGCCTCCGCCGCCAGTGTGGCGGGCCTCCTGCAGGCCCACGCGCAGGGGCTGGTCGAACCTGGGCAGCGTGTCGTGTGCACGGTGACCGGAAACGGTCTCAAGGACCCCGACTGGGCCATCTCGGGCGCGCCCACCCCGGTGACGATCCCGATCGACGCGCACGCCGCGGCCACCGCCCTCGAACTCGCCTAGTGGATCTCAGGAGAAGCGACGTGCCCCCCACGGACCACACGGCCCCCACGGGACCCCGATGACCGGCGGGGCGAAGGCGACCGTCCGGGTCCCCGCGACGTCGGCCAACCTCGGCCCCGGATTCGACACGCTGGGACTCGCCCTGGGCCTGCACGACGAGATCGAGGCCGAGATCTTCGAGTCCCCCGGCATCGACATCGCGGTCGAGGGCGAGGGGGCCGGCGAGCTCGACCTGGGCGAGGGGCACCTCATCGTCACCACGATGCGCGCGACCTTCGACAGGATGGGTCTCCCGCAGCCGCGCGGCATCCGGTTGCGCTGTCTCAACCGGATCCCGCACGCCCGCGGCCTGGGGTCCTCCTCCGCGGCGATCTGCGCCGGGATCCTCGCCGCCCGGGCGCTGGCCACGACCCCGTACGCGCCCTCGTCCGAGCACGGCTCCCACCCCGGCCGGGATCATCCGCCCGGGCTGACCGACGACGGCGTCCTCGCGCTGGCCACCGAGATCGAGGGCCATCCCGACAACGTGGCGCCGTGCCTGGCGGGCGGGCTCACCGTCGCGTGGACGGACGCCGGAGGCGTGCCGCACCTGGTGCGGCTCCTCCCGCACGAGGCCGTCAGGCCCGTGGTCCTCGTCCCCGCGCACCGGCTGTCGACCGAGACCGCCCGCGGGCTGCTGCCCAAGGAGGTCCCGCACGCCGACGCCGCCGCGAACGCCGGCCGGGCCGCCCTGCTGGTCGCGGCGCTGACCGCCAGGCCCGAGCCCGGCCTGCTGCTGGCAGCCACGGAGGACCGCCTCCACCAGGACTACCGCGCGCCCGCGATGCCGCACACCGCCGACCTGGTACGACGGCTGCGGAGGGCGGGAGTGGCCGCGGTCGTCTCGGGTGCGGGGCCCACGGTTCTTGCGTTGTCAACGATGAATACGCAGGATTTGATCGCACCGGAAGTGGGTAATGACTGGCACATCCAGCCACTGGAAGTCGAAACCAGGGGCGCCCGCGTTGTTTCTCTTGAGACACGCTGACGACTCTTCGACCTTCAGGGAATAGCTGTGTGCGCTGGTGATGTTAGGCTGATAGCCGCACCAGGTGCCCCGCGTTGGGTGCGTGCTTGTCAGCCACACATCGCTGCATCATGTCTCACCTGGTGAGACATGAGCGCCGCAGTGGCCTCCCCGAATCCGTCGCCTCCGAATGCTCCAGATTTCGGTTGGGGCAACGAGAAGCGGCGTTTTAGGGGACATGCGCGTTCGATCTACCTCGACATCTGGTTGCCGGTAGCAATCCGGGGGGGTGTCCTCCAAGTCCCACCGTCGGCGATTCGCGATGGTGACGGCCTGGATCCGCCCTTCTCCGACAGTGGCGGCGGCTCTCCATGGGCCGCCGAGGATCGCGACGTGCAACCCGACCCGGTCTGTCCCACCGGGTCGATCGCACCACCGGGACGATTGGCTGATCATGGCCACGCCCGACCCCTGGGAAGGACCCATTAGTGAGCGACACCACCGAACTCCTCTCCGACGTCACCGGCACGGCGCCGGCGTCCGGCGACACCCCCACCCGCCCCGCGGCCAAGCCGCGCCGTCGCTCCGGCACAGGCCTTTCCGCCATGGTGCTGCCTGAGCTGCAGGCCATGGCTTCCGGCCTCGGCATCAGCGGGACCGGGCGGATGCGCAAGAGCCAGCTGATCGCGGCCATCCAGGAGAAGCAGGGCGTCTCCACCGAGAGCGCCCAGGCTCCCGCCGCCGTCAAGGAGACTCCTGCCGTGGCCGCCCCGGCCGTCGTGGCCGAGCCGGTCGCCGAGCGTCCGGCGCGCACCCGCAGGGAACGTTCCCGCCCCGTCGTGGCCGCCGAGCCCGTCGTGGAGCAGGCGCCCCCCGCCCCCGAGCCCGTGGCCGCCGTCGTCGCGCCCGAGCCCGTCGTGGAGCAGCAGACCATCGACACCGCCCCGGCCGAGGGCCGTGGCGAGCGCGGCGAGAGCCGTCGCGAGCGCGGCGAGCGCCGTGGCCGCAACAGCGAGCGCGGCGAGCGGGGCAACGATCGCCGTGAGCGCGGCGACAACCGCCCCGACAACCGCAACGACGGCCGCGCCGACCAGCGCGCCGCCGACGCCGGCCAGAACCGCGGGGAGCGGCTCAACGACCGCGGCGACCGGCTCAACGACCGCGGTGAGCGCGGCGAGCGGTCCAACGACCGCGGCGAGCGTCTCAACGACCGCGGCGACCGCACCAACGACCGCGGTGACAGGGGCGAGCGCGGTGACAGGGGCGAGCGCGGCGACCGCGGCCCGCAGAACCGGGGCCCGCAGGACCGCAACGACCAGCACGGCGTGGGCGACGACGACGACCGCCGTGGCCGTCGCGGCCGGTTCCGCGAGCGCAACCGCCGCGGCCGCGAGCGCTTCGACAGCAACGAGCCCGTGGTGGGCGACGACGACGTCCTGATCCCGATCGCCGGAATCCTGGACATCCTCGACAACTACGCGTTCGTCAGGACCAGCGGTTACCTGCCGGGCTCCAACGACGTCTACGTCTCGCTGGCCCAGATCCGCCGCAACGGCCTGCGCAAGGGTGACGTCGTCACCGGCGCCGTCCGCCAGCCCCGCGACGGTGAGCGCCGCGAGAAGTTCAACGCGCTCGTCCGCCTCGACACGGTCAACGGCATGGACCCGGAGCAGGCGCGGCAGCGGCCCGACTTCAACAAGCTCGTCCCCCTCTACCCGCAGGAGCGCCTGCGCCTGGAGACCGAGCCGAACATCCTGACCACCAGGATCATCGACATGGTGGCCCCGATCGGCAAGGGCCAGCGTGGTCTCATCGTCTCCCCGCCCAAGGCGGGCAAGACGATGGTCCTCCAGTCGATCGCCAACGCGATCACCCGCAACAACCCCGAGTGCCACCTGATGGTCGTCCTGGTGGACGAGCGTCCGGAAGAGGTCACCGACATGCAGCGGTCGGTGAAGGGCGAGGTCATCCACTCGACCTTCGACCGCCCGGCCGAGGACCACACCACGGTCGCCGAGCTCGCCATCGAGCGTGCCAAGCGCCTGGTGGAGCTCGGCCACGACGTGGTCGTGCTGCTCGACTCGATCACCCGGCTGGGCCGCGCCTACAACCTGGCGGCCCCGGCCTCCGGCCGCATCCTGTCCGGTGGTGTCGACTCCACCGCGCTCTACCCGCCGAAGCGTTTCTTCGGCGCCGCCCGCAACATCGAGAACGGCGGCTCGCTGACGATCCTCGCCACCGCGCTGGTCGAGACCGGCTCCAAGATGGACGAGGTCATCTTCGAGGAGTTCAAGGGCACGGGCAACCTGGAGCTCAAGCTCAACCGGCAGCTCGCCGACAAGCGGATCTTCCCCGCGGTGGACGTCGACGCGTCCGGCACCCGTAAGGAAGAGATCCTCATGGGCAAGGACGAGCTCCAGATCACCTGGAAGCTCCGCCGCGTGCTGCACGCCCTGGACATGCAGCAGGCCCTCGAGCTTCTCCTGGAGAAGATGAGGGAGACCAAGTCCAACGCGGAGTTCCTGCTCCAGGTGCAGAAGACGACGGTCAGCTCCGAGCGCGACTGATCACCCGCCGTACGTCGAACGCCCCGGCCCCTCCGGCCGGGGCGTTCGCGTTTCCAAAGCCCTTGTGCGACCCCGTACTTCGGGATATCCCTACTTCAGGACGCTTTTTCCCGCGCGGCTCCCGGGTCCGCGCCCGCGATGACCGCGGCGCGTGGACGGCACGCGAGGAGGGGGGCGGTCACGCGAAGGCGGGCGGCGCGAGGAGACGCCAGACGCGCGAGGGACGGCGGGACGCGACAAGGACGGCGTACGACGGGCTGACCGGGGACAGGGGAGGCGCATGACGGCCGAGACGCTGGCGAGCACGACCGCGGTCAGGACGCCGCTCAGGCGGCGCGTGCCGCTCGGTCCGAACGGCCCCCTGGGCATGCTCGTCGACCCGATGACCTGGCGGGCCGTTCCCTACCTGCTGGTCAGCATGTTCTACGGCCTCGCCTGCTTCGCGTTCCTCGCGTCCGTGATCCCGGCCTCCCTGGTGATGGTGCTCGTGTGGGTCGGACTGCCGCTGCTCGCCCTGACCATGCTGGCCTGGCGAGGCGCCGCGATACTGGAGCGCCGGTTCCTGCGGCTGGCCTTCGGCGTCGACATCCCCAGCCCGTACCGGCCCTCCGAGGGCGACAACCTGTTCCTGCGCTGGAAGGACATGTTCGTCGACCCCGCGACCTGGAAGGACCTGCTCTATCTCCTCCTGCTGCTGCCGATCGGGATCGCGGAGTTCACCGTCACGGCGGTCCTGTGGATCCTCGGACTGAGCCTGACGATCGCGCCACTGCCCCTGCTGCTGGCCGGGCAGCCGATGACGCCCATCGACGAGTTGCCGATCGACAGCGTGCCGAGGGCGCTGCTGTGCACGCTGATCGGGGTCGGCTTCCTGCTCGCGGCCCTCTACGCGACCCGTGGCATGGCCTGGCTGCACGGCCTGCTCGGCGTCGCCCTGCTGGGGACGAGCGAGAAGAACCGGCTGGCCGCCCGTGCCGCCCACCTGCGGGCCAGCCGGGCCCGCGGGGTGGACGCGGCCGAGGCCGAGCGGCGCCGGATCGAGCGGGACCTGCACGACGGCGCCCAGCAGCGGCTGCTGTCCGTGGCCATGGACCTGGGCCGGGCCCAGGCCAAACTGGACTCCGACCCCGACGCGGCCAGGGAGCTCCTGGCCCAGGCGCACCGGGGTACCAAGGCCGCCATCGCCGAGTTGCGCGACCTCGCCAGGGGCATCTACCCGGCGATCCTCACCGACAGGGGGCTGAGCGCGGCCCTGTCGTCGCTCGCCGCCCGCGCGCCCGTACGGGTGGACCTGTCGGTGGAGGTCTCCCACCGGCCCCCGCCCGCGGTGGAGAGCATCGCGTACTTCGTCGTGGCCGAGTGCCTGAGCAACCTCGCCAAGCACTCCGAGGCCACCGAGGCGTTCATCCGGGTGAGCCGCCAGGAGCAGCGGGTGATCGTCGAGGTCTACGACAACGGGGTCGGCGCCGCCGTGCCGCGGCCGGGCAGCGGCCTCGCCGGACTGGCCGACCGGGCCGCGACCATCGACGGCACCCTGACCGTCGACAGCCCGCTGGGCGGCCCCACGATGATCAGGGCGGAGTTGCCCTGCGAATGGTGAGAACGTGAGACCCATGCGGGTGGTGATCGCCGAGGACTCGGTGCTGTTGCGCGAGGGACTGGCCAGGCTGCTGGCCGACGGGGGCATCGAGACCGTCGGGGTGGCGGGCGACGGCCCCGGCCTGGTGACGGTGGTCGACGAGCACGATCCGGACCTGGCCGTCGTCGACGTGCGGATGCCGCCGACCCACACCGACGAGGGGCTGCGCGCCGCTCTGGAGGCCAGGTCCCGGCGGCCGGGGCTGCCGATCCTCGTCCTGTCGCAGTACGTCGAGGAGCAGTACGCCACGGAGCTCATCGGCGGCGGCGCCGCGGCGGTCGGCTACCTGCTCAAGGAGCGGATAGCGGACGTGGCCGAGTTCCTCGACGCCGTACGCCGGGTGGCGGCCGGGGGGACGGTCATCGACCCCGAGGTGATCGGGCAGCTCCTGAGCCGCCAGCGCAAGGGCGACCCCCTGGAGTCCCTGACCGTCAGGGAGAGCGAGGTCCTGGCCCTGATGGCGGAGGGGCGCTCCAACACCGCGGTCGCCGGGCGGATGCTCGTCACCGAGGGCGCCGTGGAGAAGCACATCTCCAGCATCTTCGGCAAACTCGGGCTGGAGCCCGCCGCCGACGATCATCGCCGGGTCCTCGCCGTGCTCGCGTACCTGGGAAGGTGAGGGCCTGGAGCCCCTGGTTTCCCCGCGGGGTCCGGGGTTCCGGTCCCCTCACGGATATCGCGCTCGCCAGGGGGCCGTGAGCACGCCGTGTCCGTTCTGGGACCGCGGGTCACCGGGGTGGGGAATGTCTTGTGGCCTGGGATGGTTGGAGGATCTGGCACACTGGTAGCCGAACCGTAGCGGTTCCGGTTCCCGCCCGCGCGCACCCCGGTGTGCTCAGCGCGCAAGCCTCACAGGCGAGAGACAGTGGCGACCCGGCGACCGCGTTTTGGAGAGGAAAAGGCGATATGAAGCCCGACATTCACCCGGAGTACAACGAGACCCAGGTGACCTGCACCTGTGGTAACTCCTTCACCACCCGCAGCACCGCCAAGAACGGCGTGATCCACGCCGACGTGTGCTCCGCCTGCCACCCCTTCTACACGGGCAAGCAGAAGATCCTGGACACCGGCGGCCGGGTGGCGCGCTTCGAGAAGCGCTTCGGCAAGAAGCCCGCGGGCCAGTAGCTCTCATCCCGGCGCCGGCTCGGAGAACCCCCCTTGTGGGGGCCCGGGTCGGCGTTCGTGGTGATGAGGCAGGCTGACAAGGGCTTTCAAGGAAGGACGCACGGTGAATCTCGACGAGCTGCTCAGTGAGTACGCCGAGCTGGAACTCAAGCTCGCCGACCCCTCCGTGCACGCCGACCAGAAGCAGGCGCGCACCTTCGGCAGGCGCTACGCCGAGCTGACCCCGATCGTCGCCACCTACCGCGAGCTCGAGGGCGTCCAGTCCGACCTCGGCACGGCGCGGGAGCTGGCCTCGGAGGACGAGGGGTTCGCCGAGGAGGCCAAGGAGCTGGAGGCCCGGATTCCCGAGCTGGAGGAGAAGCTCAGGCACCTGCTCGTCCCGCGCGATCCCAACGATGACAAGGACATCATCATGGAGATCAAGGCGGGCGAGGGGGGCGAGGAGTCCGCCCTGTTCGCCGGAGACCTCCTGCGGATGTATCTGCGCTACGCCGAGCGGATCGGCTGGAAGACCGAGCTGATCGACGCCACCCACTCCGACCTCGGCGGTTACAAGGACGTCACGATCGCCCTGAAGGCCAGGGGCGACGAGGGCGTCTGGTCGAGGCTCAAGTTCGAGGGCGGCGTGCACCGCGTCCAGCGGGTCCCGGTCACCGAGTCGCAGGGGCGCATCCACACCAGTGCCGCCGGGGTGCTCGTCTACCCGGAGGCCGAGGATGTCGACGTCCAGATCGACCCGAACGACCTGCGCATCGACGTCTACCGCTCCAGCGGCCCCGGTGGCCAGAGCGTCAACACCACCGACTCGGCCGTGCGGATCACGCACGTCCCGACGGGTGTCGTCGCCTCCTGCCAGAACGAGAAGAGCCAGCTCCAGAACAAGGAGTCGGCCATGCGCATCCTGCGGGCCCGCCTGCAGGCGATCGCCGAGGAGGAGGCCAACGCCGCCGCCATGGCCGAGCGCAAGTCCCAGATCCGCACGGTCGACCGCTCCGAGCGCATCCGCACCTACAACTTCCCCGAGAACCGCATCTCCGATCACCGCGTCGGTTTCAAGGCCTACAACCTCGACCAGGTGCTCGACGGAGACCTCTCGGCCGTCATCCAGTCCCTGCTCGACGCCGAGATGGCGGAGAAGCTCGCCGCCCATTCGTAGCTCGCCCATTCATAGAACGCGCCCATGACCTTTCTGCTGGACGAGATCGCCCTCGCCACCGCCCGGCTCGCCGAGGCAGGTGTGCCGTCGCCGCGCACCGACGCCGAGGAGATCGCCGCGTGTGTGCACGGCGTGCGCCGCAGCGAGCTGCACACGGTGAAGGACTCCGACTTCGACGCCCTGTTCTGGGAGGGCGTCGCCCGCAGGGAGTCCCGCGAGCCGCTCCAGCACATCACCGGGCGGGCCTACTTCCGCTACCTGTCCCTGGAGGTCGGGCCCGGCGTTTTCGTACCGCGCCCGGAGACCGAGGTCGTGGCGGGCTGGGCGATCGACCGGCTGCGGGAGATGGACGTCGCCTCGCCGGTGGTCGTGGATCTCGGGACGGGCTCGGCCGCCATCGCGCTGTCGATCGCCCAGGAGGTCGCGCTGGCCACCGTGCACGCGGTCGAGGTCGACCCGGGCGCCTACACCTGGGCCAAGCGCAACATCATCGAGTACGGCCAGGGCCGGGTCCACCTGCACCCGGAGGATCTGGCCGACGCCCTCTCCGAGCTGGACGGCCAGGTCGACCTGGTGATCTCCAACCCGCCCTACATCCCGCCGGGCGCGATCCCCCGCGACCCCGAGGTCCGCGACTACGACCCGCACCGCGCGCTGTACGGATCGGGCAGCGACGGCCTCGACGAGGTCAGGGCGGTCGAGCGGACCTCCAGGAGGCTGCTCCGTCCCGGCGGGTTCGTCGCCGTGGAGCACGCCGACCAGCAGGGCACTCCGGTATATCTGATCTTCTCCGAGGAGAACGGCTGGCGCGACGTGCGCAGCCGCCAGGATCTGACGCGCAGGGACCGCTTCGTCACCGCTCGATTCGGCCAGGAATAGGATGCACGCCGTGAGCCGACGTTATGACTGTATGGATGCCGAGCAGCGAGCCACCGGCCTGCTCGAGGCCGCCTCCGCCTTCCAGCGGGGGGAGCTCGTGGTGCTCCCGACCGACACCGTCTACGGTGTCGGCGCCGACGCCTTCACGCCCGCCGCGGTCACCGCCCTGCTGGCGGCCAAGGGGCGCGGCCGTGACATGCCGGTGCCCGTGCTGGTCGGGACCGTCCGGGCCGCCAACGCCCTGGTGGAGAACCTCGGCCCGTACGGCCAGGATCTCGTCGACGCCTTCTGGCCGGGCCCGCTCACGTTGATCTGCCGCGTGAACCGGTCGCTGTCGTGGGATCTCGGTGACGCCAAGGGCACCGTCGCCATCCGGATGCCGCTGCACGCGGTCGCCCTCGACCTGCTCAAGGAGACCGGCCCGCTGGCCGTCTCCAGCGCCAACCGCTCCGGCGCCCCGGCCGCCACCACCGCCGCCGACGCGGAGAAGCAGCTCGGCGACTCGGTGTCGGTCTATCTCGACGCGGGGCCGTGCGAGAGCGACATCCCCTCGACGATCCTCGACCTGACCACCGCGGTGCCCAGGCTGCTGCGGCGCGGGGCGATCAGCGTGGAGAAGCTGCGCGGTGTGATCGGCTACGTCGCGACGGACACGGGCTCGGAGCCCGACAACTGACCAGCGCGTCCACGGCATATGCCGTGTTCCATGCCATCTGATTATCACCGTGACGCCGGGCTGTCTCCCCGGTACCTTGAAGTGGGCCGACACTTCCTGGGAGACGTCCATGGGCAAGTTCGAAGGAATGGACCCCAAGCTGGTCCGCGACCTGTTGTCCGAGGTGCAGCGGGCCGCCGAGCAGATGCGGAACGTCGAGGGCAGGGTCTCGCAGATGATGAGCGGGGCCGGCCTGTCCTCGCAGTCGACCCACCGACCCGTCCAGATCGCCGACGCGTGCGATGTGATGGTCCGAGACGTCTCCGCCCGCGTGGCGTTACTGGAGAAGAAGGTCAGCCAGAACGCGACGGCGCCTCCCACCGAGCCGAAGGCCGGGGACCCGAAGCCCGAGACGGGCTCCCAGGGCGAGGGGGCGAAGCCGCAGACGGACTCCCAGAACGGCGCCAAGCCGGAGGCCGGTTCCCAGAACGGTGCGAAGCCCGAGAGCCCGAAGGCGGAGGATCTCAAGCCGGCGGTCGGGGCGGACGACAAACCCCGCGTCGGCGACCAGTCGGACGAGAGCACGCGGCGCGACGATCCCAAGGACTCCTCCAAGCCCGACACCAAGCCCGACACCCCGAAGGCCGACACCCCGAAGGCCGACACCCCGAAGGGCGACGAGGCCAAGCCCGAGGCGGGTTCGAAGGGTGACGAGGCCTCCCCGCGCGACGATCGGGACGATCGGAAGGAGACGCCGAAACCCGAGGCGTCCGGAGCGGACGACCGGAAGCCGGAAACGGGGTCGAAAGCCGACGAGACCTCCCCGCGGGAGGGGGAGACGCCCAAGGAGGGCGGCAAGCCGACGGACAGTGCGCCGCGCGAGGTTCCCAAGCCCGATCCCGCGCCGGAGCCTCCGAGGGCAGAGGAGCCGCGCCCCGAGCCTCCCAAACCCGACCCCAAGCCCGATCCCGCGCCGGAGCCCCCGAGGGCAGAGGAGCCGCGCCCCGAGCCTCCCAAGCCCGATCCCGCGCCGGAGCCTCCAAGAGCCGAGGAGCCACGCCCCGAGCCTCCTGCTCCGGATCCCGTACCGGAGGTCCCGGAAGGCGATTCCGCGCCCCCGCCGGAGGCCCGCACCCCGGATTCCCCGTCCCTGCCGGACGCGCCGAGGGCCGAGGACACCCGGCCCGAGGCGCCCGCGCCGGATCGCGTCCCGGAGGTGCCGAACGCCCAGGGCGCGCCCGCGCCGGGGACACCGAACGCCGAGGGCGCGCCCGCGCCGGAGGCTCCCAGGCAGGATTCCGCGCCCGCGCCGGACGCCCCGAGGGCCGACGACGCGCGGCCGGAGACGCCGAGGGTCGAGGACCTGAAGCCCGCGGTCCCCGGACCGGGGGAGAACCCGCAGGGTGGGGGACAGCCGGTCGACACCGCGCCGCGCGAGGCGCCCGGCGTCCCGCGTACGCCCGAGACCTCCACCCCGGACACCGGCCTCGTGCCGGGGACGCCGCAGGGGGAGTCCGCGCCCGCGCCGGAGCCGCCCAGGGCCGACGACACCCGGCCGGAGATCGTCAACGCGGACGACACGACGCCGCGCGGGCAGGATCCGACCGGCGACGCGCCCGTGAACGACTCCGACGCCAAGGGCGACACGGGCTCGAAGGGCGACGAGACGACCCCGCGCGGGGATTCCACCGGCGACGCGCCCGCGAACGATCCCGACGCCAAGGGCGACGCCGGTTCCAAGGGCGACGAGCGCTCGCCGAGGGAGGAGGGCGGCTCCTCCGGTGACACCGTCCTCGACACCCCCAGGAAGGACCACCCCGACGACATCGACCAGAGCGACTCCAAGGCGAAGATCGTGGAGGTCGACGGGGTGAAGGTGCTCCAGATCCCGCTCGACGCGCCCACGGCGGCCGAGGTCGACGAGCTGCTGAAGAACATCGAGGACATCCCGCCGCTGGAGATGCCCGCGATCGACAATGTCTCCGGCACCACCGGGCAGCCCGGCTGGGTCGAGCCGCACGGCCCGCTCGATTCCGCCAAGCCCGCGTACCCGCTCCTCGACACCGCGGGCCCGGCAACGGACCAGACCGTCCAGCCGCCGGGCACCGGTGGCGACACCACCCCCCAGTCCACCGGTACGACCTCCGGAGAGCCCGCCGCGCCCCGGCCCGCAGGGACGGCCTCCGGTGAGCCCGCGATCCAGACGGCGGGCACGGCCTCGGGCGAGGCGGCCACCCGGCCCGCCGGGGGGCCGGTGCCGTCCATCGGCGACGCGATCTCCGGTGACGCCCGCGGTGCCGAGGGCACGTCCGGGCAGGCGGCGGGGGCGGCGCCCGGCGGGGCGGCCGCGCAGCCGGGCGAGGGTTCGGCCGCCCGGTGGGCGAACGACGGCAGCGACGTCGTCACCGCCGAGGCGAGCCCGCTCGATCTCGACGCGCTCAGGACGCTCGCCGACAACGCCCGCGAGATCGAGCCGCTGGAGATGCCGGGCGTGAGCGTGCCCGACGGGGAGACCTGGGGTGAGGGGGCCTGGGCGCCCATGGACATCCGGCCCGACGGCCCGGCGGGCGACGTGGAACCGGGAGACCCGCTGCGGCCGATCCCGCCCCCGGGCGGCGGCCGGTGATCACCGGAACGCGGGCGCGAGACCGTGAGCGCCGTGAGCGCGAAGCGGCGGCCGGATGAGCACGAGGCACCGGGTAGCGGTGAGTGAGCAGGAGGCAGGGAGCGTGTCAGCGAGGGTGAGGAGCCTGTGATGTTCGTGGATCCACCCGCACCGCAGCCGCTGCAGCCGGGGGAGACCCCGCCGGCCTCGGCCAACAACGGGCTGCCGTCCCCGGACGCCGTCACGTCGTGGGAGTTCAACCCCGACTACCAGCGGCTGGTCATGATGTGGAGGCAGGTGCTCCCCGTGCTCGACACGCTGACCGCCAGCCTGGACAAGGCCTACCAGCTCGCCAGGAGCAGGGACGTCTGGGACGCCCCCGTCTCCGGCCGCTACGTCGAGGACATGACGGAGTGGCGCACCCGTCTGAGCCTCTACCGGCAGGCGATCCTGACGTCGATCAGCGACCAGGCGGCCGACACGCCGAGATGGGTGCCGGTCAAAGCCGGAGCCCCGCACGCGTTCTCGTGAGGCGGCCTCCCGGCGGCGGCGGTCCTCCGCGACACGCTGTCCCGGGGCGGCGCGTCCCTGACATGGGATAACCGGGGACGGCGGGCTTACAGTGGGGGTGAGTCGTCGTCTTCGGGGTGTGAGCCATGGGCGCAGAACCGTACTACGGGCCAGATTTCGGTCTCCTGCAGCGCGAGGACCCGGAGATCGCGAGCGTGCTGCTCGACGAGCTCGACCGGCTCCGCGGAGGCGTCCAACTGATCGCGAGTGAGAACTTCACCTCGCCCGCCGTGCTCGCCGCGCTCGGCTCGACGCTCACCAACAAGTACGCCGAGGGCTACCCCGGCAGGCGTTACTACGCCGGGTGCGAGGTCGTCGACCGGGCCGAGCGGCTCGCAATCGACCGGGCCAAGCGGCTGTTCGGCGCCGAGCACGTCAACGTGCAGCCTCATTCCGGCGCCTCGGCGAACCTGGCGGCCTACGCGGCCCTGCTCCAGCCGGGTGACACCATGCTGGCGATGGAGCTGTCGCACGGCGGCCACCTCACACACGGCTCCAAGGTCAACTTCTCGGGACGCTGGTTCGACGTCGTGGCGTACGGCGTGCGCAGGGACACCGAGCTGATCGACTACGACGAGGTCAGGGAGCTGGCGCTGCGGCACCAGCCCAAGATGATCATTTGTGGTGCCACCGCCTACCCCCGCGAGATCGACTTCGCCGCCTTCCGGGGGATCGCGGACGAGGTGGGCGCCTGGCTGCTCGCCGACGTCGCGCACACCGTCGGCCTGATGGCCGGGCGGGCGCTGCCCTCCGCCGTGCCGTACGCGGACGTGGTGACCTTCACCACGCACAAGGCGCTGCGCGGTCCGAGGGGCGGCGGGATCATGTGCACGCGGGAGCTGGGTCCCAGGATCGACCGGGCGGTCTTCCCGTTCGTGCAGGGCGGCCCGCTCATGCACGCGGTGGCGGCCAAGGCGGTGGCGTTCGGCGAGGCGCTGCGGCCGGAGTTCGCGGAGTACGCGCGGCGGGTGGTGGCCAACGCCCAGGTGCTGGCCGACGCGCTGGCCGCCGAGGGCATGCGGCCCGTCTCGGGGGGCACCGACAGCCACCTGGCGCTGATCGACCTGCGCGACGTCGGGATCTCCGGCGCGGTGGCCGAGCAGCGGTGTCAAGCGGCCGGGATCACGCTGAACCGCAACGCGATCCCCTATGATCCGGAGCCGCCCACGGTGACGTCCGGGATCCGGGTCGGCACCCCCTGCGTCACGACCCAGGGGATGGGGCCCGAGGAGATGAAGGAGGTGGCCTCGATGGTGGCGCAGGTCATCCGCAACCCCGACGCGACGGGTGAGATACGGGAGCGCGCCGCGGTGCTGACGAGGACCCACCGGATATATCCCAGCGAACTATGAGCTGTTCTGTGTCGTTTTCCGGTCACAGGTGGCCGGTCTATCCGCGAAACTGGTTCCGTGCGCGAATATCTACTCATGGCGCTCGTCGCGGCCGCGGTGACGTATCTGCTGGTTCCGCTGATCCGCGTTTTCGCCGTCCGTATCGGTGCCATGCCCGAGGTCCGCGATCGTGACGTGCACACCACGCCGACGCCCAGGCTGGGTGGTCTGGCGATGTACGGCGGCCTCGTCGCCGGTCTGCTGATCGCCGCCGAGCTGCCCTACGCCGGGGGCAAGCTGGCCGAGGGTCAGGGAAAGATCGTGATCGCGCTGATCGCCGCGGGCGGCCTGATCACGCTGACCGGCTTCCTGGACGACTGGCTGGGGATGGACGCCCTCGTCAAGCTCGCCGGGCAGATCGGCGCCGCGGGGGTGCTCGTCACCTTCGGCGTCAGCCTGCCGTGGCTCCCGCTGCCCACGGTGCTGGGCGGGCAGACCACCCTCGACTCGACGCTGAGCCCGCTGATCACGATCCTGATCGTGGTCGTCATGATCAACGCCGTCAACTTCGTCGACGGGCTCGACGGGCTGGCCGCGGGGATCGTCGGCATCGCCGCGATGGCCACGTGGACGTACTCGGTGGCCCTGTCGAAGGACTACGGCGACACCAGCATCAACGCGACGGCGGTCATCGCCTCGGTGCTGATCGGGGTCTGCCTGGGCTTCCTGCCGCACAACTTCCACCCGGCGAAGATCTTCATGGGCGACACGGGGGCGATGCTGATCGGCCTGGTCCTCGCCTCCACGATGATCCTGGTCACACCGCTCGACTCCAGCAACATCAACGGCTTCCCCGTCATCCTCCCCCTTCTCGTGCCGGTCGCGATCCTGGTGCTCCCGCTGCTGGACCTGATCATGGCGGTGATCCGGCGCACGTCCAACGGCCTGTCGCCGTTCTCGCCCGACCGGGGGCATCTGCACCACCGGCTGCTGGACATCGGCCACTCGCACCGCCGCAGCGTCATGATCATGTACGCGTGGACCTTCCTGTTCGCCTTCGCGGTCGTGGCGCTGTCCATCGAGGGCGTCCCGCTCATCCTGTTCCCGCTGACCGTGCTGCTCGCCATCGGCGTGCTGGTGATGATGGCGCTGCCCCGCTGGCGCGCCCGCCGTGACCTCGGCGGGGCCGAGGGCCAGGGCGACGGGCGCGGCGACGGACGCGGTGACGGGCGCGGTGACGGGCGCGGCCCGCTCGATCCCACGGGTCCCGCAGGTTCCGGCGGCCCCGCGGAGGGACCCGGGCGGCACGCGCACCCCGGCGAGCGGCAGCCGGGCCGGGTCAGGCCCCATCCGTATCCCGCGGAGGCGCCGGGGCACCGTCCGGCCGCCGCCGGCGACGACACGGCCACCCTGCCGGTGCGGCCCGACCTGTCACTCAGCGCGCCCCGGCACGGTTTCTCAAACCCTGAGACGCCGCTTTGAGCCGCTTTCCCCGGCTCCTTGATCGTTCACTTGAAACGGCAGGTAAAGGCGCTCTTCCATGAGCTTGTGATAGCTTTCACTAGCAGATGGTGAACCTGCCCAGACCTGCAAGGTAGCAATCGCTCGCTTGATAACAGTCACTTGGAGTGCCGATGCTGGCCAACGACGTGCGCCTTCTGAAGGGGGCTGCGATACCCACGGTGCTGGTGGGGCTGGTCGTGATCCTCGTCGCGGCGTTGCTGGCCGGAGCCAAGGGAGCGCTCGGCGCCGCGATCGGGACCGTGGTCGTCGGTGTCTTCTTTACCCTCGGCATCATGGCCGTCTCGTACGCGAGCCGCGTGTCGCCCATGATGATGATGACCGCCGCGGTGCTGAGCTACGCGGTGAAGATTCTCGTGATCATGGCTCTGCTCAAGACCTTCGAGGACGCCACCGCGTTCGAGCCCAAGGCCTTCGGCTGGGCGGCCATCGCGTGCACGATCGCCTGGACGGTCGGCGAGATGCGCGGCTTCATGAAACTCAAGATGCTCTACGTCGACCCCGATGGCCGGGTTCCAGGTCAGGGCGATCCGCGATGAGGCGTATCATCTCGCTGGCGGCCTGGACCCTGCCCGATATGACTAGTCCTCACCGCGACTGCTATCGTCATGCCCGCGATGAGCGAAAAGAAAATCCGGCCCGAAGACGACGGCCGCGACTTCGCCAACGCCGCCTGGTCGATCCCCAGTTATCTCCTCTCCGGGATGATCCTGTACGGCGGTGGGGGCTGGTTGCTGTCCAAGTGGACTGGCGTGGTCGCCTTCACCCCGATCGGATTGATTCTCGGGGTCGCTCTATCCGTCTACCTGGTCTACCGGAAGTACGGTCGCTAGCCTTCGGCGGCGGTCGCTTCGCTGACGAAGCCATTTCGATCACCTACCACGCTGAAGGGAACGCCGCGTGAGCACGCTGACGCTCCTCGCTCCCGGGGACGAGTTCACGCCTCCGGGACTCGAACTCTTCGACGCCGCCCCGATCGTCTCGGGCGTCGCCTGGCTCACGAAGCCGGTGCTGCTGGCCCTGCTGAGCTCGATCCTCGTCATCGGCTTCTGCTGGTCGGCCTTCGGCAACCCGAAGCTGGTGCCGCGGGGCGTGCAGAACATCGGCGAGATGGGCTACATGTTCGTCCGCGACCAGGTCGCCCGGCCGTTCCTCGGCAAGGACGCCGACCGGTGGATGGGCCTGCTGCTCAGCATGTTCTTCCTGGTCTGGGTCTGGAACCTGATGGGCGTCATCCCGTTCCTGCAGTTCCCGGTCGCCTCGCACATCGCCTTCCCGATCGTGCTCGCCCTCAGCGTCTACATCCTGAAGATCTACCTGGGTGTCAAGCACCAGGGCGCGATCGGCTACTTCAAGAACATGATGTTCCCCCCGGGGTTGCCCAAGCCGATCTACGTGCTGCTGGCCCCGATCGAGCTCCTGTCCAACATGATCATCGCGCCCTTCACGCACGCGGTGCGACTGTTCGCCAACATGTTCGCCGGCCACATCATCCTGGCCTTCTTCAGCCTCGTCGGCTTCTGGTTCCTCTTCGAGAAGCTCACCCCGCTGGGCGCACCGCTCGGCGTGGTCGGCGTGATCATGACGATCGCGATGACGGGCTTCGAGATGTTCATCCAGTTCCTGCAGGCGTTCCTCTTCGCGATGCTCGCCGCGATGTACATCGGCAACTCGCTCCACGCCGACCACTAGACGCACAGACCTCCCTCGAATATCCAGACCGGTGAGCCTTCACCGGCCGACCTGTAAAGGAAACACAACACCATGGCAATGGGAATCCTCGCTGAGGTCACCGGCTCCCTCGGTTCCATCGGCTACGGCCTCGCCGCCATCGGCCCCGGCATCGGCGTCGGCATCATCTTCGGTCAGGGTGTGCAGGCCATCGCCCGCCAGCCCGAGGCCTACGGCCTGATCCGCCAGAACATGCTGCTCGGCTTCGTCCTCACCGAGGCGCTGGCCCTCATCGGCCTTGTCGCGCCGTTCATGTTCGGTCAGTAAGACGCAGAAAAACCTCTGACGGAAGGCTGCACAAATGATTCAGGCAGCTTCGCTCCTGGCAGCGGAGGAGGGGGCTAACCCCCTCCTCCCGCACACCTACGAGCTTGTCGTCGGCGGCTTCGCCTTCTTCTTCGTCCTCTTCGTCGTCGGTAAGATCCTCACCCCGCGCATCCAGAAGACCCTGGTCGAGCGGACCGATGCGATCGAAGGCGGCATCAAGCGAGCCGAGGACGCGCAGGCCGAGGCCCAGGCGCTGCTCAAGCAGTACAAGGACCAGCTCTCCGAAGCCCGTCACGAAGCCTCGCGGCTGCGTGAGGAGGCCCGTGAGCAGGGTGCGCAGATCAAGGCCGAGCTCCGCGAGGAGGCCCAGGCCGAGGCTCGCCGCCTGGTCGAGGCCGCCCACCTGCAGATCGAGGCCGACCGCCAGCAGGCGTTCGCCCAGCTCCGCACGGAGCTCGGCCGCCTGTCGATCGAGCTGGCCGGTCGTATCGTCGGGGAGTCCCTGGAGGACGAGGCGCGCCAGCGCCGTACCGTCGACAGGTTCCTCGAGGAGCTCGAGTCGAGCAACGCGGCGGTCCGCTGATGACACGGCGAACCAGGCGTGACGCGCGAGTGTCGGTGAGCGGCTGATGAGGGGCCTGAGCAGGGCCTCGCTGGCCGAGGTCGAAGAGCGCTTCAACGCCGTCGCGGGAAGCGCGGACCTCGGCACGCTGGCCGACGAGCTTTTCTCGGTCGCCGCCCTGTTCGACCGCGAACACGGGCTCCGCCGCAACCTCTCCGACCCGGCCGGTCCCGCGGCCCAGAAGGCGCAGATCGTCCGGGTGCTGCTGGAGGGCAAGATCAGCGACGCCGCCCTGGAGACGGTCGCCGCGGCCGTGTCCGCCAGGTGGGCGCGTTCGCGTGACCTGGCCGACTCCCTGGAGCGGCTCGGCGTCATCGCGGCCTCGGCCGAGGCGGAGGCGCAGGGCAGGCTCGACGACGTCGAGGACGAGCTGTTCCGGTTCGGGCGCATCGCCGCCTCGAACCTGGAGCTTCACCGGACCCTGACGGCGCCGGCGGCCCCCGAGTCCGCCAAGCGGGAGCTTCTGGGCTCCCTCCTGGCCGCGAAGGTCGCCCCCACCACCCTGCGGCTGGTCACCCAGCTCGTGCTGCATCCGAGAGGACGTAGCCTGGACGGTGGGCTTGAGGAGTTCGGCAAGCTGGTCGCCGCCCAGCGGCAGCGCCTCGTCGCGGTGGTGCGCAGCGCCGTCGTGCTTTCAGAGGGGCAGAAGCAGCGTCTCGCCACGTGGCTGCGCACCTCGTACGGCCGCGACGTTCATCTGAACGTCGAGGTGGATCCGCGGGTGCTGGGAGGGTTCTCGGTTCGCATCGGGGACGATCTCATCGACACCACCATCGCGGGACGAATCGAAGAAGTCCGCCGCCGGTTGGCCGGCTAGGCGAATAGGGAGACTGAAGAGAGATGGCGGAGCTTACGATCCGGCCGGACGAGATCCGGGACGCACTTGAGCGCTTCGTCCAGGCGTACGAGCCGGAAGGTGCCGCGCGCGAGGAGATCGGGACCGTCGTCGACTGCGGCGACGGTATCGCCCATGTCTCCGGCCTTCCCTCGGCGATGGCGAACGAGCTGCTTGAGTTCGAGGACGGCACGCGTGGCCTGGCACTGAACCTGGACGTCCGGGAGATCGGTGTCGTTGTTCTGGGCGACTTCAGCAAGATCGAGGAGGGCCAGTCGGTCCGCCGGACGGGCGAGGTCCTGTCCGTGCCGGTCGGCGACGGCTTCCTCGGCCGAGTGGTCGACCCGCTGGGCGTTCCCCTGGACGGCAAGGGCCCCATCGAGTCCGAGAGCCTGCGCGCCCTCGAACTCCAGGCCCCCTCGGTGGTCCAGCGCCAGCCGGTGAAGGAGCCGCTGCAGACCGGTCTCAAGGCGGTCGACGCCATGACGCCGATCGGCCGCGGCCAGCGCCAGCTGATCATCGGTGACCGTGGCACGGGCAAGACCGCCGTCGCCGTGGACACCATCCTCAACCAGCGGGAGAACTGGCTCTCCGGCGACCCCGACAAGCAGGTTCTCTGCGTCTACGTCGCGGTCGGCCAGAAGGGCTCCACGATCGCCCAGGTCAAGGGCCGCCTCGAGGAGGCGGGCGCGATGGAGTACACCACCATCGTCGCCGCTCCGGCGTCCGACCCGGCCGGTTACAAGTACCTCGCGCCCTACACCGGTTCGGCCATCGGCCAGCACTGGATGTACCAGGGCAAGCACGTCCTCATCGTCTTCGACGACCTGACCAAGCAGGCCGACGCCTACCGCGCCGTCTCCCTGCTGCTGCGCCGCCCGCCGGGCCGCGAGGCGTTCCCCGGCGACGTCTTCTACTTGCACTCCCGCCTCCTTGAGCGTTGCGCGAAGCTGTCCAAGGACATGGGTTCCGGCTCGATGACCGGTCTGCCGATCATCGAGACGAAGGGCAACGACGTCTCGGCGTTCATCCCCACCAACGTCATCTCCATCACCGACGGCCAGTGCTTCCTCGAGACCGACCTGTTCAACGCGGGTGTGCGTCCGGCCATCAACGTCGGTGTCTCCGTCTCCCGAGTCGGCGGCTCCGCGCAGATCAAGGCGATGAAGAAGGTCGCCGGCACGCTGCGCCTGTCGCTGTCGCAGTTCCGTGACCTGGAGGCGTTCGCCTCCTTCGCCTCCGACCTGGACGCGGCCTCCCGCGCCCAGCTGGAGCGCGGCCAGCGCCTGGTCGAGCTGCTCAAGCAGGCCCAGTACAGCCCGTTCCCGGTCGAGAAGCAGGTCGTCTCGGTCTGGGCCGGCACGACCGGTGAGCTCGACGACGTCCCGGTCGAGGACATCCGCCGCTTCGAGACGGAGTTCCTCGACTACCTGGGCCGCGAGAACAAGGGCATCTTCGACGGCATCCGCGAGACCCGCGACCTGCCCGACGACACGATGACCGCTCTCAAGGACGCCATCACCGAGTTCAAGAAGAGCTTCGAGACCTCCTCCGGTGAGTACCTGGTCAACGACGAGCCGGTCGCCGCGCTCGGCGAGGGCGAGGTCGGCCAGGAGAAGATCACGAAGCGAGTCCGCACGGCAGAGAAGAAGTAGCCGATGGGTGCCCAGCTAAGACTGCTGCGGCGGCGGATCAAGTCGGTCAAGTCCACGGCGAAGATCACCCGCGCCCAGGAGCTCATCGCCTCGTCCCGCATCGTCAAGGCTCAGCAGCGGATGCAGGCCGCCGTGCCGTACGAGCGCGAGATCACCCGCGCCGTCACGGGCGTGGTCAGCAACACCTCCACCACCGACCATCCGCTGACGGTGGCCAAGGAGCAGCCCACCAGGGCCGCCGTCCTGATCGTCACCAGCGACAGCGGTTTCTGCGGCGGCTTCAACGCCAACATCCTGCGTGAGGCGGAGGCGCTCGGCAACCTGCTCAGGGACAGGGGCGTCGAGCCCGTGCCCTTCGTGACGGGCCGCAAGGGCGTCGGCTGGCATGCCTTCCGTAACCGTGAGATGGGCGGGCAGTGGACGGGGTTCTCCCGTAAGCCCGCCTACTCCGACGCCAAGGAGGTCGCCGGCACGCTGATCGAGGCCTTCTCGGCCGAGGACGGGGTGGACGAGATCCACATCGTCTCCACCGAGTTCGTCTCGATGCTGACGCAGGAGGTCGTGGTCAAGCGGATCCTTCCGCTCGAGGTCGAGGAGACCGCGGAGGACCCGTCCGACACGCCGCTGCCGTACTTCGAGTTCGAGCCCACCGCGGGCGAGGTCCTCGACACGCTGCTGCCGCGTTACGTGGAGTCGCGCATCTTCACCGCGCTGCTCCAGTCGGCGGCCTCGGAGGAAGCCGCGCGCCGCCGGGCCATGAAGTCGGCCACCGACAACGCCAACGAGCTCATCCGCGTGTTCACCCAGCAGATGAACCAGGTCCGCCAGGCCGAGATCACCCAGGAAATCAGCGAGATCGTCGGTGGCGCGAACGCGCTGGCCGACTCCGCAGCGGGGAAAGAGTGAAATGACTGCACAGACTGTTGAGACCGGCGTGGGCCGCGTCGCGCGGGTCACCGGTCCCGTCGTCGACGTGGAGTTCCCCGTCGAGGCGATGCCCGAGATCTACAACGCCCTCAAGGTGGACGTCGAGCTGCAGGGTGAGGCCAAGGTCCTCACCCTGGAGGTCGCCCAGCACCTGGGTGACAACCTCGTCCGCGCGATCTCCATGCAGCCCACCGACGGCCTCACCCGTGGCGCCCCGGTGACCGACACCGGCGCGGCCATCTCGGTCCCCGTCGGCGACGTCGTCAAGGGCCACGTGTGGAGCACCCTCGGCGAGTCGCTGGACGTCGAGACCTCCTCGCTCCAGATCAACGAGCGCTGGGGCATCCACCGCCCGTCGCCCGCCTTCGACACCCTCGAGTCGCGCACCGAGATGCTGACCACCGGCATCAAGGTCATCGACCTGCTCACCCCGTACGTGCAGGGCGGCAAGATCGGCCTGTTCGGCGGCGCGGGCGTGGGCAAGACCGTTCTGATCCAGGAGATGATCCGCCGGGTCGCCCGTAACTTCGGTGGCACCTCGGTGTTCGCCGGCGTCGGCGAGCGCACCCGTGAGGGCAACGACCTCTGGCTGGAGATGGAGGAGGCGAACGTCCTCAAGGACACCGCCCTCGTCTTCGGCCAGATGGACGAGCCCCCGGGTACCCGTCTGCGCGTCGCGCTCTCCGCCCTGACCATGGCGGAGTACTTCCGTGACGTCCAGAAGCAGGACGTGCTGCTGTTCATCGACAACATCTTCCGGTTCACCCAGGCCGGTTCCGAGGTGTCCACCCTGCTCGGCCGCATGCCGTCCGCGGTGGGTTACCAGCCGACCCTGGCCGACGAGATGGGTGTCCTCCAGGAGCGCATCACCTCGACCCGCGGTCACTCGATCACCTCCATGCAGGCGATCTACGTCCCCGCGGACGACATCACCGACCCGGCCCCGCACAACGCGTTCGCGCACCTCGACGCGCAGACCGTTCTCTCGCGGCCGATCTCGGAGAAGGGCATCTACCCCGCGGTGGACCCGCTCGACTCCACCTCGCGGATCCTCGACCCGCTGATCGTGGGCGAGGAGCACTACCGCGTGGCCCAGGAGACCAAGCGGATCCTGCAGAAGTACAAGGAGCTGCAGGACATCATCGCGATCCTCGGTATCGACGAGCTCTCGGAAGAGGACAAGGTCACCGTCAACCGGGCCCGTCGCATCGAGCGCTTCCTGTCCCACCCGATGTACGCCGCCGAGGCGTTCACCGGCCAGCCCGGTGAGAACGTCCCGCTGGACGAGACCATCGCCTCGTTCAAGGGCCTGTGCGCCGGCGACTACGACCACCTGCCCGAGCAGGCGTTCTTCATGGTCGGCGGCATCGACCAGGCCGTGGCCAAGGCCAAGGAACTCGCCCGCTAGTCGCCTTCGGCGCCGGTACGGTCACGCGGCCGTACCGGCGCCTGGTTCGATAAGGAACTGGAGAGAAAGTGGCGAAGCTGCGAGTAGGCGTCGTCTCCCCGGAGCGTGAGATCTGGTCCGGTGAGGCCGACATGGTGATTGCCAAGACCGTCGACGGCGAGATCGGTATCATGCCTAAGCACGCACCCGTGCTCGGCGTTCTCGTCGAGGGCGGTCTGCTGAAGATCAAGCGAGGCGACGGCGAAGCCGACCTCGTCGCCGCCGTCCACGGAGGATTCCTCTCGGTGGCCGACGACGAGGTGTCCATTCTGGCCGAGCTGGCCGAGCTGGGCTCCGAGGTCGACGTCGCCCGTGCGAAGAGCGCGCTGGAGCGGGCTCAGGCCTCGGTCGAGTCCGACCAGGAGAACGCGGACGCGGTCGCGGAGGCCAAGCGTGCCAGGGCCCGGTTGCGCGCGGCCGGGGAAGAAGTCGGATAAATTCTGCTTCTTAGGCTGTACGCGCTTTTGGGGGGCGAGCAGACATGGTGGTGGATGTTCTCATCGTGCTGGGGCTGCTCGTCGCCCTCCTGGGACTCCGGGTTCTGATACTGACCCGCTCCCGGGGATCGGTGCTCTGTTGCCTGCGCTCCCTGTCGAAGGAGCGAGGCTGGCGGGTGGGGGTGGCCCGCTACGCCGACGGCCACCTCAACTGGATCCCGCTCATAGGTCTGCTTCCAAGGCCGCGCCACGTCATCGTGAGGCGCGGCCTTGTCGTTTCCGGGCGTCGCAGGGTCGGGTCCGGTGAGTTCTTCGGGTTCATCGAGGGTGTGACGGCGATCGAGTGCCGCAACGGGCAGGACGCCTTCGAGCTCGCCATGGGATACCGCGCCCTGACCGGTTTCGTCGCCTGGCTGGAGTCCGCCCCGCCCAGCGCCTACCTCGACGTCGCCTGAGCCCTCCTCACCTTCTCGGCGGGTGCGCCGGGTATCCGGGGCCTTTTCCTCAGCGGGTGCCGCCGGGCTTCCAGAGGATCTCGTCGCCGTCCGCGGCCACCCGGCAGAGGATGAACATCAGGTCGCTCAGCCGGTTGAGATATCTCGCGGTCAGCGGGTTGACGTCGTCGTGGGCCTCCAGCGCCGACCAGACGGTCCGCTCGGCCCGCCGGACCACGGTCCTGGCGACGTGGAGCGCGGCCACGGCCGGGGTTCCGCCGGGCAGGATGAAGCTGCGCAGCGGCGTGAGGCGCTCGTTGAACTCGTCGCACCGGGCCTCCAGCCAGTCGACGTAGGAGGGCTCGACCCGCAGCGGCGGGAATTCGGGGTTCTCCACGAGCGGGGCGCACAGGTCGGCCCCGACGTCGAACAGCTCGTTCTGGATCCGGCCGAGGACGGCGGTGACGTCCGCCTCCAGGGCCCCCGTGGCGAGGGCCACGCCGATCGCCGCGTTGGCCTCCTCGACGTCCGCGTAGGCGGCCAGGCGCGGATCGGTCTTGCGGGTGCGGCTCATGTCGCCGAGCGCGGTCGTGCCGTCGTCCCCGGTACGGGTGTAGATCTTCGAGAGCACCACCGGTTTGTCTCTGTCAGCTCGCGTCATGTGGCTCAGCGTATCGGCCAAAAAACTCTCCCGATCAACCCGATAGTGGACAATATGATTTGTTGATGGTTTCTGGTTTCTACCTGCGATTCCCCCACATCTCCCGCGAGACGTTGACCTTCGTCGCCGACGACGACGTCTGGGCGGCCCCGGCGGACGGCGGCCGGGCGTGGCGCCTCTCCTCGGACCGGGCCCCCGCGGGTCATCCCCGCCTCTCACCCGACGGCACCAAGGTCGCCTGGACCAGCGTCCGCGACGGCGCTCCCGAGGTCCACCTGGCGGATCTGGAATCCGGTTCGGCGGAACGGCTGACCTACTGGGGAGACGCGCGGACCCGTACCCGCGGCTGGACGCCGGACGGCGAGATTCTCGCGATCAGCGCGACCGGCCGGCCGTTCGTCTCGCAGACCTGGGCCTACGTGCTCGGGGAGGGACGCGTCGAGCGGTTGCCGTACGGCCCGGTCAACGACCTGTCGATCACGGGGGACCCGGAAGACACAGTGGCGCTGCTCACCGGGGGACTTCCCCGCGATCCGGCGACCTGGAAGCGCTACCGGGGCGGCACGGCGGGCCGGCTGTGGGTGCGGCGCGGTGAGGGTGACTTCACCCGGATCCTGGCCGACCTCAACGGCCACCTCGCCAACCCGATGCTCGTCGGGGGGCGGCTCGTCTTCGTCTCCGACCACGAGGGCGTCGGCAACCTCTACTCCTGCGAGCCGGACGGCACCGGCCTGCGCCGCCACACCGATCACGACGTCTTCTACGCCCGGCACGCCACCACCGACGGGACCCGGATCGTCTACCAGAACGCCGGAGACCTCTATCTCCTGGACGGTCTCGACGCCGAGGCCCGCAAGCTCGACGTCACCCTGGGCTCCCCGCTGCGCGGGCGGCAGCCGTACCAGGTCAACGCGAGCAGGCGGCTGCACGACCTGGCCGTGGACGCGACCGGGCGGGCCAGCGCGGTGGAGGTCCAGGGATCGGTGCACTGGGTGACCCACCGGGACGGCCCGGCGCGGCAGCTCAGCGACGGTCTGTCGGCGGGACGGCCCCGCATCCTCGGTGACGACCGCGTGGTGTGGGTCTTCGACGACGGCGAGACGCAGGGACTGGAGATCGCCCCGTCGGGGGGCGGGGAGAGCCGCAGGATCGCCGTGGGCGCGCTGGGCGAGGTCGGGGACCTCGCCGTCGCGCCCGACGGGAACACGATCGCGGTGACCAGCAGGAACGGGCGGCTGCTCCTGGTCGACGTGGCCTCGGGCGAGGCCGTGGAGCTGTCCAGGGCCGACGGGGAGATCAACGGTCTCACCTGGTCGTCCGACTCGGCCTGGCTGGCCTGGTCGCACCCGGACGGCCCGCAGCTGCGCAGGATCAGGCTGGCCAGGGTGGCGGACCGGAGCGTGACCGACGTCACCGACGGCCGGTTCGTGGACATCTCACCCGCGTTCGCGGGGGACTATCTGGCGTTCCTGTCGCGACGCGGCTTCGACCCGGTCTACGACGCGCACTCCTTCGACATGTCCTTCCCCTTCGGCTACCGGCCCTACCTGGTGCCGCTGTCCGCGTCCACGCCGTCCCCGTTCGCGCCCAGCTCCGCGGGGCGGGCCGCCGACTCGGGCCCGGGATCCGGCGACGACGACGGCAAGAAGGACGACGGCGCGATCGCCGTGGACCTGGACGGCATCGCCACCAGGGTCGTGCAGGTGCCGGTGCCCGAGGGCCGCTACTCGGACCTGCGGGCGGTCAAGGGCGGGTTCGTCTGGCTGCGGGAGCCGCTGGCCGGGGAGCTCGGCGAGGACAGGGACGAGGTGGGGGGCGAGGCGCCCCGTCCGGCGCTGGACCGCTACGACCTGGTCAAGCGCAAGTGGGAGGAAGTGGTCGAAAAACTCGACTGGTACCGGGTGAGCGGTGACGGCACGCAGCTCGTCGTCAGCGACAAGAACACGCTCACGGTCCGCCCGGCCGGGGGCAAACAGGGGGGCAAGAACGGCGACGACACGACCGTCGACCTGTCCAGGATCCGGATCACCGCCGACCCCCGGGCGCTGCGGCGGCACGCCTACGCCCAGCTGGGCCGCCGGATGCGCGCCGACTTCTGGGTCGAGGACATGGCCGACGTCGAGTGGGAGGCCGTGCTGGAGGAGTACCGGCCGCTGGTGGACCGGGTCGCCACCGCCGACGACTTCGCCGACCTGCTCTGGGAGGTCGCGGGCGAGCTGGGCAGCTCGCACGCCTACGTCGACGCCGCTCCCTGGGGCCACCCGGCCTCCGAGCCGATCGGGCTGCTCGGCGCCGACCTCTCCAGGGGCGACGACGGCCGCTGGCGGGTGGACCGGGTGCTGCCCGCCGAGTCCTCCGACGTGCACGCCCGCTCGCCGCTGGCCGGGCCGGGGGCGAGCGTGCAGCCGGGGGAGGCGCTGCTCGCGGTCGACGGCCGTCCGGTGCCGCCCGAGGGGCCCGCGCGGTTGCTGGTCGGCGCCGCCGACAAGCCGGTCGAGCTCACCCTGGACGGTGGCCGGCGGGTGGTCGTCACGCCGCTCCGCGACGACCGGCGCCTGCGCTACCAGCACTGGGTGGCCGGAAACCGGGCGCGCGTCAGGGAGTTCGGCGGCGGACGTCTCGGCTACCTGCACATCCCGGACATGGTGGCCGAGGGCTGGGCACAGTTCCACCGTGACCTGCGCAGGGAGATGACCTTCGAGGGGCTGGTGGTGGACGTGCGGGGGAACCGGGGCGGCCACACCTCCGAGCTGGTCATCGAGAAGCTGATCCGCCGGGTCATCGCCTGGGACCTGCCCCGGGGCATGACGCCGATCACCTACCCCGAGGACGCGCCGCGGGGCCCGCTGGTCGCGATCACCGACCAGAACGCCGGATCCGACGGCGACATCGTCACCGCGGCCTTCAAGATCCACAAGCTCGGTCCCGTGGTGGGCACCCGGACCTGGGGAGGCGTCATCGGCATCGAGGACGCCCACCGCCTGGTCGACGGCTCGCGCATCACCGTGCCCAAGTACTCCTTCTGGTTCGAGGAGCTGGGCTGGGGCGTGGAGAACTACGGCGTCGATCCGGACGTCGAGGTCGACATCGCCCCCGGTGACTGGGCGGAGGACAGGGACCCGCAGATCGAGGAGGCGGTACGGCTCGCGCTGGCCGCGCTGGCCGAGCGCCCGGCGGCGACTCCGCCCGACCCCGCCACCCGGCCCTCCCGCCGGCGCCCCGCGCTGCCGCCCCGCCCGTAGTTGACATTTGTCATCCGGAACACATTAAAGATCACTACCTTTCCGGTGATATCGGCGACTACCTGGTCAAACGCGGGGCGACGACGATTGTCCCCATGAGAACACCACAGGTGACGGATCCAGCCGGCGCCGCGGCCGCCGGCCTCGACAACGTGATCGAGGTCGGCGGGCTCCGGCAGGCGTACGGCGACTTCGAGGCGGTGCGCGGCGTCTCCTTCACGGTCCCGAGAGGCGAGCTGTTCGCCCTGCTCGGCACGAACGGCGCCGGCAAGACCACCACCGTGGAGGTCCTGGAGGGCTTCCGGGCCCCCACCGGCGGCAGCGTCCGCGTGCTCGGACTCGACCCGGTCGGGCAGCGGCGACGGCTGCGGCCCCGCGTGGGGATCATGCTGCAGGAAGGGGGTTTCCTCGGTGACCTCACGGTCGCCGAGACCGTCGGCCTGTGGGAGGGGCTGAGCCGGGACGCGGGCCGCGGGGACACCCCCGCCCGTCCCTCCGGGGCGTCCTCCTTCCTCGGCCGGCGCAGGGGCACGGATCCGCGGACCATGGACGCCCTGGAGACGGCGGGGCTGGGCAGGAAGGCCAGGACCAGGGTGCGGCAGCTCTCCGGTGGCCAGCGGCGCAGGCTCGACCTCACGCTGGCGGTGATCTCCCGGCCGGAGGTGCTCTTCCTGGACGAGCCGACCACCGGCATGGACCCCGAGGCGCGCCGCGCCACCTGGAAGGTGATCGAGGACCTGCGGGCGGGCGGCACCACGGTGCTGCTCACCACCCACTACCTGGAAGAGGCCGAGCGCCTCGCCAACCGGCTGGCCATCATGCACGAGGGCCGGATCCACCTTCAGGGCACCGTCGAGGAGGTGGTGGCCGGGTCGGGCGACCGGATCTCCTTCCGCCTCCCCGGCATCTCCTGGGCCTTCGGCGATCTTCCCGCGCTGGACGGCGTGGCCCCCGTGCTGACCTACGGCGGCGACACGGGCGACACGGGGGTCACCTACACCCTGACCGGAGCACGGGTCGAGGCCCGCGCGCACACGGCGGTGCGGCAGCTTCTGGCCTGGGCCGACACGCGCGGCGAGACCCTGGAGCGGCTGGCCGTCCGCCGGGGGACCCTGGAGGACGCCTTCATGCGCGTGGCCGGGGAGACGTCGGAGGGGGAAGGGGCCGGAGCGGCCGGGGCGATCCGGGGGGCCCGCGACGGAGCGGTGGCGGCAGGACCGGCGAGAAGGGGCGAATGATCATGGGAACCGACGTACTGCACGCGATGAGGCTCGCGAAAATCGACCTGACCCTGGTGGGCAGGAACACCACGGTCCTGTTCAACGTGCTCCTGCTGCCGCTCCTGATGGCCTGGCTGTACACCCAGGCCGTCGGAGCCGAGAAGATCGACGGCGTGGCCGGGAAGCTTTTCGTGCTGGCCGGGTTGCCGGGGTTGTTGCTGGTGTTCGCGGTCTTCGTCAACCTGGTGAACTCCTTCACCGCCCGGCGCGAGGAACTGGTGCTCAAGCGGCTGCGGGCGGGCCAGCCGTCGGGCCCGGCGATTCTCGCCGGCAGTGCCCTCGGGGCGCTCGCGCTCTATCTCGCCCAGGTGGCGCTCCTGGCCGTCTGGATGTGGCGGTCCGAGGGGGTCACGGTGGCCAACGTGCCGATGCTCGTGACCGTCGCCGTCCTGGGAGTCGCGCTGTTCGGCCTGCTCGCCGCCGCCTTCTCCGGCCTCACGCCCAACGCCGAGCTCGCCCAGATCACGGTGCTCCCGGTGCTCCTGTTCGTGCTGGTCGGCGCCCCGATCGCGTTCCCCAGCGACACGCTGCCGGGCGGGCTGAGCGAGATCTCGGCCCTGCTCCCCGCGACTCCGGTCGTGGAGATCGCGCGCACCGCCTTCCTGGGCGGGGATCACATCCACGGGGGCGGGGCGGCGCTGAGCATGGGCGGACAGTGGGCGGCCGCGCTGCCCTCCTTCGCGATCCTGCTGGTCTGGATCGCGGCGGCCGGACTGCTGGCCCGATGGCTGTTCCGCTGGGAACCCCGGCACGGTTAGCCTTCATCACGAAATGTCAGTCGACAGTGCTGAAAAAGGGATGAGACGCCTCGTGCGCCTCATCCCCTCCGTGCTTTCCCGGAGGAGGCAGCGGTCCCCCATCCAGGGGCTCCGCCGGATGACCGTGCTCTCCCTGACCCTGGGCCTCGTTCTGGCCTGGGTCGGCCCTCTCAGCACGCTGGGGGACCCGGACGGGCAGTCCCGGCTCTCGCTGCTGGCAGTCGGGGTGCCGGGCCTGCTGGTCTTCAGCGTTCTGTACGTGCGAATCCTCCAGGCGGCCGTGGCCGGGACCGGCGCGAGAGGCGAGATCGCCGCCTCGGCCATGGTCGCGGTGATCCTCCTGCTGACCCAGGACGGCCACCCCTGGTCCTGGGGACTGCTCGGCCCGGCCTGGGCGTCGGGTGCCGTACTGCTGCTGGGCAGGTCCGCCGCGATCGCCGCCACCGCCGCGGCGATCGCCGTCGGCCTGCTTCTCGCGGCTCCGAGCGTCGATCCCGGTCCCGGGCTCACCGACATGTTCCTGTCGCCGCACCGGGAGGGAGTCTTTCCCGCCCTCGGCGCCTACCTCGGGGTGGCCGCGACGGCACCGTGGGCCAACCGGCTCCAGCTCCGGTTCTGGCAGGTGGTGAGAGCCGCGGAGGAGGGCAAGGAGGCGCAGGCCCGGCTGGCCGTCACCGAGGAGCGGCTGCGCTTCTCCCGCGACCTGCACGACCTGGTCGGCCACAGCCTCTCCGCGATCGCCGTCAAGAGCGAGGTGGCCGCCAAGTTGTCGGGGGTGGACGCCGCGCGGGCGGCGGGGGAGATGGACGAGGTACGGATCCTGGCGCGGCAGACACTCAAGGAGATCCGCACGGCGGTGCGCGGCTACCGCACGGTCGACCTCGCCGCAGAGCTGCGCGCGATGACCGCGGTGCTGGAGGCGGGCGGCATCCGCTGCACGCTGCGGATGCCGCGCGACCAGGTACCCGAGGGGGTGGCCACCCTGCTGGCCTGGGTGGTCAGGGAGGGCACCACCAACGTGCTGCGGCACAGCTCCGCGACCGAGTGTCGCACCGTGATGACCGTCCGCGACGGAAGCGTCGTGCTGACGATGACGAACGACGGGGTGGAAGGGGTGGAGGGCCGAGGCGGTACCGGCCTCGTCGGGCTGTCGGAGCGGGTCGCCGCCATCGGCGGAACCGTCACGGCGGGTCCCGGAGGCCCCGGGGAGTTCAGGCTGCGGGCGACGGTTCCGCTTGGGGGAGGATGATGGTCCAGACGATGACCGCGCTGCCGGGCCCTCCGGCCGGGGCGAGCGGTCCGGCGGGGGTGGCACGGTGATCCGGGTACTGCTGGCCGACGACGAGCACCTGGTCAGGAAGGCGATCGCCACCCTGCTCGACCTGGAGCCGGACGTCGAGGTGGTGGCCGAGGTGGCCAGGGGGGACCTGGTGGCGGCGGCCGTGCTGGAGCACCGGCCCGACGTGGTCGTGCTGGACATCGAGATGCCGGGGATGGACGGGCTGAGCGTCGCCGAGAAGCTGCCGGGCCGCGCGGTGCTGATACTGACCAGCTTCGGGCGGCCGGGACACCTGAGGCGGGCACTCGCGGCCGGGGTGCGCGGCTTCATCCCCAAGGACGCCTCCGCCGACGAGCTGGCGACGGCGATCCGCAAGGTCCACGCGGGCGGGCGCTACCTCGACCCGGAGATGGCCGCCTCGGCGATGATGGCGGGGGAGAGCCCCCTCACCGAACGCGAGCGCGGTGCCCTGGAACTGGCCGCTCAGGGGGCCTCGGTCGCCGAGATCGCCGCCGCGCTCCACCTCACCCAGGGCACCGTCCGCAACTACCTGTCCAGCGCCATCACCAAACTGGGCGCGACCAACCGGATCACCGCGATCCGGTCGGCTCAACAAAAAGGTTGGCTTTAAACAGCGTTTTCTCACTTGATTCGGGCAAGGAACCCACATGTTCGTCAGATGGCCGGCATCGGGAGCAAGGGAGGTTCGCACCTTCTTGTACGCTGCGACATCGTATGGACGCGGTGCGTGATCGGATGACCATGGCGACGCACCGCCGTTGTGCCGGGCCGCCGCTCCTTGGCGGCCAGGCGTGAGGAGGAGGCATGCGCGTCCCTGGTAACCCCCGGGCTCAAGTGGTCGGCGTCGGGAATCGTCTCGACGTGGGAACCGTCGCCCGAGTGCGCCCGCGGCTGCACGAGGCGGTCGACTCCGGGCACGGCGACCTGATCGTAGATCTTTCCAGGCTGGAAATGATCGATGCCACCGGTCTCGGGGTGCTGGTGGGCACGCATCGCCGCGCTGTGGGCGCGGAACGCCGTCTCATTCTGAGGGGGGTGCCGCCGAGGGTCATGCGGGTGCTGGCGGTGACCCGGCTCAACCGGGTCCTCACCGTCGAACTCCCCGTGGCCGCGGTGGCCTGATCCGGACGGCCGCCGAAGCTCGGGGGCGACGGCGGCGCCGGAACATGTCGGAGGACGGGCCCGGCGGACCCGTTCTCGTCTCCCGCGGGCGTCAGGTCACGAAGGACCTGTGGAAGATGTGCGTGGCGGTGTCGATCAGCTTGCCGACCGGAGGCGGGTCGTCGGCCAGGACCCACTCGATGAGCAGCTCCTGGACCGCTCCGATCATGCCCAGCGCGAGGAGGCGCTGGTTGGCCTTCGTGGCCTCCGGCAGGTCGGCGACGTTCGACTCGATCGTCTTGATGAAGGCCGCGACGGCCGACTGCCTGGAGGTGGTGAGGCAGTCGCCCGCCCGGCGCACCTCCAGATGCATGATCCGCGCGCGGCGCCTGTCGCCGGTGACGAAGTTGATGTAACTGGTGACCCCTGTCTTGACCCGGGAGGCCAGGGTGTCGGGGGCCTGGTCGATGGCTTTCGACATTTCCTCCAGCGTCTCGCGCACGCATCGGTCGTACACGGTCTGCATCAGCTCGTCGCGACCCGAGAAACACTCATAGAAGGCGCGGTTGGAGATGCGTGCCGCGGCGCACAATCTCTCGATCGTCGTTTCCGGGAATCCGGGGTCGGCGTAAAGGGTGTACGCCGCGGAGACGAGGCGCTCCCGGCGTTCCGCCAGCCGCTCCTCCGCAGACATTCCCCGGTAGGACCGTCCATTCATGTCAAGCTCCCGCAGGTCAGCGCGGGGTTGACAGATACTCGCTTTATCACTTCCACCTCATGGTTCTGGCCCCCGGAATCAACCATTATGGGTGCAAGATCCTTTTTGTGGAAGGGTTGTTGTGTTATTACTTACATCCCCGGTGCAAGAAGGTGACAAGTCTGAGTAGTCGGTCAAGGTCCTGCCGTTCGCGCGAACGAGGTGCGCTCCATTCCGGCCGGAGCGGGAAAAACACGGTCGCCGGTCACCGGCCCCCGCTCATTCTCGGCTCCGCTCGTCCCCGGCGGGCGGCGCAGAGGCCGGACGGTCGTCACCGGCGGGAGTGGAGCTCCGCGTCGGCGGGGCGCGGGCTCCTGCCCGACCGGGGCAGGACGGCCAGCCCGGCCAGGAAGAGAGCGCAGGTCAGCAGGATGAGCTGCACGTCGTAGCGGAGATCCTTGGTGGGCGTCAGCAGGTTGCCGACGTGGAAGCCGGTGTGCACGCCGACCGCCATCCAGACCGCGCCGCTGCGCACCCGCGCCGCCGTGCAGGCGAAGCCCAGGGCGGTCGCGAGCACGACGTAGAGCAGTTTCTCGGCGAGGTCGTCGGCCGGGCTCTGGGAGACGATGTGCATGACGCCGAAGACCGCCGACACGACGAACAGGACCATGCGCGGTGACAGGCGGTCCGAGAGTGTGTCGAACAGGTGCCCCCGCCAGAGCAACTCCTCGGGGAACGCCTGGCCGAGCACGATGATCGCGATCGCGAGCGCCAGGTAGGGCAGTGCGGGCGCCGCCCCCTGCTCCCACGAGGTCCAGGTGGCCACGCCCAGGGCCACCGAGAGCGCGTTCCCGGCGACCACCGGCACAGCGCCGACGAGCAGGCCGACCGGCACATGCCACACGGCGGACCAGGACCACGTCAGCCGCACCCCCGACCAGCTCTGGCGGCCCAGGCAACGGCGGATCGCGTACACCAGGGCGATCGACGCGACCGTGGTGCCGAGCACGCCCAACGGTCTGTAGAGCGGATTCCCCTGGTCCATCAGCAACACGACGGGCAACGTTCCGACCAGGATCTGGACGAACATGGCGGCCATGGTTATCAGCACGGCCCAGACGGGGCGAGTGGCTTTCATGGACGGCAAGATTAGAAACGGGCGCCGCGCGGCACATCGAGCGGCGGATAGAAACGACCATGACCATCGTCATGGTGACTGTGGGGGGATCACCATCGGGAGTCCGGCGGCCTAAGGTCGTGGCATGCTGCGTTTGGACTGGTTACGCGACGCCGACCGGCCGTTCCTGTTCAGCGTTCTGTTCTGGGGCGTGCTCGTCGCCACCGCCGTCGTCCACGTCCTCTCTCCCAGCGGCCCGCTCGCCCGCGTGCTGACCGGGCTGAACCTCGCGCTGGTCGCGGGCCTGTGGCTGGTGTTGCCGTGGGACCTGTCGCGAGGCCGCCGCTTCGTGGCCCCGATGTTCCTGGTGGCCACCCTGCTGCTGGGGGCCACCGGTTCCAGGGGCACCCACACGCTGCTCCCCCTCATCGCCGTCGCCAACCTCGCCTTCCTGTACGGCATGCGCGCCGCGTCGGTCATCCTGACGTCTCTGGCGGTGTTCCTGTTCGCGGCCGTCCCGCTGCTCTTCGGCAAGTCCGTCCTCGACGGGCTGGCCCAGGTCGGGGAGATGGCGATGTTCTCCGCGTTCGTGCTGGGGATGGCCTCGTCCACCCTGGAGGCGCGCCGCAGCCGTGAGGAGACGCGGCGCCTGCTGGGGCGGATCAGGGAGCTCGCGGTCGCGGAGGAACGGGCGAGGATGGCCGCGGAGATGCACGACTCGATCGGGCACCACCTGACCGTGATCAAGATGGATCTGGAGAACGCCGAACGTTTCCGCGAGCGCCGCCCGGACGCCGCCTGGGACGAGGTGCGCCAGGCCAAGGAGCTGACCGTCGAGGCGCTGGCCGACGCCCGGCGATGGGTGCGCGCGCTGCGCCCGCTCGGGCTGGACGGCCGGGTGGGCAGCGCGGCGCTGGAACGGCTGGCCGCCTCGTTCGACGGCACGGGCATCACGGTCACCTTCGAGGTGGAGGGCACCGAGCACCGGCTGGACGCCGACGCCGAGCTGGTGCTGTACCGGGTGCTGCAGGAGGGGCTGACCAACGCGCTCAGGCACGCCGAGGCGCTGCACGTGAGCGTCAGGCTCGTCTTCGGTGAGGCGCGGACCGTGCTCGTGGTCGCCGACGACGGCAAGGGCACCGGCGAGCGCTCCCGGCGGGGTTTCGGGCTGACGGCGCTGACCGAGCGGGCCCGGGCCCTCGGAGGTACGCTGACCGGCGGCAACGCCCCGGAGGGCGGGTTCGCGTTACGGGCCGAGCTACCGGTCGCTCCGGCCGGAGTGGGGAGGCGATCGTGAGCTCGATCAGGATCATCCTGGTCGACGACCAGGCGCTGATGCGCCGGGGGCTGCGCAAGCTGCTGGAGGTCGAGCCCGGGATCGAGGTGGTGGGGGAGGCGGCCGACGGCCAGGAGGCGCTGCGGGTGGTGGCGGAGACCGACCCGGACGTGGCTCTCGTGGACGCGCGGATGCCCGGGATGGACGGGGTCGAGCTGATCGTCCGGCTCGCCGCGGAGCACCCGAGGGTGGCCGCGATCGTGCTCAGCACCTTCGACGAGGACGACTACATCTTCGGCGCGCTGCGCGGCGGCGCCCTGGGCTACCTGCTCAAGGACTGCTCACCCGAGGAGCTGGTCTCGGCAGTCCACCGGGTGGGCCGGGGGGAGACGGTGCTCGGCGCCCCGGTGGCCGCCAGGCTGGTCGCCGAGCTCCGGCACGCGCCCGCGGCGGGCGGCGGATCGCGGGCGGAGGACCTGCTCTCCACCCGCTTCCGCGGGCAGGACCTGCTCTCCGCCCGCGAGGTCGAGGTGGCCAGGATGGTCGCACAGGGGGCCGCCAACCGGGAGATCGCGGCCCGGCTGTTCATCACCGAGGGCACGGTCAAGAACCACGTCTCCAGCGTGCTGCGCAAGCTGGGCCTCCGCGACCGGATCCAGCTCGCCCTGCACCTCAAGGAGTGACCTCGCGCCGGCGCATCCGATGAAACGTACGCGGTCACCGCGCTAGCGGGTGAGCAGGCCCCGGTCCAGGGCCGTGGTCACGGCGGCGGTGCGGTCGGAGACGCCGAGCTTTCCGAAGACGCGCAGCAGATGGGTCTTCACCGTGGTCTCGCTGATGAAGAGGGCCCTGCCGATCTCCGCGTTGGTCAGCCCCCCGGCGACCAGGGAGAGCACCTCCGTCTCGCGTGGCGACAGCGACTCGGCCACCGGAGCCCGCATCCGGGTGACCAGCCTGGTCGCCACCGACGGCGACAGCACGGTCTCCCCGCGCGCCGCCGAGCGGATCGCGGCCAGCAGGTCGGCCCTGGAGGTGTCCTTCAGCAGATACCCCGCCGCACCGGCCTCGACCGCCCGCACGATGTCGGCGTCGGTCTCGTAGGTGGTCAGCACGACCACCCGGCTCTCCGGCCGCCCGGTGAGGATGCGCGAGGTGGCGCTCACCCCGTCCCCGTCCGGCATGCGCAGGTCCATCAGGATCACGTCCGGTGCGAGCTCCCCGGCCCGTACGACGGCCTCGTCCCCGGACGCCGCCTCACCCACCACCGTGATCCCGGGGTCGGCCTCCAGCATGCCCCGAAGGCCCTCGCGGACCACCGGGTGATCGTCGACGATCATCACGCGAAGCATGTGTCACACCCTCTGGGCGGGCTGGCCGGCCCGGCCGCCGGCGGCGCCGGGCAGGTCCGGAGGATCGTCGGCGGGGAGGGCGGGCGGATCGGTGGGGGCGCCGGTCGGCTCCGGGAGGTCGCCGTCGGCGGGGAGGGCGGGCCGGCCGGTGGGGACGACCACTTCGAGTGCCGTCCCCCCGCCGGGGAGTCCCGTCACCGTGAGGGTCCCGCCGACCTGCTCCACGCGGGCGCGCATGCCCCGCAGGCCGTACCCCTGGCCGCCGAGCGGCTCGAAACCGCGTCCGTCGTCGCGTACCTCCAGCCGCACGGAGCCGTCGCGGTAGGCGATCGAGACCGCGACGGACTCCGCGGCCGCGTGCCTGCGCACGTTGGCCAGGCCCTCCTGGGCGGCGCGGACGAGCACCACCTCGACGGGCGCGCTCAGCGGCCGGGGCTCCCCGTGCACCTCGAACCCGCCGGACAGGTCCGTCTCCTCGCCGAGCCGGTTCGTCAGCCGCCGCAGCGCCTCGTCCAGGGTCGAGTCGTTCAAAGGGGCCGGGCTCAGCGTGGTGACCAGCAGACGGGCCTCGGTCAGGTTCTCCCGTGCCGTCTGGACGGCCAGCGCCAGGTGACGGGACGGGTCCGGCTGCGCCTCGGCCGCCTGGATCAGCATGATGATGCTGGTGAAGCCCTGCGCCAGGGTGTCGTGGATCTCCCCGGCGAGCCGCTCGCGCTCGGCCTGTGCCCCGCGCTCGGCCGAGAGCCTGGCTATCTCGGCCCGGCTGCTCTCCAGCTCCTCGATGAGCGCGGCCCGCTCCCCGCTCTGCGTGGTGATCCGCTCGATCCAGATGCCGAACGTGGAGGAGAAGAAGATGGTGGTCATGGCGACCACCAGGAAGTTGAACGGCTCCGGATTCTCCTCCAGGAACAGGTAGCGGATCATCGGGGAGAGGTTCAGCGCGATCATGGCGATGATCGCCCACCTGACGCGGAAGACGATGAAGCACTGCGGGCACAGGCCGAACAGGGCGAACGTCACGTAGGACGCGGTGAGCCCCGGGGGAACGAACAGCGTGATCAGCAGGACGATGTAGATCGCCCCTCGCACCCGGTCACCGCCGACGATCGCCGGGCGGCCCAGCAGGACGTAGAGCGGCAGGATCGCGGCCAGGCAGCCCGCCACGATCACCTTCTCCGACACGGGCACGTCGGCGGCGAGCGCGCCCCAGATGGGCGGGAGGAGCCCGAGGACCAGAAGTATCTCCCAGCCCCACAGCGACTCCCAGGCGTGGGCACCGGCCCCCCGGACGGGGGGCTCGGTGTGGCCGTCGCGGCTCATCCGTCTCGGCGGCTCTTCCAGCGGAACGTCATCAGGCACAGCAGCAGTCCTCCGATCGCCCAGGCTCCCAGAACCAGGGCGACCCGGTCGAGTTCGTACGAGTTCGCGACCTCGAGCGTGGCACCGGCGTCACCCAGGAAGACCGACCGGAAACCCTGGCACATCCACTTGAGCGGGAAGATCGAGGCGACGTTCACCAGCCAGGCCGGCAACTGCCCGATGGGGATGAACACCCCGGAGATGAACTGCAGCACCACGAACGGCATCGCGATCACCGCGCCGGCGCTCTTGGCCGACCTGGGCAGGCTGCTGATCGCGACCCCGAGCAGGGACGAGCCGGCCACACCGAGCACGAACACCCAGGTGAAGGTCACCCACCTGGACGCCTCCGACGGCAGGTCCAGGTCGAACAGCGCGACCCCGATGGCCAGCAGGATGACGACCTGCAGGAAGGAGACGAACAGGGTGTTGAGGGCCTTGCCGATGAAGTAGGAGGTACGGGGCAGCGGGGTGCTCGCCAGCCGTTTGAGGGTGCCGTCGTCACGGTCCATCGCGACGTTGATGCCGAGGTTCTGGAACCCCGTCATCGCGGCGGTCCCGATGAGTCCGGCCACGTAGAGCTGGGAGACGGTCAGGCCGGTTCCCTCCATCTCGCTGGAGAAGATCGAGCCGAAGAGCACCAGCATGACGATCGGGAGGGCGAAGGTGAAGATCACCGCGTCCCGCTCGCGGAAGAACATCCTGTTCTCGAGGACCATCCGTGACAGCCCCAGTCGCATCACGGAGGGTTGCCCGGCCTGGACGGCCGGGGCGGAAGGGCGGGCAAGGGTCTGGCTCATATGGCTGATCACCTCGGGGGATCGGTCGGCGCTCGTACGGGAGACGATCAGGCTGGGGTCTCGATGAGGCGGAGGTAGACGTCCTCCAGGGTGGGACGGGTCACGGCCAGTTCGGGGACCTCGCCGTCGAAGCGGCCGGTCAGCTCCAGGACCGTCCTGGTCGGCGTGTCCGTCTCCAGGGAGCGGCGTTCACCCGCGTCGGACCAGCTCACCAGGGCCTTGGCGGTGGCCCTGCCGCCCAGGGTCTTGGGCTCGCCCTCGGCCACGATCCGCCCCCCGGCGACCACGGCCACCCGGTCGGCCAGTGCCTCGGCCTCGTCCAGGTAGTGGGTGGTCAGCACGATCGTGGTGCCGTCGCGGGCCAGGCCCTCGATCAGCTCCCAGAACCGCCTGCGGGCCTCCGGGTCGAACCCGGTGGTCGGCTCGTCCAGGAAGAGCAGCTCCGGGTCGCCGATCACCCCCAGCGCGACGTCCACCCGGCGCCGCTGGCCGCCCGAGAGCTTCCGGATGCGCTGGTCCGCCTTCTCCGTGAGCCCGACCTGCTCGATCACCTCGTCCGGGTCCTTGCCCCTCGGGTAGTAGCCGGCAAAATGCCGCACGGTCTCCCGTACGGTCGCCTCGGCCGCGTCGTCGGCCGTCTGCAGCACGACGCCGATCCGCGAACGCCACGCGCGGGTGGGCCTGCCGGGGTCCACCCCCAGGACGCTGACCTCCCCGGCGTCCCTGGTGCGGTGTCCCTCCATGATCTCCACCGTGGTGGACTTCCCGGCCCCGTTCGGGCCCAGGATCGCGAACACCTCGCCCGCGTGGATGTCGAGATCGATCCCCCCGACGGCCTGGACGTCGCCGTAGCGCTTGGTCAGGCCTCTCACTCTCACCGCTGTGTGCATGTCCCAAGCGTCGCGTTCGCACGGTCCGTGCGGCACCGACGTTCGATGGAACCCCGTGTCCACCGAACGGAGGACACGGGGCCGCGTCATCCGGTTCGGTTGTCAGGGGAACCGGTGTAACGGGGACCGTCGTCAGGGGGACCACAGAACGACCGGGGAGCGCGAGGGGCCGAAAAGGCCCTTCGCCCGGGGTTCGGGGCGGTGCCCTGAGGAGACCCTGAGGAGACCCTGAGGAGACCCTGAGGAGACACGGCCTGAGCCTGGTTCGCGCGAAGCGCCGGGGCGGTGAGACCGGCGAGGTCGGTGAGGTCCATGCCGTCAGGTCACGAGCGGCTTGAGATACTTCCCCCATGTCCCCGGTGTCCTTCGCGCTCCTTGTTCTCGCCGTTCTCGCCATCGTGTTGCTCGTCGTCACGAACCTGCCTCGCCGAGGCCGGACGGCGTCGTACGAGAACGCGGACCACGGGGGCGTGGTCGTCTACTGGCGCCCCGGTTGCACGTACTGCATGAAGTTGCGCACGCGCCTGCGCTTCACGCGGCTGCGCTACAGCGAGGTCAACATCTGGAGAGATCCCGAGGCGGCGGCGTTCGTCCGCTCGGTCGCGGACGGGAACGAGACCGTACCGACCGTGACCGTGGCCGGAAAGGCGATGGTGAACCCGTCGAAGGCCCGGCTGCTCGAAGCGGTCAGGACGCACACCCCGCACCTGGCACCCGGCGACGGGAGGCCGGCCGGGGAGCGTGACTGACGGAGCAGGCGTGACGCCCGGCCCCGGGGCGGGAATCCCCACGGGATCGCATCGCGGAGATCCCCGCCGAAGACCGGCCGTCGGTGCGTCGGGCGTCGGAACTCAGAACAGGGTGTCGTTGCGCTCGATGCCGCGCAGCTCGTCGTAGTCGAGGGTGACGCAGCGGATGCCGCGGTCCTCGGCGAGGGTCTTGGCCTGGGGCGCGATGCTCTGGGCGGCCAGGACGCCGCCGACCGGGGCGAGCAGGGGATCGCGGTTCATCAGCTCCAGGTAGCGGGTGAGCTGTTCCACGGCGTCGATGCCCGCGCGGCGCTTGAGCTCCACGGCGACGGACGCGCCCGTGTGGTCGCGGCAGAGGATGTCGACGGGGCCGATGGCCGTCATGTACTCGCGGCGGACGAGCGTCCAGCCCGCGCCCAGGGTGGTGATGTGCTCGGCGAGCAGCTCCTGCAGGTGGGCCTCGACGCCATCCTTGATCAGGCCCGGGTCCACGCCCAGCTCGTGGCTGGTGTCGTGGATGATCTCCTCCATGGTGAGGACGAGCTTCTCGCCGGTCTTGCCGTGGGTCACCGTCCAGGTGCCCTCCTCCTCGCGGAGCTTGCACGGCGGGTTCATCCAGTTGAGCGGCTTGAAGGCCCGGTCGTCGGCGTGGATGGAGACGCTGCTGTCGGCCTTGATGAGGATGAGCCGGGGCGCCATCGGGAGATGGGCGGTGAGCTTCCCGACGTAATCCACGCTGCACCGCGCTATGACCAGACGCATGACCGAACCCTATCGGCCGGACGAGGCCCGGATCCCCGTGATCCGGCCGGGCGGCCTGATGACCTGGCGGCCCGGTGAACGAAGACGGACTCCCCGGCCGTACGGCTCGGGGAGTCACGCCCGTCGAGAGGAAGGGCCGCAGGGTCAGCGCATCGCCTCGGAGAGCTTCACGCGGGCGCCGGTACGCAGGACCGCGCGGCTGTAGATGCGGGCGCCGAGCATCAGGGTGCCCACCGTCGCCAGCAGCATCAGGACCGCCGCCACGAGGATCTCCCAGGTGTACACCTCGCCCCCGGCCATCCTGACCGGCATGACCATCGAGGAGAACGGCGGCACCAGCGACAGGATCCTGGCCACCGGGCTGCCCGGCTGGACCGCCGCGAAGTAGGCGACCAGGTAGGTGATCATCATGAGCATCGTCATCGGGGTCAGGACGCTGTTCGCGTCCTCCTGCCTGGACACCAGCGACCCGAGCGCCGCCGCCATCGCGGCGAAGAAGGCGTACCCGAGGATGAACCAGAACAGCGCGCTGACCACGATGCCCGTCATGCCCGGGGGCAGGTCGGCCGCGAGGCCGGTCGCCGCCGCCGCGCCGAGACCGGCCACGATGATCACGACCATGTTGGCCAGCGCGAGCGCGCCCAGCCCCACGATCTTGCCGCCGAGCAGCTGCCAGGGGCGGACCGAGGTGAGCAGGATCTCCACGATCCGGCTGCCCTTCTCCTCGACCACGCCCATCGCGACGTACATGGAGGAGTAGATGAGCAGGAAGAACAGCACCATGACCAGCAGGGACGCGATGCCCACCCGCACCCCCGCGTAGCGGGCGTCGGCGCCGATGGAGACCTGCTCCAGGGGGGCGACCCGCATGGCGGCGGCCACCTTGGCCGGATCGAGGCCCGCCTCGGACAGCTGCCGCTGGGTCTGGGTGGTCTGGTTCGCGGTCTCCAGCAGCAGGCCGAGCTCGCCGTCCACCTCGCCGTCGGCGAGCACCCTGCGGCGGTCCACCACGGCGGCGTCCACCTCGTCGAGGCTGATCGCGCTGACCGCGGCCCCCTCGTCGGGGAACTTCCTGATGGTGATCTTCACGTCCTTCGCCGCGCCGGTCAGGGCCGGTTCCAGCGCCTGCGCCTGCGCTCCGGCGAGTCCCACGGTGTAGGAGTCGGGCCCGGAGAAGAGCTTGGGCAGGAACGCCAGCGCCGCGACCAGGAGGGCGCTGACCACGAGCCCGATGACGAACGCCTTCGTACGGCCGCGCGTGACGATCTCCCGCCGCGCGACCAGCCACAACCCGTTCACGCGACGGCCTCCCTGAAGATCTCGGTGAGCGTGGGGCGCTGCCAGCCGAAGTGCTCGACCCTTCCGGCCTTGACCGCGAGGCGCAGGATCTCCTGGCCGTCGCCGTCGACGCCCGCGACGAGGACCTCGTCGCCCTTCTCGGTGACCTCTCCCGGCAGGGAGGCGGCCCATCCGGGGGAGGCGTCCCTGACGACCACCCTGAGCCGGCCGCGCCCCTCCCGGTCGCGCAGCTCCTCGACCGTGCCGCTGGCCACCACGCGGCCCGCGGAGATGATGCCGACCGAGTCGCAGAGCCGCTCGACGAGGTCCAGCTGGTGGCTGGAGAAGAGCACCGGCACGCCCGCGGCGCGGCGCTCGGCGAGCACCTCGGCCAGCGCGTCGACGGCGAGCGGGTCCAGCCCGGAGAAGGGCTCGTCCAGGATGAGCGCCTCGGGATCGTGCACCAGCGCCACCGCGAGCTGCACGCGCTGCTGGTTGCCCAGGGAGAGCGCGTCCACCGCGTCGTTGGCGCGCTCGGTGAGCGAGAGCCGTTCGAGCAGGTCGGCGGTGGCCTTCCTGGCCCCGCTCGGGGTCAGTCCACTGAGCCTGCCGAAGTACTCGACCTGCTCGGCGACCCTCATCTTCTGGTAGAGGCCGCGCTCCTCCGGCATGTAGCCGAACCGGCGCCGGTCGTCGAACGTCAGGGCCTTGCCGTCGCGGCGCACCGAGCCGGAGTCGGCGGTCAGCACGCCCATCAGGATGCGCATCGTGGTGGTCTTGCCCGCGCCGTTCGCTCCGACGAAGCCGAACATCTCGCCCGGTTTCACGGAGAACGTCACACCGTCCAGGGCGACCTTGTCGCCGTACCGTTTGTGCAGGTCGTCTAACTCGATCATTGGGGGGATCCCTCGGTGAGGCGCCTCAACACGGAGACGTAGTCATGGAACGCCCGGCGGCCCTCGTCGGTCATGGCCAGCCAGGTGCGTGGACGCTTACCCACGAAGGCCTTCTCCACGTGCACGTAGCCGGCCTCCTCCAGGGTGATGACGTGCTTGGAGAGCAGCGAGTCGCTGACCTCGATCGTGTCGCGCAGGAAACGGAACTCGGCCTTGTCGGTGGCCGAGAGGGCGGCCATGATCGACAGCCGGACGGGTGCGTGGATGACGTCGTCGAGGTCGTGCCGGGGGTGCGAGCCCGTGCCACCCCCGGTGCTTCCCGTGCCACCCCCCGTGCTCCCCGCGTCGCGCGTCGCCCGGCCCGCGCCGCCGCCCGTACGACGCGTACGGCCCGCCCCCTCCGTGCCGTTCGCGTCGCCGTTCGTGCCGTTCGCCACGCTCACCGCCCCGCCGGCAGCACGCGCCACGCCGCGTAGAGGGGCGGGACGCTCGCGCAGAGCGACAGCGCGATCAGCGCCGCGCTCCAGCCGACGCCCGGGTCGTCGGGACGGAGGAACGCGCCGAACACGAACACGATCACGACCAGGACGACGTACGAGATCGTCACGGGGCCGTTCGACCTGTTGGCCCAGGTGACCTCCGGGTCCTGGACCCTCATGCCGCCGAGGTATCCGACGAACAGGACGGTCAGCACGATCCACGCCACCCCGGCCGTGACCCGCGACCAGGCGGGGCCGAGGAACATGACGGGCCAGTAGACGATCGTGCCCAGACCGACGACCGCGTAGAGCAGGCCGACGACGCGCGCCGGCCGCCTGGTCCGCCGGTCGACCTCGGCGATCCGCCGCAGGGCCTCCTCCGGTGTCATCTCGTCCTTCACGTCTCCTCCTCCGCTCACATCCTCAAATGGTAATTACTACTCAACTCTGATTCAAGTACTTTCTGTCTGCTCCTCGGTCACCCGACCGGCTTTTGGGGTAGTCGGTACCTCTCTGGGAGACTGTTGCGATGCCGGAAAGGGCGGTCCGCCATGTGGGGCGGACCTGGCGGGCAGGGTGGGAGAGCGATGACGAGCACTTTTGAGGCGGTCGAGGTGACCGGGACACCCGATGGGACCGGGACGGACGACCTCGGCGCCGCGTGGGTCCGGAGCATCCGAGACCTGCCGTGAGCCCCCGCAAGGCCCGCCGCGCCGACCCCTTCGACCGAGGCGGCAACCGGGGACACTCCCGTCCCGTCGGCGGCTTCGTGCCCGGCCTCGACCGTACCGAGGAGTGGCCCGACGGCGACTGGCAGGTGCGCCGGGTCACCGGCGGCGCGGCGGACAAGGTCTACCGCTGCCCCGGCTGCGACCAGGAGATCAGGCCAGGCCTGCCGCACCTGGTCAGCTGGCCCGCCTGGCAGGGCGGGGAGGACGAGCGCAGGCACTGGCACACCGCGTGCTGGCGCAACCGGGTCAGGCGCGGTCCCGGCCGAAGCAGATACTGACCGGCCGGCCACGACCGGCACGACTGGCCACGACCGGCGCTGACGTCGGCCGGCCGAAGCGGATTCGAGGAGAGACATGGAGATTCGGGCCTCTACGGTGCTGCCCGCGCGCAGGGAGCCGATCGAGCTGCACACCGGCGACGGCCTGACGCTCGTCGGCGAGCTGGCCCTTCCCGCCGACCGGCCCCCGGTGGCCACGCTGGTCTGCCTGCACCCGCTGCCCACCCACGGCGGCATGATGGACAGCCACGTCTACAAGAAGGCGGCCAACCGGCTGCCCGCCCTCGCCGACCTGGCCGTGCTGCGCTTCAACACGCGCGGCACCACCTCGGAGCGGGGCACCTCCCAGGGCGCCTTCGGCGGGGGCGAGGACGAGCACCTCGACGTCGCCGCCGCCCTGGAGTACGCCGACTTCCACGACCTGCCCCGGGTCTGGCTGCTCGGCTGGTCCTTCGGCACCGAGCTGGCGCTCAAGTGGGGCCGCGACCCGCTGGTGGAGGGCGCGATCCTGCTCTCCCCGCCGCTGCACCGGGCCACCGACGCCGACCTCGACGCGTGGGCGGAGTTCGGCCGGCCGCTGACCGCGATGATCCCGGAGTTCGACGACTACCTGCGTCCCGAGCAGGCCCGCGAGCGCTTCGCCAGGGTGCCCCAGGCCGAGGTCGTCGGTGTCGACGACGCCAAGCACCTGTGGGTCGGCGAGCCGTACGTGCGCATCGTCCTCGACCGGATCGTCCTGCGGGTGAATCCGGCCGCCCACCCCCTGCCCACCGAGGTCCCGGACGCCTAGGAGCCTGTCCGGTTCGGACCTCTCACGGGATCTTCGTCGCCGTATCGCCGGGCGGGTCCCGTTCGTTGACGGCGGAGTTACCACAACGTCATAAACGGTTGTGGAACCGGGGGTGCCAGGAGGGGACCCCGGGAATACGGTGGACGGCGTGCAGCTGTACACACGGTCGGCGGGAGAGGGGCTTCCGGTCGTCCTCCTTCACGCGTTCCCCCTCTCGTCGGCCATGTGGCTGGCCCAGCGGGAGGGGCTGTCCACGGTCTGCAAGGTCATCACCCCCGACCTGCGCGGTTTCGGCGGCTCGGTGCTGGGCGAGGACGAGCCCTCCCTCGACGTGATGGCCGACGACGTCGTACGCCTGCTGGACCGCGAGGGCGTGGACCGCGCGGTCGTCGGCGGGCTGTCCATGGGCGGCTACGTGACGATGGCCCTGTGCCGCCGCCACCCCGACCGGCTGCTGGGGGTGATCCTCGCCGGCACCAAGGCGGGGGCCGACCCGGAGGCCGCCAGGTCCAACCGCGAGCGGATCGCCGCCGCGGTGCTGGAGGAGGGCACGTCCGTCCTGCTGCGGGAGGTGCTTCCCGGGCTGGTCGGGCAGACCACCGTGCGGCGCAGGGCGATGGTGTTCGGCCGGGTGCGCGGGCTGGTCCAGTCGGCCCCGCCGACGGCCGTCGCCTGGGCGCAGCGGGCCATGGCGGGCCGCCCCGACTCCTTCGACACGCTGCGGGCGCTCAAGACGCCCGTTCTGGTGATCGTGGGTGAGGAGGACGAGATCGCCCCGCTCGCCGAGGCGGAGGCGATGGTCGAGGCCGTGCCCGACGGGCGGCTCGCCGTGATCGAGAAGGCCGGTCACCTCAGCGCGGTCGAGCAGCCCGAGGCGTTCAACCGGGCGGTGTCCGGCTTCGTCGCCGGGCTCGCCGGGGGGTCGTCACCTCGCGGATGAGGGGATCGCCACCTCGCGGATGAGCGGCGCGATCGCCGCGCCGTGGCGGCGTCACAGGCATGGACGGCCTGGCGGGGCGGCGGTGAGACAGGAAGAGCCCGGCGACCGTGAAGGTCGCCAGGCTCTCTGGTAGCCGTCGCCAACGCCCCGGAGTCAGCGGCCGCCTATTCCTGCCACCACTCCGCGTCGTCGTCCTTCGTCTCGGCCCTGGCGGGCGCGGGAACCGGCTTCTCGGCGCCGTTGGCGGCGGCGGGGATGGCCGGCTTCGGCGGTGCCGCGGCGATCGCGGGCTCCGGCTCGGCGGCCGGGAGCGGCGCGCCACCGAGCAGCTGGCGCAGCTGCGCGAGGTGGCTGGTGATGCTGTCGCGCTGACGGGTCAGCTCGTCGACCTGGCGCTGGGCGACCGAGCGGCTGCGCTCGGACTCGGCCTTCGCCTCGGAGACGATGGACTCGGCGCTCGCCTTGGCCTCGGAGACGACCTGGTCGGCGTTCTTGCGCGCGTTGGCCAGCAGCTGCTTGGCGTGCGTGTCGGCCTCGCGGCGGGTCTGCTCGGCCTGCTGCGTGGCCTTGGTGGCCCGCTGCTCGGCGGTGGCCGCCCGCTGCTCGGCGGTGGCCGTCAGCTGCTGGGCCGCGGCCTGCGCGTTGGCGTGGCGCTCGGCCTCCTGGCGCTCGGCCTCCTCGCGCCTGGCGGCGAGCTGGATCTCGAACTCCGCCTCGTCCTGGGCCCGCTTGGCCTCGGACTCCTCGAGCACCCGCTGGGCCTGGGCGCGCATCTCGTCGGCCTGGCGCTTGGCGGTGGTGAGGACCTCGTCGCGCTCGCGCTTGGTCGAGGCGCGCAGCTGGGCCACCTCGCGCTCGGTGGTGGTGCGCAGCTTGGCGATCTCACGCTCGGAGTCGGCGCGCTTCTCGGCCACCTCGTGGTCGGCGGTGGCGCGCAGCTTGGAGACCTCGCGCTCGGTGGTGGCGGTCAGCTCGTCGGCCTCGCGGCGGGCCGTCGAGCGGATCTCCTCGGCCTCGCGCTCCGCGCTGGTGCGCATCTCGTCGACCTCGCGGGTGGCGAGGGCGCGCTTCTCGGCCGCCTCGTTCTCGGCGGCGGCGCGCAGGTCGGCGGCCTCGACCTTGGACGCCGCCTTGATCTCGTTCGCCTCGGACCTGGCCGCCTGGACCAGCTCGGTCGCCTGCTCCTCCGCCAGGCGGAGCAGTTGCTCGATGCGGGCGCCGAGCCCCGAGTAGGTCGGGCGCTCCTGCTCCTGAAGCTGGCGCTGGGAGTCGGACAGATCCCGCTGCAGGCCCTGAACCTGCTCCCGGGACTGCCGGAGCTCGCTGTCGAGCTGCTTCAGGTGGTCGTGGACCTGGTGCCGGTCATAGCCACGGAGCACCACGTCGAATTCCCGAGCGGGGGCGTCTTCAAAGAAGTTGTTGAGCTGGGCGTCGATGTCGGACTGCATGGAGGCTCGATCCTGGGTTGTCGAGACGGCTACACGGGCCGGACGGGGGTTTCAGGCATCCGAAGCGGGAGCCGGGGCGGGATCCACGTCCGGTGGTACGCCAGCGTACTCCGCCGGTGCCGAGTTGGCGGTCTCGTCCGGCTTTATGCGTGACTTGTTACGTATCAGCGTTTCTTGCATTCGGCGTGACCTCGGCTTGCCTTTCCGCGGCCTGCACGAGTTCGGTGAGCATTCCCCCGACGTCTTTGGGGTGAAGAAAAGCGATCGAGGAGCCCAGGGATCCGTGGCGCGGCTGCTTGTCGAGGAGGCGGACACCCCTGTCGCCGATCTTCTCCAGGGCCTGCACGACGTCCGGGACGCCGAAGGCGACATGATGAACACCTTCCCCGCGCTTCGCGAGAAATTTGCCGACCGGCGTGTCGGGGCCGAGCGGTTCGAGGAGCTGGATATAAGATCCACCGCCCTCGCCGTCGGCGATGTGCAGCATGGCCTCCTTCACTCCCTGCTCGGTGTTCACCTCGCGGGCCACCACCGTGAGCTCGAAGATCCGCTCGAACAAAGCGATCTTCTCCTCAAGGTCGTGGCAGGCGATTCCCACATGATCGATGCGCATGAACATAGGGACATCCTCCATGGCGATCGCTGATGTACTCATGGGTATGGTGGCAAAGTCGCCCCAAGCCCGCCAGGGAGGCTCCACTTATGTCTGGTTCCGTCATCGTCGCCGGAGCTCGTACGCCCATCGGAAGACTGCTCGGCTCGCTGTCCGGCCTGTCGGCCGCCGAACTCGGCGGCATCGCCATCAAGGCCGCGCTGGAGCGTTCCGGCGTCGCCCCCGAGGCGGTGCAGTACGTGATCATGGGGCAGGTGCTCCAGGCGGGCGCCGGTCAGATCCCCTCCCGCCAGGCCGCCGTCAAGGCGGGCGTCCCGATGACCGTGCCGTCCCTGACGATCAACAAGGTCTGCCTCTCCGGCCTGGACGCCATCGCCCTGGCCGACCAGCTCATCCGCGCCGGCGAGTTCGACATCGTGGTCGCGGGCGGCATGGAGTCCATGTCGAACGCCCCGCACCTGCTGCCCGGCCTGCGCAGGGGCGTGAAGTACGGCTCCGCCGGCATCGTCGACTCGATGGCCTTCGACGGCCTCACCGACGCCTACGACCAGGTGGCCATGGGCGAGTCCACCGAGCGGCACAACGCGCGCCTCGGCCTCACCCGCGAGGAGCAGGACGCGTACTCCGCCCGCTCCCACGAGCTCGCCGCGGCCGCGATCAAGAACGGGACGCTCGACGACGAGATCGTGCCGGTGGCCATCCCGCAGCGCAAGGGCGAGCCGGTGGTCTTCTCCGCCGACGAGGGTGTGCGCGGGGACACCACCGTCGAGATCCTGTCGCGGCTGCGGCCCGCGTTCGCCAAGGACGGCACGATCACCGCCGGGTCGGCCTCGCAGATCTCCGACGGCGCCTGCGCGGTGGTCGTGATGTCCAGGGCCAAGGCCGAGGAGCTCGGCCTCGACTGGCTGGCCGAGATCGGCGCCCACGGCAACGTCGCCGGGCCCGACAACTCGCTCCAGTCGCAGCCCGCCAACGCGATCAAGCACGCCCTCGGCAAGCAGGGACTCTCGGTCGGCGACCTCGACCTGCTGGAGATCAACGAGGCCTTCGCGCAGGTCGTCCTCCAGTCGGCCAAGGAGCTCGGCGTCTCCCTCGACAGGATCAACGTCAACGGCGGCGGCATCGCCGTCGGCCACCCGATCGGCGCCTCAGGCGCCCGCATCGTGCTCACCCTCGCCCACGAGCTCAGGCGCAGGGGCGGCGGTCTCGGCGCGGCCGGTCTCTGCGGTGGTGGCGGGCAGGGCGACGCCCTGATCATCCGCGTCCCCTCGGCATGACCGCGGAGGTCTCCGACCTGGTCGCGATGGCCAGGGAGGGAAGGCCGCGGGCCGTGGCCCGGCTGATCTCCATGGTCGAGAACGGCTCCCCGCGACTGCGGGAGATCACCGGGCTGCTCTGCGCGGACCGGCCGCACCGGGCCCGGATCATCGGGCTCACCGGCTCTCCCGGCGTCGGCAAGTCCACCTCGACCGGCATGCTGGTCCACGCGTTCCGCAAGCGGGACTTGAGGGTCGGCGTGCTCGCCGTCGACCCGTCCTCGCCGTTCACCGGCGGCGCGCTGCTGGGCGACCGGGTCCGGATGCAGGACCACGCCACCGACCCGGACGTGTTCATCAGGTCGATGGCGAGCCGGGGGCACCTGGGAGGGCTGTCGTGGGCCACGCCCCAGGCGTTGCGCGTCCTGGAGGCGGCCGGCTGCGAGGTCATCCTCGTCGAGACCGTCGGGGTCGGCCAGGCGGAGGTGGACATCGCCTCGATGGCCGACACCACCGTCGTGCTGCTCGCCCCCGGGATGGGCGACGGCATCCAGGCGGCCAAGGCGGGCATCCTGGAGATCGCCGACGTGTTCGTGGTGAACAAGGCCGATCGCGAGGGCGCCCAGGCAACCGTCCGCGAGCTCCGCAACATGATCGCCCTGGTCGAGCGGCCCTGGAGGCCGCCGATCGTGCAGACCGTGGCCTACCGGGGCGAGGGGGGCGAGGAGGTGGTCGGCGCCCTTGACGACCACCTGGCCTATCTGGAGGCGTCGGGCGAGCTCGTCCGCCGCCGCCACGCCAGGGCGAGGGACGAGATCGAGGCGATCGCCCTCACCACCCTGCGCTCCCGCTTCGCCCACCTGCACGGCGACCGGCGCCTCGACGCCCTCGCCACCCGCGTCCTGGACGCGGGACTCGACCCCTACACCGCGGCGGACGAGCTCCTGGCCGCCGCGGGCTGAGCGAGGTCCGCGTTCCGGTGTCCGAACCCGTGTGCCGGGGCTCGGACACCGGGGCTCAGGTCTCGTCGGCGAACTTGACGGTGACCTTCTCGAAGCCGAGACCCTTCAGCAGGCCCTCAAGCATGATCTTGGTGTTCTGGTCGGCCCGGTTGCGCAGGTCGCTGGCCTGGGCGGCCTCGGCGATCTTCCTCTCGGCCAGCATGTAGAGCTCCCGCTGGTCGGCGGGGGAGGAGGACAGCAGGTCCTCGACCCGGTCGAAGAGACCGCGTTGCTGGGCGTAGACGTACGAGCGCTTGTTGTCGAGATTCGGCTTCTCCAGCTGGGCGCGGGGCAGCTTCACCGTGACCTCGGTACGGTCGGGGGAGACCGTCAGGGCGTTGCCGGCGATGCCGCCGAAGTCGACGTAGGCGTCGACGCCGCCGGCTCCGACGAAGAGCGTCCGGCTGCCCTTGACCGCGTCGGGCAGGAAGGCCGCGTCCTTCTCCAGGTCGACCACGACCTGGAAGTTGCCGGTGGCGGCCTCGAAGCGGCTGAGGTTGTGGATGGACTCCAGCAGCACCGGCTGGCTGCGATCGACCGTCTCCTCGCCGAACGGGTTCAGCCACGACCAGGTGAGGCGGGCGCCCACGACGAGAAGGACGACGACGACGAGCAGCCCGGCGAGGAAACGCCAGCCGCGCCCGCGTCGGGCCGCCTGGGGCGCCGCGGGCGGAGCTTCTTGGGAGGCTTTCACAGCGCTCTCCTTCCCCGGACGATGACCTTCTCACGCGGAGCCTATGCCGATCTTCCTATCCCCGTGGCGACGGGAGCGCGCCGCCTTCGGCGAAGGGGACGCGCCAGGGGCCGTCCAGGGTGCTCGCTCCCGGGGACGGGGGTCCGCCGGGTGCCTGGTGGCCGGTGCCGGGCCGGGGTTCGGGGCCGGTCGAGGCGCCCCCCGCCCCCTGCCCGGTCTGCCCTGTCTGAGAGGTCTGCCCTGCCTGGCCCCCGAAGTGAGTGCTTTGTAGCCGGCAGCCGGTGAAGTCGGCGTAGTAGAGCCGGAGCCAGTCGCGCCGCTGGACGTCCGTGAGGCCGGAGAACCACGCCGCGGCGTAGCGGTGTTCCGGGAGCGGTCCGCCGGGCAGAGGCTCGCCGCGCAGCCACGCGGCCACGATGTCGCGGTAGCCCGCCGCGGGGGTGGCGTCGCACCGGGCGGCCAGGCCGTCGACGAACTCGTCGGCCGCCTTCTCGGCGAACCCGGCCGCCAGGTCGTCGACGTGGATCGCGATCACGCCCGCGGCGACCGGGGTGGTGTCGCGCCGTGGGTGCTGCTCCACCCGGGAGAACTCCCCGGGCGTCCCCGCCAGCCGGGACGCGATCTTGATGAACTCCGCGCTCAGCTCGGGCAGGCCGGCGCGCATCCCCGGGTGCACGCAGACCATGATCGGCCATTCCTGGCAGCTGTAGACGACCTGCTGGGCCGAGACCGGCTGTTGCTCGGTGAACAGCCGGGCCATGCCGGTCCCCGCGGCCAGCACCGCGATCAGCGCGGCGGCCAGCACCAGGGCCTGGCGCGTCACGACCGCCGCCCAGCCGAGCAGCAGCGCCGAGCTGATCCCCACCAGCCAGAGCGTCTGGTCGGTGAACGCCGCCGCGTTCAGCCCCTGGAACGGGTCGTACGGCTCCCGCGTCGCGGGGGCGAGCCGGTCGCCCCAGGCCGGCCCCTGGCACAGCCAGGTGAACAGGCTGTAGCAGCCGAGCCCGGCCAGGACCGGGGTGATCGTCCACGGCAGCAGCCAGCCGACCACCCAGCCGATGACGACGTACAGCGCCAGTCCGGCCGCGCCCATCACCAGGCCGCTGGGCAGCAGCCGCCCGGCCTGCTCCGTGATCATGGTTCTGACCGCCAGGACCACGACGGTGGCGGTGAACGCGCCCCCCGACACCACCAGGATCGCGAGTGGCGCCCGCACCGCCTGCCACGGCGTCATCGACCGCCCGCGTGTCCCGCGCCGCCTGCGCACCGCCACCCAGGCGGCGAACGCGGCCGCCACCGGGCCGGTCAGCCGGAGCGAGCCGATCACCGCGACGACGATGTTCTCCCACGCGCTGACACCGGGAACCAGGACGCTCCACGCCGCGACCACCCCGAGCACGAGCAGGATGGCGACGGCCATCAGCCCGCTCTGCTGGAGTTCCTCGCGTGAAACGCCCCTGTGCTCACGCACCGGCCGGCGTGGTGAGAACCCACGCCGTGTCGGTGTAGCCGAAGTCCGTCCGGCGTTCGAACGCCGTCAAGTTGTCGTTCATCAAGCACCCCCCGTGCCGTGAATGTGCGGACGCCGGTCCCCTCGGCACCGGTCCGGCTCGCGTCCCCCGCAGGCCGGACTGAGTCATCGTGGCCACTTGGCCACGGCCTCACCATTCGATGTGGGAACCATAACGGAGCGTGACGTTTGGCGTCCGGGTTCTTGGTGAAGCCATCAGTCCGGTGACTCTACGTATATGGGCGAACCGGGATGAGGCCGCGCTACCGTAGCCCTGTGGTTACAGGTCAGCTGAATCTCCCGTTTGACCCCATCGAACGTGCCGCGGAGACATGGCGCGTTCACTTCGGGCCCTCCTCGGCCATGGCCGCCGTCACATCGATCATGAGAGCGCACCAGATCCTGCTGTCGCAACTGGACACGCTGCTCAAACCGCATGACTTGACCTTCGCCCGGTACGAGGCGCTGGTGCTGCTGACCTTCAGCAGGACGGGGGCGCTGCCGCTCTCCAAGATCGGCGAGCGCCTGATGGTCCACCCCACGAGCGTGACCAACACCGTGAGCCGCCTGGAACGTGCCGGTCTGGTGCGGCGCATGCCCAACCCCCGCGACGGCCGGGGCGTGCTCGCCGAGATCACCGACCGGGGCCGCGAGACCGTCCGCCGGGCGACCGCCGACCTGATGGACGCCGACTTCGCCCTGCCCATGTACGACGAGACGAAGCTGGACCAGATGTTCGACCTGTTCAGAACCCTCCGCGTGGCCGCCGGCGACTTCCAGTACTGAAGGCGACGCGTCGCGGTGAGGCCGCTCTTACCCGGCTCCTTCCCTCGTCGAACGAGGCCGCTCGTTCCTCGCGACCCCGCTCTCCTCGGTCCAGTCCCCGGCGCGGCCTCACGGGCTGAAGGCGACGCTGCGCGTCGCGGTGAGGCCGCTCTTACCCGGCTCCTTCCCTCGTCGAACGAGGCCGCTCGTTCCTCGCGACCCCGCTCTCCTCGGTCCAGTCCCCGGCGCCGCCTCACGTCTCCGGCAGCGGTCCCCCGCAGCGCGCGGCCGTACGCCTGGCCAAGAATTAATAGGACGTCCTAGTATCTGCATGAGGCCACAAGCCGGATAAGAAGCCACATGCCGTACAAGGGAGTTGGCCATGGACGCTGAGCGGATCGAGGCGGGACGGGCTCGCTGGCAGGCGCGGTTCGACGGGGCGCGCAAGCGCGAGGCGGAGTTCCGCACCCTCTCCGGGATCGACGTGGAGCCGGTCTACGGGCCCGAGGGCGGCGATCCGCGCATGGAGCGCATCGGCTGGCCCGGCGAGTACCCGTTCACGCGCGGTCTGCACCCCACCGGCTACCGGGGCAAGGCGTGGACCATCAGGCAGTTCGCCGGGTTCGGCAACGCCAGGCAGACCAACGAGCGCTACAAGATGATCCTCGGCGCGGGCGGCGGCGGGCTGAGCGTGGCCTTCGACATGCCGACGCTGATGGGCCGCGACTCCGACGACCCGCGCTCGCTCGGCGAGGTCGGCCACTGCGGCGTGGCGATCGACTCCGCGCTGGACATGGACCTGCTCTTCGACGGCATCCCGCTCGGCGACACCACCACCTCGATGACGATCAGCGGCCCGGCCGTCCCGATCTTCTGCATGTACGTCGTCGCCGCCGAACGGCAGGGGGTGCCCCTCGGGAAGCTCAACGGGACCCTGCAGACCGACATCTTCAAGGAGTACATCGCGCAGAAGGAGTGGCTGTTCGCCCCCGAACCGCACCTGCGGCTGATCGGCGACCTGATGGAGTTCTGCGCCACCGAGATCCCCGCGTACAAGCCGCTCAGCGTGTCCGGCTACCACATCCGCGAGGCCGGGTCCACGGCCGCCCAGGAGCTGGCCTTCACCCTGGCCGACGGGTTCGGCTACGTGGAACTGGGCCTGTCGCGCGGCCTGGACGTCGACGTCTTCGCCCCGGGCCTGTCCTTCTTCTTCGACGCGCACATCGACTTCTTCGAGGAGATCGCGAAGTTCAGGGCCGCCCGGCGGATCTGGGCGCGGTGGCTGCGCGACGTCTACGGCGCGAAGACCGACAAGGCCCAGTGGCTGCGCTTCCACACCCAGACGGCCGGTGTGTCGCTGACCGCGCAGCAGCCGTACAACAACGTGGTGCGCACCGCGGTCGAGGCGCTCGCGGCGGTGCTCGGCGGCACCAACTCGCTGCACACCAACGCGCTCGACGAGGTCCTCGCGCTGCCCTCCGAGAAGGCGGCGGAGATCGCGCTGCGCACCCAGCAGGTGCTCATGGAGGAGACCGAGATCGTCAACGTCGCCGACCCGCTCGGCGGCTCCTGGTACGTGGAGGCGCTGACCGACCGGCTGGAGGCCGAGGCCGAGGCGATCTTCACGAGGATCAGGGAGATGGGCTCGGACGGCACGATGACCTCGGGCATCCTGCGCGGCATCGAGGACGGCTGGTTCATGTCCGAGATCGCCGAGGCGGCCTTCGACTACCAGCGAAAGCTGGAGAAGGGCGAGAAGAGGATCGTCGGGGTGAACTGCCACACGGCCTCCATCGACGAGCCGCTGGAGATCCTCCGGGTCAGTCATGAGGTCGAGCGCGAGCAGAACCGCGTCCTGGCCGAGCGCCGCGCCACCCGCGACCAGGCGGCCGCGGACGCAGCCCTGGCCACGATGGTGCAGGTCGCCAAGGGTGAGGGCAACATGATCCCCGCCATGCTCGACGCGGCCAGGGCCGAGGCCACGCTGGGCGAGATCTGCGACGCGCTGCGCGACGAATGGGGCGTCTACACCGAACCGGCCCGCTTCTAGCGGTGGCGCGTCGGGGCATCGACCGGGATACGGCAGGATTGGAGTCATGAGCCCAGCGGACTTCACTCGACCCGGATCGCTCTACGGCGCCGTCGATCTCGGCGCCCGCAAGCAGGCACTCGAGGCACAGGCGCGGCGGGAGACCACCGCGCAGGGAACCGGCGGTGTTCCGGCGCCGGTCATCGACATCGACGACGCCAACTTCGCGACCGAGGTCGTCGAACGCTCCATGAACGGCCTCGTGCTGCTGGAGCTCACCGTCACCCGTGCCGAGCAGGCCAAGCAGTACAGCCAGCTTCTGGAGAAACTGGCCGCGGAGAACACCGGCCGGTGGGTCCTGGCCAGGGTCGACGTCGAGCTCAGCCCGCAGATCGCGCAGGCGCTCCGGGTGCAGAACGTGCCCGCCCTGTACGCGATCTTCCAGGGGCAGCCGGTGGCCGTCGTCCCGGGCATCGCCACCGAGCCGCAGCTGCGCGACTGGCTGTCGCAGCTGATGGAGGCACTGGCCCAGTACCTCCCGCCCCCCGGTGAGGAGGCCGCGAACGGGGCGGAGGAGCAGCAGCCGCAGGAACCCCCGGTCGACCCGGACGTGCTCGCCGCCGAGCAGGCCATCGACGCCGGTGACCTCGACGGCGCGGTGGCCGCGTACGAGCGGCTGCTGGCCCGCTCGCCGAACGACCAGGACGCCAAGCTGGGCCTGGCCGGCCTCGGCCTGATCCGCCGTACCCAGGACGTCGACCCGGCCGGCCTGCAGAGCCGCCTGGCCGACCCCGCCGACATCGAGGCCCAGCTCCTGGCCGCCGACTTCGAGATGCTCTCCGGCGAGGTGGACAAGGCCTTCGACCGGCTCGTCGACGTGGTGCGCCGCACCTCGGGCGCCGACCGCGACACGGCCAGGGTGCACCTGCTCGGACTGTTCGACACGCTCCCCGGTGACGACCCCTCCATCGGCAGGGCCCGCAGGAACCTGGCCAGCGCCCTGTTCTGAGCCCTGTTCCGAGCGGCGTTCCGGGCGATCGGCGGTCCGGGCACCCGGCTCACGGTCCGGATCGAGGGCCGGGTGACAGCCAGGCGACATGGGGTTGGAAGCAGTTGGTGGTGGAGCAGGTATCAGTACACGTGAGTGATCTTGAAAGAGTGGGTTAAGGCACAGGGTGTCCACCCGATCACCGCTTACCGGTGGTATCGGGAAGGCGCCTGGCCCGTGCCCGCCTGTAAGGTCGGACGGCTGATCCTGGCCCAGACGTCGATCCCGTCGCCTCGCACGACGCAACCACCATGGGGTAGGCCTGCGTCTCTTCGGCGGAGGCGTCTTCATCGACCTGCCCGCCTCCACCGACCCCACCTCGGCGGTCGCGGGCGGCTACGAGATCCAGATCGACGCCACCGACACCGCCACGGCTGACAAGACCACCGGCTCCCTCTACGGCTTCATGCGCTACCGAGGCGGGCGTCTGTCTCTTCGCCGATCGGGTAGTCATTGATCATGACTCCTACGTTACGTTAACGGTCAATGACGTACCGTGACGGGGAGGGTTGATGCGGGTCCACCAGGCCTACCGCTACGCCCTGGACCCCACCCCCGAGCAGGCGCGCCTGCTCGCCTCCCACTGCGGCGCGTCCCGGTTCGCCTTCAACTGGGGCCTGGCCCGCATCAAGGCCGCGATGGATCAGCGTGCGGCCGAGCAGTCCTACGACATCGCCGATGAGATGCTGACCGAGGTGCCGTGGTCGCTGTATGGCCTGCGCCGCGCCTGGAACGCCTCCAAAGAGGTCATCGCCCCGTGGTGGGCCGACAACTCCAAAGAGGCGTACAACAGCGGCTTGGACGGGGTGGTACGGGCGTTGAGGAACTGGTCGGCCTCCCGCAACAGCACCCGTAAGGGGCCGAAGATCGGGTTTCCCCGGTTCAAGTCCAAGCACCGCGCCGTTTCCTCGTGCCGGTTCACCACCGGAGCGATCCGGGTGGAGGCCGA